>JAGQON010000002.1 GCA_020427395.1 Phycisphaerales bacterium
ACGACATTCAGCTTGGGAAGCTGCAAGTCTAGCGAGGAAGATACTGATACGACAGTGGTTTACAACGAGCAGAGTTCCATCGCCCGCACTCCCCAAAGCAGTTCGGATTTGTCTATGCAGGATCCGCAGCTGGTGGAGTTGATTGGGCGTTGGCCAAAACTGCCTCCAGAGGTAAGGGCGGGCTTGCTTGCAATGGCGAACTGCGTGACCTATTCCTGACCGTTCAAGCCGCAGACTTGGCATTATGGATCGCATGGTGCTCTGAGCACCGGTTCCGACATTGAAACGCATGTTGGCGGAACATGCTTAGAGTGAGTTTCCTCTCCCTGCTACGACCCGATCTGCTCGAGGATGTACGGATCCTTAATCTCGTGATCACGAGCCAGCAGTAACACCTTTGCCAGCACCTCTGCAGTCCGTGGGTCATCGTCCGCGAAGGGGAGGAAGAGCCGTCCCCGGTACTGGCTGTGCACCGCAACGATTGCGAGCATGCGGCCAGGAAGAACCCTTGTCGACGCACTGCCAAGGTGGATGCTATAGCTCGCCTTCGTGCCGTCGATCAAGGCATGGTGCCCCTCGACTCGTACATTGTTCAGTCTGAGCAGCTTGCAAGTCTCCTTCAGCAGTGTGGCACGCATCTCAACGGTAGATGCGGAGGCCTCCGGGTCGACACCGCCGGCGTGTGCAACACTTACAACCAGATCGAGGTCGCGCATGGTCTCGCTAAAGACCCTGTCGGGCACCTGTGTGAGATTGATGTGGTTTCGGTCCGAGCCCTTCTTGCGGAACGCCACTCCCTCAAGCGTCAGGCCATCGACTTCGGCGGGCGTGTAGAAGTGCTCTTGGAACCAGAGTTCTGCGATAAGGCCCTCGTCGTGGAACACCCGACGGCAGCCTTCCTCCGGGGCGAAGACCCACGTTCGCTTCTTGAGCAGCGCGAGAGCTTGGCGTGGGTTTACCTGATGGCCTGCGTAGCGTCGTGACATATCAGAGCCATTACCTTCGCTCTTTGTGCGTGGGTAGAGTTCGCGGAAGATCTGCTTGAATGGCTGAATCCGCTCTGCCCCAAAGCACTCACGCTGCCATTCGTGCCAGTCGCCTCGCTCAAAGAAATCTGTAGTGTGAGCGATTCGGAGCGAATCTTGCTTCCCAACCGGTTCTAGAACGCCGCTGTATGACCTCAGAACCTTTCCAATCTTATCTGGGTAGCCAGCAAACGGTTGATTAGCAGCTTCGCCTGAGACAAAGACAAGGCGTTCGACCATGGGGCGGAGCATCGGGTGGGCAGAGAACTCAGCAAGCTCGGCCCCGGTGAATACATCGCCTCGGCACATCGACTCTTCTAGCGAGAGACGCATGCGGGCGCTCTGGTGGCGGAGGTCGGTCACGCGTGATTTGATCTCGGCGATCTCCGGGTGCTTGCGGAACTTCGCAGGCACGTTCTTGAGCTTCTTGCCCTTACTGATGACCGTCAGCTCAGGTGCGCCGGCCTCATCGATTGCGAGGGTGACTGTGGTCTCATAGGCAGTCACGCTGACGGGGCCCTGTGCAAGGTCGGCGACAGCCTCAGCTTCCATGGCCCACTGGAGTCGGCGGGGATCGCGGTACCCAGCGGTGCGGGCCAAGTTCTGCATGCCGATCTCGACGGCCCGCCCTTCGCTTGCCTGCCGTTGACTGCCGAACTTCCGGCTCTCTCGTTTGAACTCCTGCAGCCTGATGTACCTAGCTAGGGTCTCTGCGTCTGCCTCGCTCGCCTTCTGGGGCAACGGCACAAGCCCCAGCGCTCGGACTGCATCCTGGTTTCGTTTCTCGTCGATCCGAGGCATCAGCTCGGTGATTCCTATTCGGCCGAGCATGGCATCAGCGAAGAGTTGCGCCCGCTTATGGCAGCCGCTGTTGGATGCGTACTTGGCGGGCTTCTGGAACGCGCCCCAAGCATCCTCGCCGATCTGCGCCAAGATCCGATTAAACCAGGCGACATCGACCGCACCCTCTTCAAGGTCCTCCGAGTCCAGCTCGGTCCGCTCATTGATCTGAGCGGCCCAAAGCTCTCTGATCTCTTGGTTCCGCCAGTAATCGTTCCGCTTGGTGTGCGCGTGGATCCACCATACGGTGTCCTCAAACCCCGTGGAAGCGGTGGCGCGTTCGATATGGCCTGCCCACTGTGGGGCATACATGCCCACCTCGAGCAGTCGGGGCTTCTTCACGCCGTGCTCATTGATCAGCTCTGACAAGCGGTCGTCGGTATCTGATTCCTGTGGCATTGTCACCGAAATCAGGCGACTGAATGAGTAAGACCGTGTTGGTTCGCCCCATTGATCCTGCCGGACGATTTTGTCCTTTCCGAGAGCGGTCACGAGCTTGATCAGAATCTCGGCCCCACCTGCAAAGCGCACTTCAGAGACTGGGTCGCTGACTATGGTGGTACGCTCGCCGCGTGTGAGCTCGATCTCAATGAGGCGGTCACGGACCCTGGACGCACTGGCGAGTAGCTTCGGGTGTCGGGCCAAAGCCTTGTGTGGCTGAAGCCTGGTCGCTTCGGAGATTGGTCCAAACCGATTGCGCCAACCATGGGCATTTGGCTTGAAACGCTCCTTGAGAAGCAGGGCGATGAAGTCGCTCTCATTCAGCAAGCCTTCCGCGTAGGCATAGCTAAACCCTTCAAGCGATGGGCCTTGTTCACATGCGGGGATTCCGCGATCCATCGCAAGCATCTCGAGCCCAGAGAGGTATCCTCGCAGTTTCAGTTGCTCAGCCGAAGCATCGGCTCGGATGAACCTGAAATACTCGCGAGCAACATTGAGATCACGAGCCTGTTTGGACGAGTTCACCACGAGGCCCCGGACGGGTTTTTCGTCATCTCGCTTAGCATCGCGATTCGCGATCGAATCCTCGGCCCGCTGAACGAGGTAGGCGAATCCTTCGTCGCGGTTTGCCAGCAACGGGAGCCATTCTACTAGATTCCGGAAGGCCCCATTGAGCTCCCATGACATCTTCGCCTGGAAAGGCTTCGGCAGAAGATTCTCCCATGCTTCAGGACGGTCATACGTGAGTGCCCATGCCCGAATGAGCTCAAGTCCATCTTGGTCGCGGAGAGACTTGCCGCGAGAATCGGCCCATTCCATCCATACTTCGATCAAGGGTAAGTGTTCGAGAGCATTGTTGGGTGTGTCAGCTTCTTGCTTTGACGAGCGCTTGTTCGGCTTGGGGAAGCGTGAAGTTATGTGCACTTTGTCGTCGCCAAACCAGTCGTCGAAATACTTACGATCCACCGCGATTTCAGTTTCTCCATGCCTCAGAAAGAGCTCAGCGAGTGATTTCAGGCATGCCCGGGAGGCCTTGGTATCTCGGTCAACACCCCGTGCCTTCGGCACGATCGGTTTGGATCGGCTGCCGGGCGGCATAAGGCCGAGACAGTCGTCGAGCGTCGTTTCTTCAGACGGGCTGCCAAGGATCCGCTTCAACGCAGCGTCGAGCTCCGGGACCTCAGAGAGCTGTTCGAGTCGCCGCCTCAAGATCTCTGCGACCTGACTGCCCATCCTCTTGTTCTTTACCAGCGGCTCCAGCAGTTCGAGGGCAGCCATACGTTTCTTGGGCTGCTTCGCGTCGAGTAGTTCCTCACCCAGATTGAGAATGTCTTTAGGTGGCAGCTGCGAGAGTCTCTCGATCGCGCCTCGTCTGAATGTCGCTGCGGTCCGATGCAGGTTGCTCTTAAGCAGGTCAACCTCGTCCGGAGTCACATCCGACTCCTTGAGCGCCTCGAACGCGGCCGCATGTACGTCTTGGCGCGTGTCGGCCATCATTCGGACGACGAAGGCTCGCTCGTTAACATCCATCTTCCGACGCTTCCGCTTCTTCTGTATCCCTTCCTTATGGTCCCAGTACAAGTCGGTACCGGAGATCTCCTTCACAACTTGGGCGCAGTGGTAGCTTTCTAGAGCGTCTGCGTATGGCAAGAGCTTCTTTGGGTTCCCGCAAGCCAAAGCGCTGAGGGCCCGGGCAGCGTCGCGCCGCTCTCGGACGAAACCGTCCCATGGCCAGATGAGTGTATCGAGTTTTTTCTTCTTGGCTGGGAACTGATGAAAGATCTCACCGACTGCATCGAAGAGCTCGTCGCTCACCTTGAAGTTGAACGAGGCGTAGTTAATCCCCGCGAGCATGCAGCAGATGAAAGTCTGGATCCGTTCGTCGGTCTCTTCGCCGCTCAGCAAATGTGAAGCTGGGATCTCGATGACCTCTGGGAGCAGCCCGATTCGTGTCAGACTTAGGAGTGCTGCGTATCGGCGAGCGGGATTGTCATCGCTCACCAGTCGTGCGATTGTGGGGAGTGCCCGGTCCGCATCGGCATGTGCTGTTGCCCATAGGGCCAGATAAACATCCTCGCCTTCGCCTCGCTCGATCGCATCAGCCCGAACGGCCTCATCATCGAGGTAGTTGCACAGCTTACTCAAGCCATTGTGTACAACCTTTGCGCTCCCGCCGGCCCACTGGTATCCTAACCATACATCGAACGCACGTACAACGGAGCTGAACCGCCCCAGATCGTGCTCAAGGATGAGGCCGAGCATGTAGCGAAACGCACCGGGATGTGCTTCATCGAGGGTTTCAAGGATGTACTGGCGGAGACCCTCCTGGCGCTGGGCTGCCAGTAGCAGCTTGCCGATTACCTCCCAGTCAGATCGCTCGTCGCTGTTGAGCAAGGTCGCCACCGCGCCTGGGCCCATTCGGCCAACCTCGTGTTCGCCGTTGATGGAGTCGACAATGACCGACCTCACCTCGTCTGCCTCTTTACCTCCAGCTCGCAGCACTGTTGCGAGCAGCCATGAAACGGCGTGTGGATCCCGGTAATCGCCCATGATCATGTGCGGATCCCACGCGGCGAGCCAGCCCGGGGACGGGTCGTACCCCTGTAGTGACGCGCATAGCGCGAGGAAGTACTGGGCCCGCTGCTGGCGTGCCAGCGGTGCCCGGTTCGGAGCGCGGAATGGCATCCGCTGATATGCATGGTGAAACGGACGTATATTTGATGTCAACCATGCTCGCTCGACATGCGGAGCCATGCCGGGGAAGAGGCCCTCAAAGAGACGGGTCCGTTGTTTCTCATTAATGCCTTCGAACAACTTGGCGGTGTTCTGAGTCCGATCATTGTTCAGCGTCTCGTTGTAGAATCCGACCTTCTCATTAGCGATCAGTGCCTTGAGCTCGTGACGCTGAGCTCGCGGCAGCTTAGAGAGCGCTTTCATCCGGTGGTCGAGCCACTTGGGCTGCTTCGCTTCTTCGAGTTGCTTCTCAATATCATGCTCGTTCATATCACTTCCCATATGACTACGCACCCGCTAAAAACGTCAGGCGTAAGAACACCATTCTACTGCTTGGAGAGAGATACACATGCTCGTCCAGACTTCGGCGTTCGATCTCGTCAATGATCACAAGGTACATGCCGTCTTCGAAGGCCTGCAGGGCCGTGCCAACCGCCTCTTTGGAATCGGCGGTATCCCGTTCAGGCCGACCAGTAGGGTCCACCTTGCCGGCCTTTGCCCCCTTCTTGATCGCAGCCTCGGATAGAACGCGGTCGACTCGCCCGGCTTCTTGGCGTTGATTAAACAGATGCACCTGATGCCGAACGACGTGCTCGATCAGGTGGCGAAGAAGGAGCTCGCCATCGTCTCGCAGCCCATCAGGCGGGGGCACATCGAAGTCTGCCAGCAATGGTTTGCGAAGGCCCATGGATCGGGTTGACACGGTGATGGACAATGCATCGACTCCGGAAGGCAGATATTGATCATACCAAAGGGTGATTTCTCAGGTGCGCTTTAGCCGTGATGAGTAGGCCTGCTCCTCGGGATTTAGCATAACGGTTGAAGAGCATTCTTATGTGATGATGTAGCTTGTCGCTGTGCCCACGTGGCTGGAAAGCTGGATATGAGTGTCAAAGCGGCATTGCCTTCAGTGGTCCAAGTGCGGTTCGTCTGCACCGCAGCATGTTGTGTTGATTGGGAAGCTGTGAGTCTGGACATACAGATCCCGATATCACAGAGGGATTCGAGGAGGGTCATGTGAGCACCAGCTCTTCCCACAGCAGTTCGGATTTGTCTATGCAGGATCCGCAGCTAATCGGACGTTGGCCGAAGCTGCCTCCGGAGGCGAGATTGGGCTTGCTTGCAATGGCGAACTGCGTGGTTTGTTCCTGAACAATCAGGCCGTGCATATGGGCATTGTGCAGAGTTTAGTGTGCAGTTGGTTCCGGAGCTGGGATCAGAGAGATATCATTTAGTGGTGATGACCTAGCTCAGCGCTGGTCTCTGCAGAGCGCTGAGCAAGTCTAATAGCGGGCAGAGTAGGTAGCACTGTTAAGCCGGATCAGTCTAAGTGATTCGGCTACCGCGATTTATGCAGCAGTCGGTGTGGGTATCGCTCACATCGCCGGAGCCTTGCGTAGCGTCGAGGAGAAGAGCGTTGGTCAACCTTTTCGGTGTCGATCGAGTCTGAGTTACGGCTTTGGCTAGATTTCGTTGGGTCATGCACACGCTGATGTGTTCGGATATTATGTAGCACTAGCACTTCATGAGGGAACACGATCGGTAGCTCCGAACGGTCCTTATGACCTTGTGGTCTAGCCTGTGCGTATGAAGTGCGTTTGACTCTTGGAGGCCCGTCGATGGCTGGACATGTGGACGAATCAAACGGCACAAACATGGATGCCTCGTTTCCACAGGGTCTTATCCGCTGGGCCGGCCACCGGGACGGCGGCGTCCGCCGCCCGTTTCACCGCGAATCGGGCAGGCCCACCGGGGAACAGATCGAGACCCCCCTCGTCCGCCGACTCAACCGGTGGGTCGACGATCTCGTCAGTAGCAAGGGCGGCCCGCGGGCGGTCCTGCTGGTGGGCGGCCCGGGCAACGGGAAGACCGACGCGGTCGAGGGCTGTATCGAGGCATTTGACGCGGCCCTTGGGGCAGGAGGCGAATTGCTTGAGCGGTTCGCTTCAAAGTACCGAGTCACGGCCGAACAAATCCCTCCGCGGAGGGTCACGATCGACGTCACCGGCTTCCCCAACTCGGAAGGCCTCGGTGGTATCGCGACTATCTCGCTGGTCCAAGACGCGACCGAGAACGATCCGGCCCGTCAGGCCTCCGCGGAGGCCTTGCTGCTCGATGACCTTTCCGACATCCTCGATCCGGACCGGCCGGGCATCTTCCTGTGCTGCGTGAACCGTGGGATCCTTGCGAGCGTGGCCTCGCTGGCCGCCGCGAGCGGCGGGCATGCCGAAACGGAAAGGCTAGTGTCCGCCATCACGGCCGCCGCGACGAGCGGTCCGAACCAACCCCCTTGCTGGCCACTCGGAGAGGCCCCCCACATTGCGATCTGGCCGATGGACGTCGAGTCACTCGTCGCCGCCCCCGTTGGCGAGGGCGAGCAATCCGTTGCGCACAGGATCTTCGAGATCGCACTCGACGAGCGGAAGTGGCAAGAGCCCTGCGATCTCAAGAGCCGCTGTCCATTCTGTCAGAACCGAAAGCTCCTTTCTCGCAAGGGCGCAGTCGATGACTTGGCACGCTTGCTGCACTACTACGAGCTCGCCTCGGGCAAGCGGTGGACCTTCCGGGACCTGTTCTCACTGATCGCGTACCTGCTAGTTGGTGACTCGGCGGAACTAAAGGTCAACGACCGCAGGGTCAGCCCGTGCGAGTGGGCCGCGGCCCAGAACCGCCTTGCGAGCGAGGGACGAGCCGGTACCGTCGAGCGCGACCGAGCGCCGTACCTCCTCGCTTCCAGACTCTATCACCACCGGCTGTTCCCGGAATGGCCGGGCTTCGACCGTGGGGAGCACCGCAAGGCCAAGCACGCGCTCATCAAGGACGAGAGCGGCGACTCTGGCCTCGCGCGGGCCAAGGCGTTTTTCCGGTTTGTGGCTCGGGCCAGCGATCTTGCTGCGCTAGCGAGCGGTGACGTTCCCGACCGCGTGCGGCGTTCCTTCTGCTCCACGCTCGATCCCGCGCTAGCAACGGGAAACTCGGTACTGATCTCCCGGCCGGGAGAGGAGTACTCGATCGCGCAGATCGAGGACCGCTTCAGCATGTCGATCCGAGAAGGCCTTGAACTTGTCTCGACTCAGATCGAGCCGCTCGAACGCGACATCCTCGAGCAGTTGGCCGAGGCTGATGAGTCGCTCGTCGAGGATCGGTTTCCCCGTAACCGGACACGGCAGGCACGGCTGCTGCAGGCCACGATCCGGCAGTTCGCGGCGCGGTTCGTAAAGCGAAGCCTCGGCGCACGCCGGGGCGTCTGCCGAGACAACGAGCTCTTTGCCGAGTACCTCGAGGCGATCAATAACAGTAGTGAGTTGCAGGCCGTTCGCAAGGAGATGCGCAAGCTTCTGCATGATGCGGACGATCGCTTCAGGGCTGGGCTTGCGACAACGTTTGGTCAGCCGGTGGCGGAACGATCGCGAGACATTGCCCTCGTGATACACGAGAAAATCAAGATCAAGGCCCACCCACCGTCCGGGGGCCGTGATCGCCCCCAGAGCCTCCTGCCGTACCTCGTCGTCAAAGGACATGCCGTCGCGCTCACGTTCGACCTGTTCCGGGCACTGTGTGATGTGAGCGACGGCCTACATGAGGCCTCGCTACCGCCCGAGATCTATTCGCTTCTTGGCCGCGTGAAGTCGATGGTCTCCGGCAAGGTTGTGCGCGATCCTGAAGTCTTGGCCGAAGAACCGACGATAGTGCTCGGGTCAGGACGGGAGAGCATCGAGTACGTGGACGGCCATTTCGAGTTTACCCGGAGCACCGACTGATGGATCCCCGCGACTTTATCGAGAGCCCGTGGACGCAGGCGAGCCTTCACGTGGCCTACGAGCAGAGCTTCCTTCACATGCGCCCCGCTCCGGAGTATGCGTCCGGCGAGGTCGTGCTCGCGTCGACCTACCGGCGGGCGGGGCTCGAACCGGGCATCGTGTCTGAGGGCAAAGTTCCTTCGTTGGGAAGGGAGTTCCAAAAACTACTGGAGAAGGGCAAGCGACCCGGCGGTCGTGATGCTGCGACCGATATAGACGCGGACGCCTGGAGCCGCATTGTCTCCGGAACGCTCCGAAGCCCGAAGCAACCGAACCAGAGCTCAAAGCGTTTCCTCCAGATCAGTCCCGTTGTGCCTGACGCGGCGATCTACTCCCTCTCGGCCCGCCTCTCAGCCAACTCGTGGAATCCCGGCGAACTCGTCGCGGCGGTCGTCCAGTACGGATCCAAGAGTCGCGACAACGCTCAGGTGCTCTGGCATGAGCTTTTCAATGCGCTCTCCGTCGACGAAAATGATGATATCTGGGCGCGGTTTCTCGACGCGGAATTCCGATCGTGGCGATCTGAGCTACTTGTCGATGCGTGGCAATCGCCCAGAGCGTTGCAAACCGAACCCCGGTTTGAGGCGTGGCATGAGGCAAGCATGCGCGTGCCTGCCTCACAGTTCGTCGAGGATCTCGCGAAGATCCTGTCCTTGAAGAAGCTTCTCACTAGACGGCAGTGGATCAGCATGCTCGAGGCATTGCTCCGTATCGGGACCGCGTCCCATGTCCTCTGGGTTTGCAAGGCGAACGCGGAGTGTCTCGACCTTGCACGCAGGGTCCTGCAGGGCTCGGTGCCACCCCCGGACCACGAATCTGTCAAGGCGCAGATCTCAACCGGAACCGGATTCTGGCGTTACGGCCAGTACGCCTCGGCGACGCTAGCCACGAACGCCACCGGCTTCGTGAAGGCCCGGGCCGGCTTGAACCTGCTGCTCCACCAGCTCGAGTCAGCGTTTGGGCCAGATAAACTCGCGGGGTCGCTAGCGAACACCCGATCCATCACCGAGTTTCTCACTTGGCTCGGCGAGATCCGAGAGCAGTTCGACATTGACGCGTTCCGGGATGGTTATCAGGAGGTGATCGAGTCGGACCCAAGGCTCGTTGCCGGGAAGAAAGGCATCGCGTCCAACGTGCAGGAATTCCTGCGTCATGTCCTCGGCCAGCGGCAGACTGCGGAGAGGGGACTGGGCAGCTACGATCAGGGCTACTTCATTGCAAAGAGCGGGAGCCACAAGTCGGCGCGGTGGGCGGTCGTGCTCGGCCCAGTGTCGGTCCTCACGCTGGTGCATGCTTGCACGTCGAAGGCGCGCGGTCCACGAACCGTCGATGACTTCTGCCGCCACATTGGGCAGTACGGCATCGAGGTTGAGGCGCAGGACATCCCAGGGTCCGCGCTCGGTCAAACGCTCCGCAACCTCGGGCTTGTGCTCGACAGCCCGGATGCCGAGGGCGGTATGGTACTGGTCAACCCGTTCGAAGTCGTTGGCGGCGAAGGAGCCGAAGCGTGAATAAGTTCGTAGAGACATTGGCAAGCTACCTAAAAAGCGAGTTAGCCAACGCGGTCGGAGCAGAACTCGGATCCTCCCTTCGGATTATCTTCTCCGGCCCTCCGTCCGAAACGCTGGCCGCAGTTTTTGAACACCTCACAGGCGGCAACCGCCCGCTCCAGCTAGAGACACCGCTGGGGATCCTCGTCGTCCCCGTATATCTGCTGGATCGCGGAGCGCAGGATCCGGAGATTGTTCCACAAGCCGCCCGGTGTACGGACAGCTACTTTGTACGAGCGATTCGCAACAACAGCTCGATCGGTGTTTGCCTCGCGCTTCACGATTGCGTGTCCACGACACTCTCTGTCGACTCGACAGTCACCCGGCTCGGCATCCCGCACGAGCCCCGCGAGCTTGAGCATTGGATGAACAACCCGCTTGTCCGGGAACTGATCAACGGTGCCCTAGAGAATTTCGTGGGTACCGGCGGTGTCGAGAAAGCGCGACCGGCCGTGGAGCATGCGCTTGCCGAGGCCTGGGAAATCGACAACCGTCACCGGGACAAGAGGATCAGCTGGCGGGTGCTCGAGCGACTGTTCACGAGCGGCTCTCCAGACCTCGAGCCGCACTTGGCCGTCTCTCTGGCACTCGGGCTGCCAAGTTGCGAGGAGCCGGAGCTGGCATCCAAGGATCACCTTGAGACGCTCGTCAGGCTCGCCGACTACCTAGAGTCTCACGGCCTTCGTCCGGGGCTCGATGCCATTGAGGAGGCGTCGGGGATCGAGCTCGGGGAGCATGTACGGGCATTCCGGCAGCACCTCGATGAACTTGGACTTCTCGATACCTCAGAGATCGTCGCCGGCCCGCTACAGGTATACCACCCCTTCAGCACCAGTCCCGGCCGCGTCCCCGAATGGTGGCGTGCTCTCACGGTAGAGAACTGGTCGAGGTTGCTCGACGCGGGTTCCGATCCCACGCCCGAGGGCAAGCTAGGGGTCACGCCGGTCGACACGCTGGTCACCGCCAGCCGTGGGATGCCGAACATCTCGAGAGACGCGGTCGCATTCGAAATCATCGCTCGGGATACCGAGACCGAGGTTGAGATCGTGGTTTCGAGGGCATCGGGCAGCGCGAAACCCCGGGAGATCGGACGATTGAGTCTCGCGCCGAACGCGTCGCAGAAGTTCGTTGACGAGGACGTTCCCGAACATGAGCGGTTCGTTAGCTACAGGGTCGAGGCCAACGGATTTAGCGCGGTCAAGACGAAGTATATTGTGCTGGAGAAGTACGGGCCGGGAATCGTGGCTCAGGGGCCGAATTCGCAAAAGTGCCGGCCGTTCTCGATCAATAAGAAAGCCAAGGACGAAAAGGGGCGAACCGTCCCACGCTACGAGTGCGACCTCGAGCTCACGGGCATGGGATCACATCACCTTGACCTATATGTTGCCGCGAGCGTTGAGCTACCCCCCAAGATCCGAGGCTTCGAGATTGACGCTGAGCACACCGAACTCGATTTTCAACTCAGCAGTTACGACGAAAACCACGCGGTATGCCTGATCGAGACCGACGAGGAGTGCTATTTCGACTTCTCGGCCAAGCTCGGCGGGAAAGAAGATGCGCAACCGTTTCGGATCCACGTCACCGCCCTGGATGTCCCACCGACCGGTGCATCGAGCGAGTTCGATCGGCTTGTGCTCTCGAATCGAGCGGCGGCGCGGAAAGAACAAGCTAACGCCCGCGTCGACCCCGTTTCCTGCAGAGCTGCGAACCTCGAAGAATGGATCGTTGACGACCCGGAACACTCGTACAGGCCGCTAATTCTTGGGCCCGACTACCTCGATAGCTGGTGTAAGCCGGATTGGAAAGCAGACCCGATCATCTCCGCACGCGAACTGCCAATTGATCCTCGGCCGGAGAGGGAGCCCGGTACCGCCCCCGACGAGTTCTTGACCGCGCGCCGCCGCTTGTTCGACTTCTTCAAGAGCACACAGGATGAACGGAGCCCGGTCGCCTCCACGATTAAGTACTGGGAGCACATGCGCGATGAGAACTTCAGAAACGCGCTCTCAGAGCTCCTGTCGGCATACGAGAGCTGGCTGGAATCCGACTTTGACTCCGCTGCCTGGTCAGACACGGTCGCAGTTCACGCAGCTCAGGCAACTGCCGGCGTGCTCGAATCCTCTCCATATGCGGTCCTCCTGTCTCCCTTCCATCCGGTCCGACTCGCCTGGCAATGCCGAGCCCAGGAGATCCTCGAGCATGCGCTCAACAAGGAACGCAAGGGGTGCCCGGCTGCGAGCATGCTCAATCCGTCTGCCTTCCCTGATTGCATGTTGCTTCCCTGCAGGACCGCGACGGGCAGCGTGGACAGACGCCCGTTCGTCGCCATTACGTCGTCGTCCGACTACTGGTCAGTCATGTGGTCCACATCGGCGGTCGACCGCCTCGCCGACACGGACCGCCGCAAAGAAGTCCTCGGGACCGAACTCGGTATCGAGGTTGACGGACTCGCCAGTGGCTTTAGCGCCCAGCAGGTGATCCGGTCGCTCGACGAGGTTTCACGCCTCGTCGCCGGTCGATCCACCCTCAGGGTAGGGATCTCAAGCGATAGCGCGGGTTCTGGAAGTTGCAACGACGGTATCGACGGGTGGTGCTCGTCTCAACTCGGCAAGGAACAAGACCCTTGGGCAGCTGGCGGTGCGCGATCTCTCCGAGTCACAGATTACCGGGAACCCGCCCTCCAACCGGAACAATCGTTGATCGCCTCCCTGACCGCGCGAACCGATTCTACGGTCAAGTGGTTCACCGATGACATCGACTCTCCTGGAAACGCGCACGATCTCTCCATCGTGGCTCACCTCGGCACGATGAGTCAGGACTTTGGCCGTGAGGGCATCCGGTCCGCGATCGATCCGACAGGTCTGACGCGATGGCGCGTCCGCAAGCAGCTCGCGAGCCAGAACAAGGACTTCATAGCGGAATCTCGGATCGGTGAGATTCCGTCCACGGTGGATCGCAATTCCCTATCGGGCAACATGCTCCGCTGTGTGGACATCATAGAGCAAAGATGCCGTGACCACTTCGATTGCTACGTCTTCGCGCCGAACATGGGCGTGCTCGACAAGGTCGTGAATCACTCTTCCTATACCGCGGTGTCGTCGTCGAACATCGATGCCGCGTGCTTCTTCGGCCCCACAAGCAAGGCGTACATGTGGGACTACGAGCTTCCCTCGTACTCACGTCGCGCCGGGGAGAACAGCGGTTACTACCTCCTCGCGAGGGAGTCGGAAGGCATGCTGCGTGCCGTTCGCTCGGCCCTTGCCATGCTCGGAGATCCATCGAGCGTGCCGGATGAGTCGATCTCATCTATGCTCGAGGAAATTTCCAGGCGCGGCATGCCGACGCTGAAACGCCTGACGGCGGGAGGCTCCATGTCTCTCGGGGAGATCGGGATGCTGGTCGCCTTGCGTCTCCTGCAATCCGACTTCGAGCACGCGAACGACAGGCCGGCACTGCTCCCCGTGAGAGAATCTGGGCAAGCCCTGAGCTTCGTTGTTCCGGCAGACCCCTTCAAGAATCAGTTCGAGGATCTTCGTGTCGCGCTCGAGAAGCGGCAGGGTGAGCGACCCGACCTCCTCGTCCTCAGTCTGGGATTTCAGGCGGGTGAACCGCGCAACCTGCGTATCACCCCGATCGAAGTGAAGGCGCGGAGGGGTACCCTTTCCGCCCCCGACCGCAAGGCTGCGTTGGGTCAGGCTCAACTATTTGGCGATTTTCTTGATCGTCTGCGCAAGCAAGCCGCGCAGTCGGAGCTCTGGTCCGTCGCATGGAACTCGCTGGTTGCGACACTGCTGGACTACGCATTCCGCGTATACGGCCAACTCGACCACTTCATGCAGCAATCCGAGTGGGCCGTCCAGCACTCCGCAGCTCTGCGCGCCCTTACCAACGGTGGCCTTGCCATCGAGATCGACACCAAGGGGCGCCTCATTGTCATCGATAGCACCAACTCGTCCGCGCCGGCCGACACGGACCGCGATTCCTTTAACGAGACGATCGTGCTCTCCCATGCCGATGCCTTCTCCCTTCTGGCCGAGAGCGGTGAAGCAGTGCTGGAAGGTGTGCGGTCCCACCTGCTCGACTGGAACCTAAGGCCAAGCGGGATGTCCGTAGACATCGCTGCACGTGCCAATGAGGCGAAGCCCCAATCACCCGCAGGCTCGGAATCGTCTAGCGAGCAACGCGAAGTAGCTGCCCCAGACGAGGGTCCAGTTGAAACACTGAAGCCTGCTCCCAAGGAAACGCCGCCCCCTTCGGTCGAAGTCGAACCTGAATCGGTAGCCGCTACAACCCCAAGCAAGCATGGTGAAGCCGCTCCCGCGCCTGCTCCGCACGTCGAGGATCGAGTATCAGTGGCAACACTCCAGATGAGAGATGACGCGAGTGATAAGATACAAGGGATTCGATTCCCGATCGGGCGGACGATCAAGGGATTCACCGAGGAGGAAGTGCACTTCTTCCCAGGGAATACAGCCCTGAACCAGCTCAATGTTGGCATCGTCGGTGACCTCGGCACCGGCAAGACACAGCTGATCAAGTCACTGATCTACCAGTTGCAGGCCAATCCCGAGATGAACCGTGGAGTTCGACCGAACATTCTTATCTTTGATTACAAGAAGGACTATACGAAACCCGAGTTCGTCAGGGCAACCGGCGCAAAGGTCATCGAGCCATTTGACATCCCACTGAACCTTTTCGATACCAGAGATAGCCAACAACAGCGGAATGCGTGGCTGGAGCGATCGAAGTTTTTCTCCGACATCCTCGACAAAATCTATTCGGGTATCGGCCCCTCCCAGCGCGAGAAGATCAAACAAGCGGTCAAGGCGTCTTACGAGTCAGCAACGGGATTCGGCGGGAAGTTCCCCACCCTGAACGATGTTTTCGACCATTACAAGCAGATTGCCGGAGGCGCTCTCGACTCGCCCTATTCGATCATGAGCGACCTCGTCGACGGAGAGTACTTCGTCTCGGACGCGTCCAAGGTCGTGCCTTTCTCGGAGTTCCTCGACGGCGTCGTGGTGCTCGACCTAGCACAGGTCGGCCACGATGACCGAACCAAGAACACCCTCGTGGTAGTCTTCCTCAATCTCTTCTACGAGCACATGCTTCGTATCGAGAAGAAGCCGTTCATCGGCACGGCCCCCCAGCTGCGGGCGATCGACTCGCTGTTGCTCGTTGACGAGGCCGACAACATCATGCAGTACGAGTTCGATGTCCTGATGAAGATCCTACTGCAGGGCCGTGAGTTCGGGGTCGGGGCGCTGCTTGCCTCGCAGTACCTCTCCCACTTCAAAACCAAGCACGAAAACTTTGCCGAGCCGCTCCTCACCTGGTTCGTCCACAAGGTCCCGAACATCACATCGAGGGACCTCGAATCCATCGGACTTTCCGACATCACTAGCGACACGATCGGGGCAATCAAGAGCCTGGAACCCCATCAATGCCTCGTGAAGACACTTGGTGTGGAAGGAAAACTGGTTCGCGGAACGCCATTCTACGAGATTGATCCTGCTCGCGAGAGGAGAAGCGAATGATCAAGCTTTACGCCTCGCCCGCGGTCCTATTTTCATCGCAACCCCGTTGAGAAGGGGATACCTGTGCCGCTAGCCCGAAAACCACAGTGGGCGTCGCGACCGGTCTCGCCTCGACGCGTCAGCAGATACCAATACCGCCTACTAGCCTGATACGACTCGCATGGGCGTGCTTTACACTGGCGATGCCTCTCCGCCACGATCTATCGCAAGATTGTCGCGGAGGTACTGATCCAGCGCACCCGCGCTGAGACAGTCAGCGCGTTCGTCCCCGCGTTCACCAAGCGCTTCCCTTCATGGAAACGCCTGGCTCAGGCGACCGAGGAAGACCTCCGGGCATTTGTCCAACCGCCGGGGCTCTGGAGACGGCGGGCCGCCACGCTTCAGAAACTCGCATTAGAAATGGACCGCAGGCGGGGATGTTTCCCGCGAACGCGCGATGAGCTCGAGAGCCTGCCCGGCGTCGGGCAGTATGTTGCCAACGCGGTGCTCGCGCAGATGCACGGCGAGGCAGTCCCACTGCTCGACGGCGGCATGGCCCGGGCGCTTGAGCGATACTTCGGCCCTCGCGAGCTCGCGGACATCCGCCACGATGCCTACCTACAAGCCCTCTCGCACCGTGTCGTGGATCACGAGCGGGTCGTCGAGATGAGTTGGGCCCTACTGGATCTCGGAGCGATGATCTGCAAACCGAGTAAACCCCGGTGTGACTCGTGTAAGGTCAAGAGGGGCAGTTGCTGGGCAGCAGAACTCGGGTCTTGATTAGCCCAGACTCTTGATCAACCTCCCGAGCGCGACTCCCCAAGCCTCCGCCACCATCGGTGGCACAGCGTTGCCAACTTGCGTGTAGCGAGGGCACTCGGTCTTCCGCCGATGACCGCCGGTGGTGTACTTTCCGTGGAACTCGAACCAATCGGGAAATGACTGGAGACGGGCACACTCGCGTACTGTCAAGATTCTCGGTTCTGAGTAGTGCAGTAGGTCATCAGGTAGGGTCGTCACGGTTCGTGCAGGTTCATTTTCATCAAGTGGTACGATGCGGAGTTTCCGGAGGCCAAGGCGCTCTCGAGTCTCTGAGTCCAGCGTTTTCCCCCGACGGCAGGTATTCAGGATTAGCTGAAAACGTTCCCGGATGTCTTCCTTGTGCCGTGGCAAGCGGCGGCTGCTCGGCGGCTGCCCGTTTAGATCTGCCCGCATGAGTTTGAGGAAGGAGTTCAACTGCCTCGGGCTGCTGTACTTCGCTTCGAGGAAAACTGCCCGCGTACCGCAGGTCGCATCTGGCCTGTAGCGAACAAGCGGGCGAGATTTGATCTCGAGATCACCGATCGCCTGCTTGGCCGAAATCGGTTTCTGCCGGAGTCCCTTGTCCTCCAGAAAATCGTCCCGCACGCCCTCGATTAGTTTCGCGGCCCACTCCTCGCCTTGTTCGAACGCGAGGTCACGACGTACGCCAATTGCAAAGTAACGGTCCCGTACTTGGGGCACGCCGAACCGAGAGGCTCGGATAAGGCAGTCGTCGAAGACATACGTCGGTTCAAGTAACACGCGTAGCTTTTCGGCGTATGACCTCTTTCCGCTCTTTTTGTCCACCCGTGCCGAGCTGCCGTGCGCGACATTAAAGCCGGGCACGTTCTCGAGAAGTAGCAACTTTGGTTGAACTAAATTCACTAGGTCCACATACCGCCGAAACATCTGGTTCCGTGGGTCGCGAGAGTTCCTTTGGCCAGAGAACGAGAATCCTTGACAGGGCGGCCCGCCGCAGACCAGATCGATCTTGCCGCGGAGCCGCCTCAGATCTTCCTCATGTTCCGTTAGCAACTTCTTGATGTCCCAAGGCCTCTTCGCAAGCCAAGAAGGCCATTCCAACGAGTAGCGACGTCCATCGATGAAGTTTGCCGAGTAGGTAGCGAACGCATCTTCCTGAACTTCGATGCCAAAATGCCCATTCCAACCAGCATTGAGCAGCCCAAGGGTCAGGCCGCCGCATCCAGCGAAGAGGTCTACAAAGGTCCCAGAAGTGGGCGCAAGATTGGAGTGGAAAAGGTCCATGAACTGTACTTCCTGACGAGTAAAACGATCGTCTCGAGCCAAGTCGGGCGCCTCATATGATACGCCGACACTGAGCGGAATGGATTCCGGTAGGGATTTCGTTGTGCCCTAGTTCGGTTGTCGCTATTTCAATAAACCCCCGTACCGCATTGCTCATGATGATCCGGCTTGCTCGACCTGCATTGTCAGGCGCGGCTGCGGCTCAATGGCATTCGTACTGAGAGCAAAATCTCGGTGTTTGCAACCACGGGCAGCGTAGGCGACACCGTCATGAATACTCGAATACTCATATAGTAAGTGCTGTTCAAGCATCAGCCGCAAGTGTAATGCTTGGCTATCAATCAGTACATTCGACGAGTCCTCGTGCAGGCCCGATCAATGAGGGTGTAGTATTCCGCCAGTGTCATTCGTAGCGAAATGTCGAGCTGTGTTCGCATGCTCGCGTCAGATCGGTTTGTAACTATGGCGATCCAAGTTGACGCAAGGCAAGAAGTACTCGCACCATTGCCAGAGTGTCCAACTTGCAGTACTCCAATAGAGCATTCCGGACTGCCTGGATCTCGTCATCGGTAGCGTACCCGGACGCGAGTTTGGCGAATGCCGCCACGGCCGAGCCGCCATCGCCGACGTCGAGATCGGCGTAGCTCAGGTCGGGTGCGAGCACTGGCAACACCACCTTGATACTCGACCGGCCACCGAAGTCCGGATGGACCAGCCCCTTCCGTAAAACCGGTTCGAGGTCGAAGAGCTTTGCTTCCAGAGCCGTGAGGTCGGTTGCATAGGTAGGTAGGCGGCTCGCGAGCCCCCTGATCTGAGTCTTCTCGAACGAACTGTAGACCACGATGGTCCGGCACTCGGCGGTGTCGCGAATCAACTTGGTCGCGAGTTCCTCGCGGCAGTCCCGCGCGTGGTCAGCCAAGTACTCCCGGTGTGACAGCTCGGTGCCGGGGGACGCCTCAACATGCAGCGAGTACTGGGTCACGAGTTGCTCGAGCGGGGCAACATCAGGATAGAACGGCACCGCCGTCATCAGCGTCTCAAAGTCGAGGTAGCCGATCGGCCATTCGAGCGAGTCCAACGCCGACCGAATCTCGGCGGCATCGATCTGCGGCGATCTGGTCCGGATCGCGGTCGCGGCTCTCTGTTGCGAATAGCTCAGCTTGTAGTCCGATGGAATCGCCGAGATCCGTGTCACGCCCATCGCGGTTAGTTCTGTGAACTTCTTCTCGCGGAGGTAGGGGAGTTGAAAGATCGGGTCGGAGATCCCGACGCCCACGCATCGATCCGCGAAGTACTCGCAGTCCCGGCATTCCCAACACCAACGTGGGCTCGGCTTGCTGCGATGCAAGAGCAGCGGAGCGATCTGATCCCACAGCCGGTTGAACTCGTCGGCGATCGGGGTCACCTCATCCGTGTGGTCGGTGATGACAAACAGATCCGGGTCCGGCATGCCGAGCCGCCAGTCGCGGTTCATCAGCACCAGCTCACAGCCCTTGACGGGCATGCCGGCACGCCGAGCCACCATTACCGTGTACGCGAGGTCCTCAAGGTGCTCGTCCTTGGGGCCGTCCTCGTCGAACAGACTCGACTTGATCTCGCCGATGACCCAGCCGCCCTTGACGCGACGGATCCAGTCCGCCCGACCGGTGTACCCGTCGACCGTAAACGCGGCCTCGAAAATGAGCTCCACGGCACGGTCGAGGATCAGTTGCTTGGTCTTCTCGATCGAGCCCGCGAACACGCCGTTCGGGTACAGGCTTTGAGCACGCCGGTGAACATCCTGCCCTTCTCGCATGCGGAACATGTCGGCCGGCGTTGGCGCGTCACCTGACTCACGCATGCCGTACCACGCTCTGGTCTTGCAACCGAGTGCGGTGACGAAGTCGTGCTTTGTGACGGTTCGCTTCGACATCTATAATCTATGGTAGGTAATCCTCTGCGTGCCGGATCCTAAGCCGGAATTTCAGTGTAACTGAGCAAGTCATCTACTCATGGCGCAAGGGGTACGGCGAAGATTTCGAATGCTCACTGTGATGAATGAGTGTCCCACGAGGTAGAGCGCGGGAAGATGTTGCAAATTATCTTCACAGTATTGACGTGTTTGAGCGACTTGCTTCACTTCAGGCGACGCGTGATCCCTAGGTATGCTCGGTGTCTCACACACCAGAGAAAGGGAGAGCATCAGGCCGCTGAATGAAATCACGTCGCAACTGGAGGCACTCCTGAGGCTTTGAGGATGAAGGGTCCTTCCGGATGGGGGGCTTGCTGAGACTGGCGGGAAAGGAGTCAAGGCCAGCGGTTGAGTTTGTTTCCCCGAGGACGGGGCCATTCTGAACAGCGAACGGGCTTCCGAGCAAACTACTGAAACTGACCAGATCGCCCTAGAATATCGCATGGCATCGAATCCAGATCGGCCAAGAAGTGCTGGGCAAGCTTGGATGAATATCCACAAGAATGATCCACGTGCAATGGAATCCGTCCAAAATGTCCGGGAGAGGATGAGGCTGTATTCCAAACTGTTTGCAGAAGCCTACAAGGAGATTGAGGCAGATATTGCACAGTGGGAAGCAGCGTATGGTTTGCCATATCCACGCGATATAGATGGCTGGATTGATTGGGCTCAGTATTTCAATCCCTCTCTCACAACACCAGAGGTCTTGAGGATGAGTGGTGCAGATTTTGATATCCTTCTGCCTCAAATACAGGGGCATGCCCGTCGTTTACTGGATGAATCACGGGAATCAAAAAGCAAGTCATCGGTTAGGTGGCTTCCTGCCAGTTGGTATCAATCTGAGTGTGGTATAACACCTGGTGCACTTAGGCAAAGAGCTATTCGGGCTCAGCTAGACAAGAGAAAGAGCGGGAGTCGGAATCTCTATCGTCTTGACCAGGTGAAGGAACTCTGGCCTGACGCGTTCACCGACTAAATGCAATGGCACAAGAATGCCGTCACAAAGCGTCACAGTGCGTTACAGATCGTGACAAGCGTGCATCGCTACACATTCTCTCGAGTTTCATGCCCATCATCATGCATGAAATCCAAAAACCACACAAGTACATTTGTTCCACTGCCAAAAGCTGCATGTCAGCTCGGAGTACCGGAGTCATGGTTAAAGAGCCAAGCAAACTCTGGAAAGCTTCCTGCGATCCGAGCGGGCCGCAGAATCCTGATTCATCTTGATGGTGCCCGTTCGACACTTGCAGCACAAGCAAAGAGCCATACTGGAGGTGACGAATGAACTCATCATCTCAAAGTAAGCGAACCGATTCAATCGCATTCTCACAATTGGCTCTTAGACCCAGAGAGGCTGCAAAAGCACTAGGGATAGGAGAGCGGAAACTCTGGGCATTGACCAATTCAGGAGAACTTCCACACGCTCGTATAGGTCGTGCGGTTGTTTATCCGGTTCGTGAGCTACAGGAGTGGCTCAGCGACCGAGTAGGGAAGGGGGCGTGCTGATGAGCAGTACTCCAATCCCCATAGTTGGAAAAAGAGCGGCCCAGCGGTCAGGCACAGGCAACGCTCAAATCGATCACAGGCAGGATATGCGACTTAAGACTTCGCAGTCAATGCCGGCACCGTCTATGTGCCCACTGCTGGCAACCTTATGCTTTGGGGCGACCTGTATTCAGTGTGCATCTCAGACGGCATATAAGCGAGATTTTGAGCACCAGATCGAGCAAGAATCTAGTTGTTCAAAGTATGAAGTGCCGCAGCTATCGCTACATATCAATCCACAGAGTCACACACCTTGCAAGTGCGAGTTGCTGAAGACTGCAGTTGTGTTTGATACCAGCGAGATCCACAAGACTCTGCCAGTGCTACCGGCTGTGGTGTGGGTTTGCAAGATCGAGGGGGGGTGGCAGTGTGTCAACGCTGAAATCCCAAGCTAGCCCTAGCCTTAGAGACTGGCATATTGCCGTCGCTGACAGTGACCTAGGCAAGTGTGAGAAGGCGGTACTCTGGGTTCTGATCCGCTATATAAAATGGGGGAAACAGTATCCGACCTGTTACCCGTCGATACAGACACTTGCCAAGAAGAGCGATTGGTGCGAACGCTCGGTTCAGGGCGCGTTGAAAAAGCTGGAGAGTCTCAAAATCGTGCATGTGACCGAGGGCCCAGCTGGTAGAAAGACCCTGACCCGCTCCCTTTCATGGCCTGCTCTGATTGCTCGCACCCCCGCAGAGGCTGCGGGGGTGCAAAGCAAGACCCCCGCACGCTCTGCGGGGGTGGCTGGTGATGCCCCCCGCACACCGTGCGCCCTCCCTCTGCAGCCCTTGCCGGGGACCCCCGCAAGGCGTGCGCCCCACCCCCGCAGGGCGTGCACCCAATCTTACCATCAACCATCCATTGAACCTGCCAATGAACAAGAGGGCAGCGCTCAGGTGACTGATGGAATGGCTTGCGAGCATCCGGAAGCCACTCGTAAGCGTCAGGTATATCGGGCGCTCAAGATGAAGGGCGTGCAAGGGAAGAATCTCTCCCGGCTAGCGGCTTCTGAGCAAATCACAGTTGTGCTAATCGAGCGAGAGTGGCAGCGAATCGCAGCGGCCCCGGATATTCGCAACGCTACAGCGGTCCTTGTACAGGCTCTTGCAGAGCTAGCGGGGATCAAGCTTGGTTCACAGCAAGCACTCGCAGGCATGAATCCGATCGAAGCACGATTGATCCGAGATACTCAAGCCAGGATCGATCAGCGACGCCGAGACCTCAAGCTGGAAGCTTCATAGCCTCCCTACTTGCATCGCTTCGCACCATACAGCATAATTTAGCAAATCAGAGTTTGATTCAGGGTTGGAGAACAGCATGGCGAAGCGGCAGCGGCACAAAGGTACCGGCTCAATCTACAAACGGTCCGAGCGTGGGGCATGGGTGATATCCTGGATTGACCACGAGGGACGTAGGGTCGAGCGCAACACACGCACGACTGATCGAGCAACCGCCGAGCGTATCCTACGTGAGCGGCTCTCTGAGGCTGCACTGAGACGCGACGGAGTGATCGACCCGAATCAGGATCGCTACTCAATCGAAGCAAAGAAGCCGCTCAACGAGCATGTGAGCGATTACATCCAGCACTGCAGACGAACCGGGCAGGCAGCCAGGCACGTGGATCAGAAAGCATCTCACCTCGAGCGTCTGATATCAGCATCGGGCGCGAAAAGGCTCATTGATCTCGCCCCTGATGCTCTCGAGAAGCACATGGCCCTCATGCGAGACGACGGGCTCTCAGCTCGATCGGTGAACTTCGCCAGACAGATCGCCGTCGCATTCGTGCAGTGGTGCGTGAAGACCTCAAAGATCCCCTCGAACCCCCTGCGCGTTGTTCCGAAGCTCGACGAGACCTCAGACCGCCGGCGGGTGCGCCGAGCGCTCACGGACGAAGAACTGGGGCGATTGCTTGAGGTTGCTCGAGAACGTGGCCGTGAAGCCTGGTATCTCGCAGCGGCTCTAGCAGGTCTACGGCGTGGTGACTTGGTGCGACTCACATGGTCGGACATCGATTTCGAACAGGGTGTCATCACGATCCGCGGCGGGAAGGCCAAGCGTGTTGACCAGGTGCCAATGCACCCGCAGCTCGAGGATGCTCTCAGAGATCGGCTGAGGGAGGCTCGGGCGTTGCCTAGGGCAAAGGTGTTCAGTAGTGCCGTGACCTCGCGTACGCAGCTCCTGGACTTTCTCAGGGCTGGGCTCGCTCGTGAAGAGGTCGTCACTGATGAGCAGGGCAAGCCGATCATGGTGGGGCAGGGCAAACGCCAGCGTCCCAAGACACGGATTGTGACTGAGGATGAAGACGGGCGTGTGATCGATTTGCACGCTTTGCGTACCACGCTGGGGACACAGCTCGCGAGAGCTGGAGTTGCTCCACAGATCGCCCAGAAGATCATGCGGCATGGCGACTACCGGACCACGCTAAAGCACTACACCGTGTTGGGTCTCAGTGATACATCCAAAGCGGTGGGGGAGATCCCATCGATCAAATCGCCAGGATCAGAGTCACAGCAGGCGACTGGCACGGCTGAGGAGCGCCCGCACTCCCCACAGCAGTTGGGGCGCGAAACGCAGCAGCTTGGTGCAAAGCCATGCGCTGAGTGCAGCACTGCTGAGAGTCAGTCCGCGCAACACAAAACCCGCTCCAGTGCAGCACTTAGCGGCTCTGAGCGGGCTCTTGCGAAAAAGCGGGTGATCGGGATCGAACCGACGACATTCAGCTTGGGAAGCTGACGTTCTACCACTGAACTACACCCGCTTGGGTGGTGCCGGTGGATGCCGGCAGCGGTAATTGTATCAGTATGTCTGCCAAAGGCCAGAGGGTGGAGTCGGTTTCTTTCGGGTTCCTGATCAGGCCGGGTTGACCATCTCGTAGCTTGTGCGCGGAACCCAGCATTCGCTGCCGTCGATGAGACGGATTCGGGCCCAATCTTCGCGTGTTTCCAGAAGAACCCCCTCGACCCCCGCATCGAGTGGCTCGCTGTAGACGGGGTCGTAGACGCTGTCGTCTGGGCCGCTCATCGCGGCGACCTTGGGCTGGGTGATGACGATCAAGTCGCGACCTTGATTAATACTCCACTCGTAGCCGAGCGCACTAACAGGGAGCAGGGCCAGGCCGAAACACCAGAAGGCGGCCGTGCGGAGGTTGCGCGAGCCGCGCGTCGCTGAGCGGATGATCAGCAATGCCCACGCGAGCACGAACAGCGCGATAAATCCACTCCAGAGCCAGATACGCGGGATAAAACCACGCCAGGCGGTCAGGGCCCAACGGACTCGGCTGGCCGGGCTGGGTTCCACGCTGATCTGCACCTGATCACGGGCGAAGTCCAGGGAATCACGGAGGCGCGGGTCCCTCGGGTTGATCTCCAGCCCGCGTCGGTAGGCCAGCACGGCGTGTCCATAGTCGTCGAGCAGGGCGTAGGCATTGCCTAATGCGTGATAGGCCGCAGGTGTGTGCAGGTCCTCACGCTCGATGACGGCGCTGAGTGCGGACGCTGCGCGCGCGATGGTCTCCTTGGCATCTGCATCGCGAGTTTCGAGCTGCTGGATGCCTGTGTCGAGCATGGCCAGAGATTCCTCGAGTGTCGGCTCATCTGGGGTCGACTGGGCTTGCGCCCTCGGCACGATCGTCAGCAGGCAGACCAGCAGCAACGCGATGCGGTTCATGATCGGGTCTCCTTGCATGCGCCGAGGCACTGCTCGTGGATCGATCGCAGCAACGCCGGGTCTTGCGACACTGAGGTGGGGAGTGCCGATCGTGTTTCTGCGATGAGCATCTGCTCGTAGGCCATACGGCGGAGTCGGTCTTCGATGGGGAGCTGCATGGCATCGCTCGCAGTGATCGCTTCTGGGCTGATATTGAGCACGCCTGAGACATAGGTCCGCAGCGAAGCGATTCCGCTTTGGGCACGGGCCGCGCGGTAGGTACGCATGATGCGCACGAGCTCGGGGTTGCGGCTTCTGCGGTAGCCGATGACCGAGAGCAGGGCGAGGTAAACCACAGGCGGTGCCGCGAGCGTGACAATCCATTTGGGGTCTTGCAGAGTCTTGGCGAGATTGAAGCCGGGGTCGGAGCGCATCTGGTCCGCAGAGCCGTGCGCCCAGAGCCCGGGTGCGGCCGGGGTCAGCTCGATGTGGTCGATCGAGGGACGGGTTGGGGTGGTCGGTCCCTCGCGAGGGGTTGTCACCAATGCATCGGCGAGGGTGACTTCCTTGACCGCGGTGACGGACAGCGGAATCGGATCGGACGCGAAGGTTTCGTATCGCCCGGCGACCGGATCGAATGAAGGGACTTTGATTGCTGGTATTTCTTGTACTGAATCGCTCAACGCCCGCACGGTGGTCTCGTATGTCCTCACGCCGTTGCGGCGCGGCATGACCTCACGCCAGCCGTCGGAATCGACTTTGAACTGTTCACTAAACTCGGGGTCGCGTGTGAGATCGGGCGCGTTCTGCACGCCGGTCATTGGTTCCTGTCCTTCGATGCGAAGGGTGAGACTGATGGGGTCGCCGACATTGACGCGTGTGTTGCTGGCACGCGAAGCGAGCGAGAACGATCCGATCGCACCTTCGTACAGATCCGGTTTCCCGGCGCTTGGCACGGGCATCACCTCAAACGCAACGGTGTTGGAATCGACATACGCACGGTATCGTGAACCGGTGCCGGACTGACGAGTAAAGATCGCCTGCATCGGGCCGAGTTCGATGGTGCCGGTCCGGGTCGGCGTGATCGTGAAGCGGAAGGTAAATCGGGAGCGCTCGCGCCCGTCACGGATCGCGGTATCGACCCGCCCGGTCAGGGTCTGCCCCGCAAGAGGAAAGTCGAGGGTGTACTGGGAACCGCCTGGAACGGGGACCGGGCGAATCTCAAACGAATCGGGGATGCTCGATGACGAGAAGTTGAACTCGGAGGTGCTGTCGCCGATCCACCAGACGCACTCGCCCTCGATGGTTTCGTTCTGGAACAGATGTGTCCGCTCGAAGCGGAGTTCGAGCAGGTCCTCGGTCGATTCGGAGGGAAGCAGTGCCCTGAAGCTTGTCACGGGTCCTCGGTAGGTCTTCCCGCCATCTTCAACGCTGGGTGCGGGGATCTCGACGATACCTTCACGGGTGGCGGTGAGTGTGTATTGGAAGACAAAGCTGCGCCGCGTCACGGTTCGTTGTCTGCCGCTGGAATCGACCTGCATCGAGGTGAAGGACTGCGAGCTGCGACCGTGGAATACCGCGCGAACAAGCCCCGGGAACTCGATCTCTGGTGGCTCCGGGTTGTCGGCGCCGTAAACGGTGATGGAGTAAGACACTTCATCACCAACATACACGCTCTGTCGAGAGAGGTCAGCCTCGACGCGTACTCCGTCGTCAGCCCCGAGCTGGGCATGCGCAGCGGATGCCACAACACAGATGATGATCAGTGCAAATGCGGCGGCGAGCACATGATTGATTCTGTTGATGGTTCGCATGGCTTACCAGTCTTTCTCGACGGGCACGGAGCGTCCCTTGTTGAGGTAGGTACGTCGCGCCTCGCGTTCTCGGCGTTCCTTGTCCAGCAGCATCTCCGCGATCTCGTCGATCTGATCGCCTTCCTCGCTCGGGTCTTCGCCCTGCTGGCTCTGACCCTGCTCGCCTGATTGGGCCTGCTCGCTTTGCTGATCACCCTGCGACTCGCCTTCCTGACCATCGCTCTGGGACATCTCCCGCAGCTGCTCGGCCGCTTCCTGCAATGCTTGCGCGGCCTCCTTCTGGGCCTGCGCGGCTTCCTCGGTTTTGCCCTCCTGCAATGCCTGCTTGGCACGCTCCTGGGCCTCGCGGGCCTGGTTCATCTTGTCCTGAACCTGCTGCATCTGCTCCTGCTGATCGCTGTTCTGCTCCTGGCTCATCTGGCTGAGCCCGTCCTGCTCGCTCTGGGCCTGATCGCACAGCTCCTGCTGGTCACTCTGCTGCTTCTCCTGTTGTTCAGGCTGCTGCTGAGGGTTCTGGTTGTTCTCATCCGATTCCTGCTGCTGCTGCTCGGCGAGGTCTTCGAGGCGATCGGCGGCCTGCTGCTGCTCCTGCTGGCGTTGTTGCTGGGCCTGCTCTTGCTGCTTGATCATCTCGTCGAGTGCCTCGATCTGATCGCGTAGCTGCTTGATCTCTCGGCGGACGCGTTCGAGGTTCTCAATCGCAGGGGTGTAGCTTGGTTCGACATCGTGGGCCGATCGGAAAGCACCCGCTGCTTCGCTCAGTGTGGCGACCTTTGTGATCAACTGCTCTTTCATGGCGCCGAGATCGCCGGGGTTTGCGATACCGGGCGAGTTCTGCATGCTCAGGTTTGCGAGCTTGTAGCGGGCGTGCCCGATGCTGTCGCGGGCGCGGGCGCGCAGTGCGGGGGAAGCCCCTTCGAGGTCCGCGATGCGGAGCCATTCGATACCATCCCCGAGCGCCGATGATTGATCGTTATCATTCTTGATGAAGGAGACTCCGAGGTTGTACGCTGCCGCGGAGCGATAGGCGATGTCGTCACAGCGAGCAACGATGTCCGAGAGGATCTCCTGGCGATCAGCGAGCTCGGTCTCATCACTCAGCGCTTCGCGGAGTCGCTCTCGGGCGATGTTCGCGGGCATGGGCTCACCCTGCGAATCAACAACGAGTTCGTCGCCGGCCGGAGTAGGATCAGATGCATCGATCGGTGCGGGCTGCAGAGCAATCAGCGAGCCGATGAGAAGTGTTGGAATCATGCCGGGGCCCTCCTGACACGAGCTGGGATAATGAGCAGTTCGGTCGCGATGAGCGCGAGCCCAAGCGCGAGGAAGAACGGGTAGCGTTCCGTGTACTTGTACGATGTGGCGGTGTCGAGCGTTCGCTGCTCGGCGCTGCCGATGATGTCGTTGTACACCTGCGCGAGATCGATCGTTCCAGTCCCGACTTCCAGGTACACCCCGCCTGGTGAGGCGTGGGCGATCTCGCTGAGTGTCCTGGACTGCAGGCGGGATCGGACGACATTGGATCGCGGGTTGTCGCGGTCGGCTTCGATCAGGGCACCCTTGTCCGAACCGATGCCGATCGCGATGATGCGCACGCCCCGGGCTGCAGCCTGGCGAGCGGCCTCGACGGGCAGGCTTTCCTGATCCTCGCCGTCTGAGATGAGCACAAGGTCGCGGAACCCACCCTGATCCGCATCGCCGGCTTCGGGGAAGACGAGCTCATTCGTCCGCCGGATCGCGTCCCCGATGTTTGTGCCACCTACGAGCACGCTCTGCGGGTTGAGTTCATCGAGCGCGAGCCGGAAGAAGAGGCGATCGTTGGTGAGCGGGCAGGCGACGGTTGATGAGCCGGCGAAGGCGACGAGACCAACCCGATCGCCGCCGAGCTGATCGACGAGATCGGTGATCCAGAGCTTGGCCTTGTCGAGCCGGTTCGGGGCGACATCGGTGGCGAGCATGGATCTCGATACATCGAGCATGAACACCACATCACGCCCTTGTGTATCGACGATGACCTCTTCGGGGTCGGACTGCGGGCGTGCCACCGAGATCGTGATGAGCCCAACGCCGATCACGACCACGAGCACACGCAGCCACGCGTTCCAAGAGCGCGGACGCCCGAGCATGGAGTCGATCAACTCGCGATCGCCGAGGCGGCGCTGGGCACGCACGGCCCGCAGGGCAATGACAAGCATAAGCAGGGCCAGCACGGGCAACGCCCAGAGGGCCATCAGCCATTCGGGGGCGCCGAAGCGCCAGCCGCCGTGAAGCCATGAGCTGATGATCTCGTTCATGTCATCACCCCCCTGAGCCCGAACTCACGCAGCAGCAAGCCGCAGACGAGGACGCCGAGCCCCGCGATAGCAATGGGGTGGTAGAGCTCCTCGAACGAAGTGGACTGGCTGACCTCGATCGTGGATCGCTCGAGTTCATCGATCTCGGCGTAGACCTTCTCAAGGTCCGAGACTCGCTCGACGCCCCAGTACTTCCCGCCGGTGTACTCAGCCACCTGCGTCATCTGGCGATCGTTGACAGGCTGGGTTGCCATGAAGAAGCCGCCGGTGGTCGTTCCGCCGCGGATGCCGACGATGTAGACCTTGACACCCCATTCCTTGGCCAGACCCGCGGCCTGCTGGGGGGAGTACTGCCCCGCCCGGTTCTCGCCGTCGGTCAGCAGCACGATGGCCTTGCTCTTGAGCGTAAAGGATTCGTCGCCAGTGTCCTGACGCATGACATCCTCGTACGCCTTGAGGCGACCCGCGGCGAGCATGAGCGCATCGCCGATCGCGGTCGATCGCTCCCGCTCAACACGGGGCAGGCTGATGGAGCGTATAGACTCGACCAGCGCATCATGCGATTGGGTCAGCGGCATGAGGGTGTCGGCGAATGAGCCGAAGACGATGAGCCCGAGGAGGTCGCCGGCGCGGCCTTTGAGTTGGTTGCCATCTCCGGTGACGAAGCGTTCAACGACGCGTTTGACGGCCTCAAGGCGGTTCGTGCGCTCGCCATCGAAGATCACCGGCTCATCCATCGAGCCGGATCGGTCGACGACGAGCTCGAGGGCGATGGTGTCGCGGGTGGCCTTGGTATTGCCGATGATCTCCTGCGGGCGGGCGAGCGCGATGAGCAGGATGATCATGGCGATGCCGATGAGCCCGTTGGGTGCCCAGAGCAGCAGCGAACGCAACGATCGCCCCGCGGCGGCCAGGCGAGAGGGAACGCTGGACATCATGCCGTTGTTGCGGTGCCAACGGATGATCCGGGCGATCCAGATGATCGGGATCAGCGCGGTGAGCGTCAGCACCCAGGGATACGCGAACTGCCAGTTCATGCGTCGCCCCCGATCGTGCTTGTGGTGTCGTGCCCGAGCAGTTGCAACGCATGTTGAGCGATTCGTGAAGGGGTCGCCAACTTGGCGGCAGCGGGCTCTTGCCCAAAGCGTGCTCTGTCGCAAGCACTGATCATCTCGCGGAACTCGCTGGTTGATCGGAGTCGGGGATCGAGCCGATCAAAGACGCGAGCGAGGCGTTCGTATCCGATCTGCTGATCCTTCGAATCAATAATGGTCCGGAGTTCCTGATACACGCTCGGGGCGCGAGTGTCCGTGCCAGAGTGGTGCAGGAGGAGGTAGATCCCGCCCGCAAGCAGCGCGACACCGAAGGCGATTCCTGCCCAGAGCAGACCGGGCTGATTCTGCTCTGTATCGGCTGGGACCTGTGCATCGGCGATTGGGTTGAGTGCGCCCTTGTCGTCGTCCGTGAGCACGCCGAGCACCGTGACTTGAAGCGGCTCGGTGCTGATGGTGGTGGGGGGTTGGTCGTTCTCGCTCTTAATGAGCAGTGTTGCGCCGGGGATCGAGTAGTCGCCGGGCAGGAACGGTTCGAGTTGTACGCGCCGGATAACCTCGAGCTGTCCGTCGCGCAGCTGCATGGGCTCTTCATCGACCTGCACCACGCTCCAGTCACTCGTTGACCAATCGCGCGGGGTGAACTCGGCGCGGTAGGCCTCGGGGAAGCTCCAGCGATCAACGACCCAAATACGCTGGGCGATGCTGATCTCCGTGGTCTCGATGCTGGTCGTGAGCGTTGCACCGCTTTCGGGGTCCGTAGCGGAGTGGCGAACGGCGGGTGCTTCCGTCGAAGCGTGATCGCCGCAGCCTTGGCATATCACTGCGATCATCAGAAGCAGGATGGAACAGATGAGACTCCTCATCGGCGGCGCATCTCCCGCTGCTGGAAGTACCGGTAGAGCGGATCGACAAAGCTCTCGGCCGTGCTCAGCTGTACGCGATCGACGCGGGCACGCTTGCAGGTATCCTCGATCAGTGCCTGCTCTCGAATGGCCTGCTTGTGGTATCGCTCACGCACCCGCCGTGAGCTCGTGTCCACGCTGTACCGACGCCCACTGACCGGGTCGTGCATGCGGATGAGCCCGGCCCTGGGCAGGTCGAACTCCAGCGGGTCGGTGAGCTGGAGCGCCACGAGCTCGTGCTTGCGGGCGAGCATGCGCATTGGCTTGGCCCACTCGGGCTCGGTCCGGTTGCTGAGCCCTGAGAGGAAATCGGAGAGCACGAAGATCACGGCCCGGCGCTTGTGGGCGCGGCCGAGCTCCTGCAGCGCATCGCTGAGCGTGAACGGCGACAGCCCCGGCTGCGAGTCGATCAGCTCGCGCAAGATCCGCTGGGCGTGCTTTTTGCCTTTGGAGGGTCGCAGGTGCAGCGACTCACGCTCGAGGTGGTCCGAGCCGAACACCTGCAGTCCAACACGGTCATTGTTTCGACCCGCAGCCAGCGTGAGCACGGCCCCGAGCTCGCAGGCGAGCTGGTGCTTGGATCGGCGGACGGTGCCCAGGGCGGTGGACATCGAGCAGTCGACACACAGGATGACCGTGAGCTGTCGTTCCTCGGTAAACCGTTTGATGTGCGGGTGCCCGGTGCGGGCGGTCACATTCCAGTCGATCGTGCGGACCTCGTCGCCCGGCGTGTACTCTCGGACCTCGGCGAACTCGATGCCCTGGCCCTTGAACGCGGAGTGGTACTGCCCGCCGAAGAGATCGTCCACACGACGACGCGCCCGGATCTCCAGGCGTTTCACTTCTCGCATGAGCTCTTCGGTCAGCACGAACGGGGTCCTCCCTGACTGGCTCGCTTACGGGGCGGGGATGCGTGCGAACAGCTCGCGGACGATGTCCTCGCTGGTGATGCCCTCGGCCTCGGCCTCGTAGCTCACGAGCACGCGGTGACGGAGCACATCCATGCCGATCGCCTTGATGTCCGAAGGCGTGACGAACGCGCGACCCTCGAGGAACGCGTTCGCCCGTGCCGCGCGGGCGAGGGCGAGCGATGCTCGGGGCGAGGCACCAAACTCGATGAGCTTGGGCAGGTCCATGCTCCAGCTCGCCTTCACCGAGGCCGGGTCGCGTGTGGCGTGCACGAGCGAGACAATGTAGTCCTTGATCTTCTCATCCACATGGACATGGTTCACGCTCTGGCGCGCTCGCGCGATCTGATCGAGGGTGACCACGGCGTTGATGCCCGCATGGGTGTCGGTGGACATCATCCGGTCGATGATGACGCGTTCCTCATCGCGGGTTGGGTACCCGACATGCAGCTTGAGCATGAAGCGGTCCACCTGCGCCTCGGGCAGCGGATAGGTGCCTTCCTGCTCGATTGGGTTCTGGGTTGCCAAGACCAGGAATGGGTCACCGACGCTGTAGGTTGTGTCGCCGATGGTGGCGTGTTTCTCCTGCATGGCCTCGAGCAGGGCCGCCTGAACCTTGGCGGGAGCTCGGTTGATCTCGTCGGCCAGCACGATGTTGGCGAAGATGGGACCCTTGCGGGGCGAGAAGGTGCCGTCCTTGGGGTTGTAGATCAGCGTGCCGATCACATCCGCAGGTAGCAGGTCGGGTGTGAACTGGATGCGCGAGAACTTGGCATGGCAGCCCTGAGCCAGCGTGGTGACCGTCAGGGTCTTGGCGAGCCCGGGCACGCCCTCGAGCAGGACATGCCCGCCGGTGAGCATGCCGATGATCAAGGCGCGGACCATGTGCTCCTGCCCGACCACGACGGAGCCGACGGCGTGGATCAGATCATTGATCGGGCCTGCATCGCGTGCGACCTGGTCGTCTGAGAGGGTGATGCTGAGGGATTCGGTGGTCATGATTCCCTTTCGTGATTCTGGGGTTCTGGAGGCATCTCTCTAGATGCTCAGCGTCGGTCAAACCGTCACGAGTTATTCAGTTCTGCGGCCACAAGGTTGCTGAAACGACGCACGGGCCTTGTTCGGCCCGTGCGTGTGTAGATCGGTTGCTTCGGGCGTCTTGCCGGGAGCTAGGGCTTTGGTCATCAGCCCTGCGCCGGGGGCTGACCGCCGCCCTGGTTGATCTCGATCTCGCCGAAGCGCTCTTCGTAGCCACGGACGGCCGAGCCGAGCGAGAGGGCGAGGCGCTTGGCGCCGGCCCAGTTCATGATCACGCGCGAGCCAACATTGAAGACCACCATCGGTGCCTGCCCGGGGATCTGCATGGGAATGTTCATGCCGAAGTCCATAATGAGCTCGTCCTGGGTGTTGCTCGTGCGGATGGTGTTGGCGTAGGTGCTCGTCATCTTCGATTCGTCGATGCGGAGCTGCACCTGCTGCTGCTGGGGTTGCTGATCGTCGGCCATATTGGATCCTTCTGTGGTACGGGTCATCTCTCGGGTGAATGCCGAGGGGGGGACTCGAACCCCCACTCTGTCTCCAGAAGCGGATTTTGAATCCGCCGCGTCTACCAATTCCGCCACCCCGGCATGGATATAGGGCTCAATGATAGGCGTGGGAGGGTCACCATCAACACTCTCCGGCCCTAGCCGGGCGGGAATCAAGAGCCCGTCTCGCCCGACCGATGCCTATGCTTCCTGTCCTGCTGGAGCGTTCCGGCGGGGTCGGTCCGGGACTCAGGCGCACGATGGCGGATCGACAGCAGTCCAGTGCGCGGCATGAACAGAAAGAACATCATGTCAGACACCATGACGAACACGATCAGAGTTGAAGATGTAGGCCCCTGCCGCAAGCGTATCAGCGTCGAGATCCCCGCGGGAGCCGTCGACGATCAGATGCAGACCGCATTCGCGATGGTTGCCGGCGAGGTCTCAATCCCCGGCTTCCGCAAGGGCCACGCCCCGCGTCGCCTTGTCGAGAAGCGATACGCGGGCTATGTGAAGGAAGAAACCCGCTCGCGTCTGGTCTCCCAGGCCTACGAGCAGGCCGTGCGTGAGAACGACCTCAAAGTCCTCGGGCAGCCCCCGGCCGAGGTCTTCGAGAGCATCGAGGTCGAGCAGGGCGAGCCAGTGAGCTTCGAGGTCGAGGTCGAGGTGATGCCCGAGTTCGAACTGCCCGAGCTCAAGGGCATCAAGGTCCTCAAGCCCGACAGCACGCTCCCCGCAGGGCTCGTCGACGAGGAGATCAAGAAGATCTCGATCAACGAGGGCTCGCTGGATGAGCGGGAAGACTCGGCCCGCGGCGACTACCTTACCGGCAATGCGGTGATGACCGACAGCGACGGAACCGAGCACTACAACATCGAGGGCGCGGTCGTCCAGATCCCCGAAGAGGGTGACGAGGGCATGATCCTGGGTGTGATCGTGGCCGACTTCGCCAAGCAGCTGGGTACCCCCAAGGTCGAGGACAAGCTCACCATCAAGCTCACCGGCCCCGAGAACCACGAGGTCGAGGCCCTGCGCGGCAAGGACCTGACCATCAGCTATGAGGTCACCAAGGTCTACCGCATCGTCCCCGCCGTCGTGAGCGACCTCGTCGCCAAGTACGGCTTCAACGACGAAGAGCAGCTGCGTGAAATGGTGACCAGCCAGCTCCAGCAGCGTGCCGAGGTCCGCCAGCAGGCGGTCATGCGTCAGCAGGTCGTCAAGCACCTCGCTGACAGCGTCGAGTTTGAGCTGCCCGAGGGGCTCACCTCGCAGCAGGCGGCACGCAGTCTCCAGCGTCAGCGCATGGAGATGATGTACCGTGGCGTGAACCCCGCGGAGATCGAGCAGCACATGGCCGAGCTGCGCAGCGCCTCGACCGAGAGCGCTCGCAATGAGCTCAAGCAGTTCTTTATCCTCAACAAGGCGGCTCAGGACCTCAATGTCCAGCTTGAGGAGCAAGAAGTCAACGCCCGCATCATGCAACTGGCGATGCAGCAGGGCAAGCGTCCTGATCAGCTCGTCGAAGAACTGCAGCGGACCGGGCAGGCCCAGACACTGATGCAGCAGATCCGCGAGCACAAGACCATCGATCAGATCCTCAACGACGCGGAGATCGAAGAAGTCAGCGCCGACGAGTTCAACGCACGTATGAAGGACAAGGCCAAGTAAGGCCTGAGTCCGTCCGATTGACAAGCCCCGGTTGATGCCGGGGCTTTTTCATGCTCTGCCTTGGATTTCGATGATGGCTGATCAGGCGTTGCGGGCGTCGTTCTCATCCTCATCACTGAGGTCGAAGGCGTAGTAAGGTTCGCCGGTGTTGAACGGGTGGTTGATGGTCCCGCACTTGTCGCAGGCGATGCCGTGCGTTCCAGCGGGCAGCTGGGCAATATCCTGACCGCAGCCGGTGCAGGTCATGTGCGAGAGGCGGGCGGTCATGGAGTTGACCATGGTGACGGCGATGCCGATCGCCACGCCGACGGCCGGAAGCACGGGGATCGCGAAAACACTCACGACGCCGAAGACCAGGATGGCCAAGGCGGCGAGCAGAGCAAACACACGCAAGCGAAGTTTCTGCATCCAGAGCACGAATCAGCCTCCTGCCGTCACGAATCTGCCGGCATACAAATCGCCATCCCGCGGATCCTCCGCGATGCCCAAGTATAGCTTTGAATCGACCAAAGCCGGATGGCTTCATCAGAACTGAATGGGCTCCTGGGATTGGGTTAGAGCGGGCGGTAGAGGTCGATGATCTGGCGGAGATAATCGGGCTTGCGGAGGTGATTGACCTGAAGCTCGATGCCGTCCTGGCCGGAGGAGGAGATCCCGATCCGCCCGACACCCATGACACGCTGCAGGAAGGTCTGGTCGATCTGGATGTTGCGGATGTTGTCGTGAACAACCTCTGATGAGGACTTCGAGAAGAAGCCTCGGTGCATGATCGTCCGTTTGGTGGTGATTTCCAGCGAAGCGCTGAGGCGGTCGACCCACCACCATGAGATGAGCCCGATGCAGAACAAGGCAACGGGTCCAAAGAGCATGAACCACCAGGCGGGTTCTTTGCTGATGGGGACCCAGATGAGCCCGATGAGGCTCGCCAGCCCGATCAGGGCGGTCAGAGAGAAACGAACAACACGCGAGCGGAACCAGCACCGGCGGACTTTGAGCACCCTGGTTTCTGGGCCGAAGTCCGGGGGGAAGCCCGCCTTCTGGGCCCGATCGACGCGCTTGGAATCGATCGCCGGGTCTCGGTCCTCGATGGTGGCATCGGAGCCGGTCGGGATGGGGACCCGGTTGATATCGCCGCAGTTGAGGCACTCGTGCTTGGTGCCCGCGAGGTGGTCCTCGACCTCGATCTCCATGTCGCATCGGTCGCATTTGAACTTGATCATGGTCGGAGTCCCTTCCCTGTATTGTACGGGATCGGCTCGATCGGCTTTCGCCCATGATTGCACGAAAAAACGCACCCGGCGGGTGCGTTTGTGGGTCGAGGAAGAACAGTCGTCGCTCAGCCGTTCCAGTTGCGGGTCTCGGGGCCGACATAGGCCGCACGGGGGCGGATGAGGCGGTTGTTGGCGTGCTGCTCCATGATGTGGGCACACCAGCCGGTGATCCGCGAGGCGACGAAGATGGGGGTGTACTGCGGGACGGGGATGCCCATGGTGAAGTAGGTCATGCCGCAGGGGAAGTCGACATTGGGGTAGATGTTCTTCTCGGTCTCCATGATGCGCTGGACCTCTTCGCCGAGCTCGAAGAGCCGGACGAACTCGGGCCCGCGTGCCTCGGCGGCCTTGCGACCCAAGGCGTGGAGGATGGGGGCGCGGTGGTCGCCGTTCTTGTAGACGCGGTGACCGAAGCCCATGAGCTTGCGCTTGTCCTCGAAGGCCTGGTGCATCCAGTCGAGGATCTTGGCGTTGTCGTTCTCGGGGCCGATGTCCTTGCGGATCTCGGCGAGCATGTCCATCGCGGCCTCGTTGGCGCCGCCGTGCAGCGGGCCTTTGAGGGCGGCGATGGCACCGGTGACGGCGCCGTGCATGTCACTGAGGGTGCCGGCGATGACGCGCGAGGTGAAGGTCGACGCGTTGTAGTCGTGCTCGGCGTAGAGGACGAGCGAGACATCCATGACCTTCTCGGCCTCGGGCGAGGGCTTCTCGCCGGTCATCATGTAGAGGAGGTTCGCGGAGTGCGACAGGTCCTCGGTAGGGGCGACGAAGTCACGCCCATCGATGTTGTTCTGCATGTGCCCGATGATCGTGGGGATCTTGGCGAGCAGGCGTTTGGACTTGTGCAGGTTGGCGTCCGCGCTGTTGTCCTGGCACTGGGCGTCGAGGTGCCCGAGCATGGAGACGGCGGTGCGGAGGATGTCCATGGGGACGGCCGCGTGGTTGTTGACCAGATCGCCGGACTGCTTGAGGAACGACTGGACCAGCTCAGGGATCTTGCGCTCGCTGACCAGCTCGGACTGGAAGACCTTGAGCTCTTCGGGCGTGGGCTTCTTGCCCACGAGCAGGAGATAGGCGACCTCCTCGAAGGAAGCGTTCTCGGCCAGGTCGGCGATCTCGTAGCCGCGATAGATCAGCGCGGACTGTTCGACATTGCAGATCTCGGTTTCGCCGGCGATGACGCCTTCAAGTCCCTTGGCGTGGGTCGGTGCGCTGGTCATGGAGCAACCTCTTGGTTGTTGGATGGTGGTTCGAGAACACCCCGGCTCGGGGCAGAAACACCAGATTCTAGGCGATTCCGCTCGCAGACTTGCTGATCTGCTGTGTGGGAAATGTGTTTCATTGCGACCAAGTCCCTCAGCGGGAACCCCTAACGCTGTTCGCCGGTCAGCAGCCGCATGTATTCGCTGTAGCTGTAGACCCGGTCACGCTGCTTGCCGGAAGTTTCTCGGAGTATCTGCATGGATTCGAGCAGTTCGACCGCCTTGCGGGCGGTGGGGGCGGTGATTCCCAGTTCCTCGCTCACGCTGGACACGGTGACGATCGGCTGCACGGGTAACGCGTCCATGAGTCGGACGCCCGCGATCGTGGCGGACTCGTGCTCAACCACTCGTGCCCGATCGGCGCTGACCAGCGTGTGCAACTCCCGCGCGGTGCGGACGCCGTCGTCTGCAGCCAGACGCACACAGCGGAGGAAGTAGGCCGTCCACCCCTCCCAGTCGCCGCCTCTTCTGACTGCAGTGAGGCGTTCGTAGTACTCGAGCTGGTCCTGCTTGAACGCGAGACTGATGTAGAGCAGCGGGTGATCCAGCACGCCCCAGTGTTCCAAGAGCAGCGCGATAAGGAGTCGCCCGATTCGGCCATTGCCGTCGAGGAAGGGGTGGATGCTCTCGAACTGCACATGCGCGAGCCCGGCGCGAACCAGCGGCGGGAGCGGATCGTCCTGATGGATCCATTGTGCCATAGCATCCAACAACCCACGGACGTCATCCGGCGGTGGAGGCACATAGATCGCGTTGCCTGGGTTGGATCCGCCAATCCAGTTCTGCGTGCTGCGAACGATGCCTGGCTGAGCCCTCTCGCCGCGCACGCCGGTCATCAGGATGCGATGCGTGATGCACAAGAGCTCGACGCCAAGGCCCATACCCTTTGGCTTGGCGAGCTCGTCGCGAGCGAAGCCCAGCGCATGGACATAGTTGCAGACCTCTTCGACATCATCTGGGCGTTCGGACTTCTCCGTGGCCTCGAACTCGACGACATCGCGCAGCGTGGCCTGGGTGCCCTCGATCTGCGAGGTTGTGACGGCTTCTTTGCGCACGAAGCCATAGAGGAACCAGTCGATGCTGGGAACCATCGATCCGGCGATTTTGAGCTGCTCGATGGCCGAGCGTGCTTCCGCGTGGAGTTGCTGCAGTTCTGGGGTCAGCGAGAGATCGGGGTCACTCGGCGGGAGCGGCTCGGGGATGAACGCCTGGGCTATATGCCCGGCGGCGTGGATCTCTCGGTATGTCCCCGTTCTTCTAGGCATCGCTATGAAAACTCCCTTTCCAACCACCTCATGCTAAGAAACGATCGTTACTTAGTCAAGGTCGCTCTGAAAGGTTCGTTTCTTTAGCAGGACCGGTTGCGGGACGATCGAAACGCACCAGATCAGCTCAGAACATCGATTCTGAGCGGTGCTGACGCCTTATCGGATGTGGTGCCTGATGTTGCGGCTTCATTCTCGAGCGGGCACGGGGTAGGAGACTAGCGAGCGGTAGCCGTCCTTGTCGTAGCAGCGGACACCGAAGAAATAGTTGTCCTTGGAGAGCGGGACGGTGCCCTCGGTGGCGTTGCCGACATCCTGAACTTCTTCCCACTGCGAGGAACTGGTCTCGCGCCAGACGATCTCGTAGCCCGCGACATCGCTCTCTGGGGAGGCATCCCAGCGGAGCGTGGTGTCGTTGGTGAGCTCGGCGATGATCACGCGGCAGTTGTCAGGCGCGGAGGGTGCGTTGGTGAGGTGCACGAGCGTGAGGGCGTTGAGGCGGGTCACATCGGCAAGGTAATGCTCATCCACGAACTCCGGGAGGTCGCCGTACTGCTTGCCCTCTTCGATGCGCACATCCTGGTGCTGATGGTCGTAGTTCTCGTAGGTCTCACAGAATCGGATGGCGGAGAAGCCCAGCTCGTTGAAGGGGGTGTGGTCGCCGCCACGCAGGAAGCGGTCTGGTCGGTGGATCAGTCGGGGCTGGACAGTTGTTTTGTGCAGGTCCGCGACATCGGCGATGTAGCGTGCGAGTTGGCGTGAGGGCGAGTCGGACTCAGTGCCGTAGAGCCGCAGGCGGCGTACGGCAGAACTGATCTCTGATTCGTCGGTGGTGATGAGTGGCGCGGGGAGACCCTCGGAGAAGACGCGGATCTCCTTGGAGCCGTCCTGCCCTTCGAGCACACCGGTCGGGTCGCCCACGGTGTCGTTGTTGAGCACCGCGACGATGTCTTTGCCCGCTTCCTTTGCGGCCTGGGCGTGCAGGCGAGCGCCGAAGAGTCCCTGTTCTTCGCCCGAGGTGGCCATGAGGATCACCGTGGACTCGATGGGCTCCTTTGCCAGCACTCGGGCGAGTTCGATCATCAGCGCGACACCTGAGGCGTCGTCGTTGGCACCGGGCGCATCACTTGTTGCGTCGTTGGCCTCGGTGGCACGCGAGTCGAGGTGTCCGAGGACATAGTAAAGACGGTCGCGGGAATCGGGGTCTGAGCCGGGGATCTCGCAGATGACATTGACGACCTCGACGGTTTGGGTGATGCGCCGCCCATCAGGCTCAACGGTGTGTGCGTCAAAGTACACACGCGGCGCGGCATCGCCGGTCTTGCCATTCCCATCGATGTTGCGCTCGAACTGGGCCTCGACCCAGCGTCGCGCGGCACCGATGCCCCGCGAATCGGACTCGGTGTCGCTGAGGGTGTGGCGTGTGCCGAAGCCGGCAAGGGTATCGATGTAGGTGCGGAGATGTGCGGGGTCGACGGCGTCCATCACGCGATCGGGCATGTCCATGAGTTCCCTTTCCATCACGCGTCCTCCTCGATCCCACATGCCCAGATCGTACCCGAGCGCGATCGCTTCGTTCTTGCTCAGCCCGTGCTCAAGGTGCTGATCCATAGCATAGAGCAGCACCGAGCGTGAGCCCGAGGCGCAGTGTGCGAGAACCGGGCCGTTGGTTTGTTCGATCACTCTCCCGAATGCACGGGCGTCGTCTTGGGTAAATGTGCCGGAGCTGGTTGGCAGCGAGATGTACCGCATGCCCAGCGATTCGACAAGCCGCTGCTCGTCGAAGGGGACACGCTGCATCTCAGGTGCGGTGCGGTTGTTGATGACAACACTGCCGCCGGCCATTGCAAAGGCGCGGAGTTCTTCTTCGGTTGGCTGGGGAGTGAAGGTGATGCGTCCGACCGACTTCTTCTCGGTGCTGATCTCCGACCATGGGCGAGTGGGCTCGATGATCTCGACATGGGACTCATGTGTGGCCCGGTCAGCGGGTGGATGCTCGTGCACATGGATCGAGGCCGAACAACCGGTGAGGGCGAGGATCGTGAGCGGCAGGACAGCAGTGATGGCGTGGTGTGTGCGGTGAGTCATGGTTTGATTGTACTGAAACGGTGCTCGGCACGCGAACAGGGCTTGGATATCATGGTTTATGGCGAACAGAGAACATCCCGGGACGCTGCTGCGTCAACGCATGGACCAATCCGTTGTTGCCGCGCCAGGCGCTTTTAACGCGCTTGTTGGCAAGGCGGTGGCCGATGCGGGGTTCGAGGCGGCGTACTTCTCCGGAGGGGCGACAACGGTGGCCAATGGCGTGCCCGATGTCGGGATCCTGACGCTGGACCATTTCGTGCGTGAGATTCGTTCCGTGGCGTACGCGAGCGGGCTGCCCGTCATCGCCGATGCGGACACCGGGTTCGGCGAGGAGGAGATGGTCCGCCGGACCGTGATCGAGTACAACCACGCCGGCGCAGCTGGGTTGCATATCGAGGACCAGGTTTTTCCGAAGCGATGCGGGCATCTCGACGGCAAAGCGCTGGTGACGATGGAGCAGGCAGTTTCGAAGATCCAGTGGGCGGCCAAGGCCTCGAAGGATTGCTCGGACGGCGCGTTCATCATCTGTGCGCGGACGGACGCGAAGGGCGTTGAGGGATTCGAAGCGGCCATCCAACGGGCTAAGGCGTATGTCGAGGCCGGGGCGACGATGATCTTCCCCGAGGGATTGACGAGCGAGCAAGAGTTCGCGGACTTCGCGAAGGCAATGGACGGGCTGGGTGATCAGCGTCCGTACCTGCTGGCGAACATGACCGAGTTCGGTAAGACGCCGATGCTGACCCTCGAGCAGTTCGGGGCGATGGGCTACAACATCGTGATCTACCCGGTGAGCACGCTGCGGTTGGCGATGGGCGCGATCACGCGGGCGCTGGGCGAGCTCAAGCAGACCGGCACGCTGGAGGGGCAGCTGGGCAACATGCAGACGCGACAGGAGCTCTACGACCTGGTCGGGTACACCCCGGGCGAACCGTTCGAGTTCTGATGCCGTTCTCCACCGGTCGGCGATACACGATCGAGGACGACTCGCGGATGATCGAGGACGCGGGTCAGGTGTTGCGCATCCTGTCTGATGACACGATCGGTTCACGCCATCAGCGGTTCATCGTGCGCCTGAGCACCGGGCAGACGATCCTTATCGTGCACAACATCGATCTGGTGAAGCGTGTTCCGGTCGCGATCTTCGATCGGGTGCGGTTCAAGGGTGAGTATGAGTTTGGCCCCAAGGGTGGTCTGGTACACTGGACGCACCAGTGCCCGCGTGGCGAGCATGAGGCCGGTTGGATCGAGCACGAGGGCGTTGTGTATACCTGAAGTGCACAAAAAATACCCGCCAGTTGGCGGGTGTTGGTGATTCGGAAAGCGGCCGGTTTATTCGAAGCCGTCGCGGGTCTGGATCTCGAAGTCGTGGATCGACGCGATGTCGTCGGCCGACTTGTCGCCCAGATTCTCGAACCGGGCCACGATCGGCTCGGGGTGCTCAAAGGCCAGCTTGCCCAGCAGGTTGAACTTGAACGCCAGGATGTCCTTAAGGTCGGCCTCGGTGTTGCGTGCGTGCCCGGCGGGGTACATGACCATGCCCGAGTCGAACTCGGTGCCGTCGGTGTCCTCGATGATGAGCGAGGTGGGGATGCCGTCGGGGTAGCGCTTGTCGTAGTCCTCGCCGCCGTGGAAGAACTCGATCTTCTCCATGAGCGAGCGTGTGCGCTGGTTGATGATGGCGTCGGGGCTGTAGTCGTAGGGCTCGAGCATGAGCTCCTTCCAGCCGGCCTTCTGGCTGCTCAGGGCCTTGCGGAGCAGTGTGGCCACGATGTAGACCATCGAGTGGTCGGCGCTCTGGCGCGTGGTCGGGTTGCGCTTGGCGGGGTCGCCGATGATGCCGAAGGCGGGCTCGTAGGCGGTGATCTTGATGGACTTGATCTTGGAGCCGGTCTCATCATCAAGAAGATGCGGTGCCTTGTTGAGTAGGTCGATCAGCGCCTGCAGTGCTCCGGCGCTCTGGTGCTCGTAGAGCCCGAGCTTGAAGTGCATGCCCATGACGGCGAAGTCGTCGCCCGCCCGCCCCAGCACCAGCTCGAAGGGCGAGGCGTCCTTCTTCTCGGTGTTGGCACTGGTTGCGTTGACGGCCTTGAACATCTGCCCCGGGCCCTCGAAGATGCGGAAGATTGCTTCAGGATTGCGGAAGATGTCACGCGGGCCCAGGAAGCCGCTCATCGAGCGCCGCACCGCCATGATGGCGACCTCGGTGCTGATGCCGGCGCTGGCGCCCTTGGAGTCGCTCAGCTGCTTGCCGGCCCGGATGGCGCGGAAGGGGATGTAGTGGGCCACGACCATGCCGATGGCCGACTCGATCTGCTCGGGCTTGGCCCCCAGCATCGCGCCGTAGACCGCCGCCGAGGCGATCGCCCCGTGCACGACGTGGTCGACCTTGTAGGTCTTGAGCGAGAAGACCTCGGCCAGTCGCCCGCGGATCTCGTCGAGACAGACCATGGACTTGAGCGCATAGGCGCCGTCGCGTCCGGTGAGCTGGGCACCGGCGATGCACACGCCGTAGAAATCGTTGTGCCCGAACTCGCCGGCCGTGTGGCCCAGTTGCGGGTTGTAGCCGAAGTTGGTCCCGTTGGAGTCCCACTCACGCACAGCCGACCCGTTGGCGAGGATCGCCTTCTCGGGCTGGACCTGAACATTGGAGCCGAACACCGTCGCACCACGCTGGGTCGCCTTGCCCAAGCGGTGGGTGGCGTCTGTGACGGGGTACTGGAGAGCCTCGTCTCGGAGGATGGTGGGGGCGTTGGTCTTGAGCGCCAGCGCCGAGAGCCCGCAGAGGACGGCGTCAGTGAAGAACATGTTGGTCTTCTCGAGCACGCTCGCGTCCGGCTCGCCGCGGGTCGCGGGATCGTCGGACAGGAAATCGATGGCGTACTGGGCGATGCCGAGCGCCTGGTTGGTGTCGGCGGGGAGTTTCACATGGGTTTCAGCAGCGGTGGTGGGCATGCGTTTCCTCGTGGTGGGTCTTGGTTGCTCAGGATCGGGTCACAATCCTAGCCCGGACCCCACACGGAATCAGCGCGTTTGCCGGCGTTCTGGGCGGGTTCACGGCTGCTTTGTGGGCGTGGGTGGGATGCGGGGCGATTGGCCGCTGATGGACTTCCAGTTCAAGTCGGCTTTCCGCGCGAGCTCGGCTTTGTCGCCCTTCTGCCAGTCATCCTTGGTGTTGCCCCAGAACCCGTTGTAGAAGAGAAAGAGTCGGCCGTCCTGAATGATGAAGGTCTTGGGGTCGATCTCGGTTTTGTCGCCGCTGCTCATGGCCCAGGCACACCAGCCACCGAAGGCGGGTTCGTACTTCGCGGGGTCTGCGAGGAACAACGATTTGTGTTTTTCACTCGCGAAGCGGTAGGTCACTTCTTTGTAGGTCGTGGTGATGTCTTTGTCGCCCTTGGTGGGCTCGCCGCCACCCTCCTTGAAATAGGCGACCGGGTCATAGCCCTTGATGGCGAGGTTGTCCTTCTTTTTCTCAAGCAGGTACTCTTCGATATTCCGCACGGGTGAAGGCTGCGTAATGCCAAGCGGCTGGGATTCGGCTTGCTGCGCCAGCGCGGGTAGCGTCAACATCGCAAGCAATGAGATGAACAGGACGATGGGCGTGTTTCTGTTTCGGTTCATTGCGAGCTCCCGATTGCAGTATCGTGCACGCGGGTGAACGGGGCGTATGCCCGGGGTATTCCCAGATCTGGAAGTTTCAGGGTGTTGCTGGCATCCCGTTGCCCGTGAACACGAAGTACCCCAGCCCGACGAAGAACACCCAGATCCCAAACAGCGCGTGTTCGAATCCCGCCGCCAGCGCCGAATCGCTGCGCCGGTAGGTGTACGCGAACATGATGCCCGCCGGGATAGTCATCACGATCGCGACCCAGTTCCACATGGTGATGTGCAGCCAGGAGAAGGTCAGTACATTGAGCACGAACGCTGTGCGGCCCTCGCCGATGATGCTGCGATATCGGTGGAAGAAGAACGCCCGGTGCGTGATCTCCTGCGGGTAGGCGCTGACCCACGGGTAGAAGATCGTGATGAAAAGCATCAGCAGCGGGACTTCGCGCGGCAGGTAGAGGAACCGGTACTCAGGCATGATGTCGGTGTGCCACGCGAGCAGCCAGGTCACGATGAGGATCGCCGATGCCAGCCAAACAAACTGGTTGATGATGCGCTTGAAGTCGCCCTTGAACCTGCTCCAGCTCCAGAGCTTTGTGTTGTCGAAGGTCGGATCCAGACGCAGGTAGATAAACATGCTCAGGAAGGTGAAGAGCAGCAGGGGGAAGACGAACAGGCCGCGCGGGAGCCCGACATCAAAGGAGAGGTTCATGATGCCGATGCGGCGCAGCATCGCGTCGCCCATGTACGGGCGAATGAACCCGGCGACGATGGGGGGGATGAGGATGTAGAGGAACGCGAACTCGGCCCACAGCCAGGCACGCATCATCGCTCCCGGGCGGGAATATTCGGATGGTGCAGGGGCTTTCGTAGGCAAAGGGGTCTTTCGGGGCAGGTGTTCGGTTGGGTATTCGGAACGATCGGTCCTAGGATGCAGACCCGCAGGGATCACCACGAAACTTTCATCCAACAGGAGCGACCATGTCGAACCAGCCCGTGATTGTTGCCGCCAAACGCACCCCCATCGGTCGATTCTTCGGCTCACTTGCCAATGTTCCTTCGCCGCAGATCGGCGCCTTCGCCATCGAGGCCGTGCTCAATGACGCGCCGGCGGCCAAGGACCATGTCGACGAGTGCATCATGGGTTGCGTGCTGCAGGCCGGGCTGGGGCAGAACCCCGCGCGTCAGGCGGGGCTCAAGGCCGGGCTGCCTTCGACGCTGTCGGCCAAGACCATCAACAAGGTGTGCGGCTCGGGTCTCGAGGCCGTGATGATGGCCGCCCAATCGATCAAGGCCGGCGACAACCACTGCGTCGTCGCGGGCGGCATGGAGAACATGACCGGCTCGCCGCACTTCGCGCATGTGCGGCAGGGCGTGAAGTACGGCCCGGGCACGATGGAAGACCACATGGCCTTCGACGGCCTTCGCTGCGCCTTTGAATGCTGGCCCATGGGCAACGCCGCCGAGCACATCGCCGAGAAGTATGGCGTCACTCGTGAGGATCAGGACCGCTTCGGGGCCCAGAGCCATGTCCGCGCCGCAGCCGCGTGGGATGCCGGGCACTTCGACAGCGAGGTCGTCACGCTCACTGGCGAGCAGATCGGCAACCGAAAGGTGCCGGGCCCCGAGGGCGGCATCAGCCGCGACGAGGGCATCCGTGGCGATTCGACAGCAGAAGGGCTGGGCAAGCTGCGTCCCGCATTCAGCAAGGATGGGACCATCACCGCCGGCAACGCCTCGCAGATCAGCGACGGCGCCGCGGCCACCATCGTCATGAGCGAAGCCAAGGCCAAGGAACTGGGCCTGGCCCCGCTGTGCAGGATCGTCGCCTATCACACCTCGGGCGTCGATCCCAAGGACATCTTCGCGGCCCCCATCGAGGGCGTGAAGGGCGCGTTGGCCAAGGCCGGCTGGTCGGTCGACGATGTGGACCTCTACGAACTCAACGAGGCCTTCGCCGCTCAGGCGCTATGCAATGCCAAGGAACTGGGCATCAACGAAGCCAAGATGAACATCTGCGGCGGCGGCGTCGCGCTGGGGCACCCGATCGGTGCTTCGGGCGCTCGCGTGCTGGTCACGCTGATCCATCAGCTCAAGCGTACCGGCGGTAAGAAGGGCGTCGCGGCTCTGTGTCTCGGCGGCGGCAACGCGGTGGCGATGTGTGTGGAGATGTGTTGAGTGTACGATCGCAGGGGATCGCGTTCGGCGTGCGATGATCGGGGCAACCCGATCCACATGCCGACGATGAGCGCGATCCGCAAGACACTCCGACGCCGGTCTCAACCGCATGCGCCCGAAGGTGAGAGCACGACCGTCACTGCTTCGATGATCAGCTTGTCCTTGCTCTCGGGGTTCCAGATAGGGCTGGCAATTGGCGCTGTCGCGCTGGTGTTTTCTGGGATTCTGCAGTCCTCGCCGTTGCTGATCATGATGGGTTTGGCGTGCATCCCGATTCTCTTCATCAAGAATCGAGTATGGGGTCGCGGGTACATGACGCGTGCGCTGGCGGAGCCTGTCATCTCGGCACTGCTGAGCGAGGGGTACTGCGCGCAGTGCCTATACCCACTCGCGGATGCAAGCATTGAGTCGGACGGCTGTCGAGTGTGTAACGAATGTGGGTGCGCGTGGAAGGTGGGCGGCGAGCGAGAATCGCCCGAGCGAGATTGATCTTTGTGTCCAACCTCTTCTTGTGCCTTGCCCGCATCTGACGGGAAAGAGACGCAGATAGCTGCATCAATGTGATCGTCTCAGTCACTCATCGACAAAGACACCGTAGAGCCCGGAGTTCTCTGGCGCATCTTCGTTTCGTGAGCCGGTGGACTTCGATTGGTTATTCGCACGATCGCCGGGGTAGATGTCGTTACCGCCGCCGAGGTCGAAGAAACCGGAGAAGCTCATCACGCCGGCGGTGTCGTAGTGGTAGCTGTTTCCGCCGGACTGGCCAAGGGTCGCTCCAGGGTTGGCGGAGTACCGGTCATCGCCGCCGAGGTCGATGAAGATGCCGATGGCCTGCATGGAGGCGGCCCCGATGCCCAGCCCTTCGCAGCGGTAGGCGTCGTTCCCGGCCTTATCGAGAAGCAGCGTGATGGACTCGTCCCAAACGCCGGACTGCGACGCGGCGGTCATGGACCAGTAGGTGTCGTCGCCCGCGTCGTCGATCAGGATGCCCACGGCCTGATGGGCGGCGAACGCCTGCCCGTAGCGATTTCCGTGGTAGAGATCATTACCAGCGTGGTCGCGGATCATGCCGAGCCCGAAGTAGTAGCCGCCGCCCTGCGAGAACTCGCCGGCGATGTACTGGTCGTTGCCGGACATGTCGTCGATGAGCCCGACGCCGCCGGCTGCGTACCCGCGGACGCCGAAGCCGAACCCCTGGGACATGCCGAGGTAGACGCCGGGCGTGCCGTAGGCGGAGCCGTAGTTCGGTCCGTTGGCCTGGTAGAGGTCGTTGCCGCCGCCGTCGATGATGGTGCCGAAGCCGCGTGGGCCGCCGACGCCCTGCGAGAGTTTCTCGGCGTGGTACACATCGCTGCCTTCGCGGTCGATGATGAGCCCAATGCCGTAGAACCCGACGCCCTGCGACCACCCGGACTCGGGCCCGGTGTTGGTGTAGGTGTCGTTGCCGGCGCGGTCGAGGATGATGCCGATGCCGAAGAGCCCGGTGGCCATGGAGGCAAGCTTGGTGGAGGTGTAGGTGTCGTTGCCGCTGTGGTCGTCGATGATTGAGCCGGCGAAGACGCCGACGCCGGGGCCGGCGAATGCGGAGTCGGAGCGGTAGGTGTCGTTGCCGCTCATGTCGATGATGATGTGGTTGCGTGAACGCTCGAAGCCCTCTGGCCAGATGTAGGTGTCATTACCCCCGAGATCGATGACATGGTCAGTGCGGGACATGTCGTAGGTGTTGTCGCCGATGCCGCCAATCGAGAAAACGGGAGATCTGTGCTCGTCGGGAATCGAGGAGCCGAGTTCATCGAGTAGGTTCGGTGCGTAAATCTGTTCGGCGCCTTCGACTTTCTCCCCGGCCTTAGTCGAAGGGACTTTGGACTTCGGCTTGTGCTGGTGCATCAACAGCCATGTACGGAATGCTATCGTGGACAAATGGAGCGTGGGGGGTAGCTGCCCAGTGCTGGTACGGATGACGCTGATCTGTTCCTCGGCCTGTGCCGGGTCGACGGACCAGCTCTCGTTTATGGTGCGCATGAGCGATCTCGCCGCATCGGTGGCTAGGCCAAATCCGGGCTCCCATTCGTAGCCGAGAATCTCATCAGCTTCGTAATCGATCACGCTGAGCGCGGCCTCTAGGATCGTGTCGAAGTCCGTGTCTGTGTGCTCCGCGCCGATGCTTCGGATGGGGGCGATCTGCTCGTCGATGGCCTTGGCGATGCCATCGAGTGCGAGTGGTTTCTGGAAGGCGTGGGCGACATGGGTGAGGGTGTTGGGGTCGAGGTTGTTCTGCTGCACCGACGCGATGTGCGCCAACAGCGCGTCGAGCCCGTCGTCGGGGGCCATGACGCCGAGGTCCTTGGCGCGCTGCTTGATCATCTGCTCGTATTCACCGCGGCGCGGGAGGGGGATGGTGCGATCGCCCAGGCCTCGGGCGACAGTGCCGGACCACTCGTCGCGTGAGCCAAGGGTCACGCTAATGGTGGTTTCCTCACCACCTTGGCCGCCCTTAGGGACGGAGGCGTTCATGTCGGCGTCGGGTGAGCGTCGGTAGGTGATGGTGATCTCGTCGTCGGGCGCGAGGGATTTGATGAGGTCGGTGAACTGGTCGCGTGAGGCGATGGGGGTGCCGTTGATTGCGACAAGGTTGTCGGCTCGCTGGATGCCCGATGATGAGGTGAATGACTGCCCCCCGAGTGGGCCGGGGTAGACCCAGCCGACGACGACACCGTGCTCGGTGTCGCGGACGGCGAGGCCGAGGTAGGGCTCACTCGCCCAGGGATGGCTGGGCTGAGCGTGGGTCGTGGCAGTGATGAGTGCGAGGACGGTGAGGATGAGGCGGATCATCCAACCACCATACCAGACGACGATTACCAAGGCATCGGCTTGCCGCGGTAGTCCACGAAATGCCCGTTCTGCTCGCTGGTGAGTCCGTCGATGGTGTCCATGATGTGCCGGGTGGCGTCTTCGGGCTGGAGGGGGGCCTGGGGGCCGCCCATGTCGGTCTGGACCCATCCGGGGTGGATGACGACGCTGGTGATGCCCTTGCCCTTGAGCTGGTGGGCGATGGTGGCGTTGGCCATGTTCAGGGCGGCCTTGGATGTCCGGTAGCCGAGGAAACCCATCTGGCCTTTGCTCGCGTCGGTGATCGAGCCGAGGTTGCTCGTGATCGAGACATTGAGCTTGCGGCCGCTGGCGGCGATGTTGTTCATCAGGGCCTTTGTGGTGAGGATCGGTCCGAGCGTGTTGGTGCGGATGACGCGCTCGAAGGTGTCGACATCGAGCTCGTTGATGTCGTCGCACTCGTGCGGAAAGATGCCGGCATTGTTGATGAGGATATCGATGGGGGTGTCGCCAAGAGACTTGGCGAGGGCATCGATAGAGTCACGGTCGCTGGTGTCGAGCTGCTCGACACGCGAGGCGACACCCTGGAGCTCGTCGGCCTGGCCCGGATTGCGAGCGGTGCCGATGACATGGTACCCGCGGTCAGCGGCGTGCCTGGCCATGCCGAGCCCAAGCCCGCGGTTGGCGCCGGTGATGAGAATAGTGGTCATGGTGGTCCTCCTGTTGCTGAGTCTATCTAGCGATTCGCCGAGCGGTTCTTGTTCGATCCATAATCTGAGCAAGGAAAACCCTGCAGGCATGCAATGAAACAGCACGCCCCTACTCGATGGTAGGGGCGATGCGTGGTATTCGATTTCAATGAGTGAGCTCAGACTCTGTGCAAGCAGGTGCCGTTCATGGGCAACCGGCGTTGAAAGCGCCAATAAAAACACTCACGTCAAAGAAGTTGAACTCGCCATCCTTCGTGAAATCGACCTGGGGATCATGGTTGTTGTAGAGCTGGATGAAGCGTGAAACATCAAAGAAGTTCAACACGCAGTTGGCATCCAGATCAGGCAGGCAGCGCGGGATCACCTGCGCGTTGCCGAAGGTGATGGCCGATCCGCCACTGCCGGAGCCGGGGCGATTGAAGGCGATGCTGAAGCTTGTGAATGCTTCGCCTTCGATGCGCAGGGCCGCGTAGTTTTCGTCGTTGCCGTTGGGCTGATCGGGGGCACCGGCGCGCATTACCAGCCCGTCGAGGAAGTCGCTGGCGTCGAGCGGGTTGTCACGCACGAGCGTGAGCGTCGTGCCATCGGGGATGGTGAAGCTGTCGGTCTCGCTCAGGTCCAGATCGATGCACCGGATCTCCAGAGCCGTCGCGGGGTTCGACCAGCTGAGCGTGATGATGCCCGGGCCGTTGCCCGACTCGCCCAGCCCGAGCTGCGGCTCGCTGGTGAAGTTGGTGATGATGCCGGGGATCTGAACATTGGCGGTGTAGACAATCTCAACACGCCCGAGTCGGCACTCGTCGAACACAAACGGGTCAGCATCGGTGCCCGAGCCAAGCAGGGTGACGAGCGACCAATCGACCATTTGCGAATCCGGAAGCCCGCCCGCGAGTAGTGGGGATGCGATGAAAAGCGATGCTCCTATCGCTGCTGCATGTAATGCCTTGCACATGGAAAACTCCTTGGAAAATGGGTGCAAATAACGATGAAGTAAGAGTTTAGCACGCCAAGGCTTCCGGGTGTGGATTGTGCTGAGTGTTCGGTTTATGCCGTTTAGGCTGAAGTTGCGGCCGCGGGCGATCGATAGCTGGGTCTGAACCCCTTAGGAGCCCCTGCCATGACCACCGACACCACCCTGACCGCAGAGCAGCGTGCACGCCTGAGCGTGAGTCTGAGCGTGCTTCTCCCTCGGACCGACGCGATCGCCCATGAGTTCTGTGCCATCGTCGAGCACGCCAACCCGACCCTCCGCCTGCACATGCCCGGCAACGAGCAGATCATCCGCGAGGGCATCGAGCACATGCTCGGGAGCGTCTGTGAAGACGACCAGAGCGAGCAGATCGCCCGCCACTTCGCCCAGCTGGGCTCGCAGGCCGGGATCACGGAATCCGACCTGCCGGTGCTGCTGGCTTCGATCCAGACCGCCATCGCCGAGACGGCCGGGTATACCTGGACCGATGCCCTTGAGGACGACTGGACCCAGTGGTTCGATCAGTTCACGAGCTGGGCCATCCAGGGCGCGAGCCTCGGCGAGTCGCAGGCCGCCTAACGGATTGAAACAACCCGATACCCCGAGACGCCCCGGCTGGGGCGTTTTTTCGTACGGGCATGCGTATCATCAATCCTGTTTCAACGCTGTTTTCAACGCCATCACGGATCATCCCATGCGCACGCACACCTGCAACGAACTCAACGAATCGCACATCGGCAAGACCGTCACCCTCTGCGGGTGGGTTAACGCCTACCGTGGCCACGGCACGGGGCTGGTCTTCGTCGATATCCGCGACAAGAGCGGCATCACGCAGGCGGTCTTCGAGACCGAGGGCGACAACGCCGGGCTGATCGAGCAGGCCGCGAAGCTGCGGAATGAGGACTGCATCAAGGTCCAGGGCGTGGTGCGCGAGCGTGCCTCCAAGAATGACAAGATCGCGACGGGCTCCATCGAGGTGCTCGTGTCCGAGCTGGAACTGCTCAGCAAGACCAAGAAGCTGCCGTTCATCCCCAGCACCGAGAAGGACCTTCCCAACGAGGAGGTCCGCCTGCGGTACCGCTACATCGATCTGCGTCGCCCGACGATGCAGAACATCCTGCGGACGCGTCACCGGGTCGCCAAGCTCACCCGTGACTACTTCGACGAGCACGGCTTCATCGAGGTCGAGACGCCGGTGCTGTGCCGCTCGACGCCCGAGGGGGCGCGTGACTTCCTGGTGCCCTCGCGGAACCAGCCGGGCATGTGGTACGCGCTGCCCCAGTCGCCGCAGCTGTTCAAGCAGATCCTGATGGTGGGCGGGTGCGATCGGTACCTGCAGATTGTCAAGTGCTTCCGCGACGAGGACCCGCGTGCCGACCGCCAGGCCGAGTTCACGCAGATCGACCTGGAGATGAGCTTCGTGAACCGCGATCAGGTGCTCGACATCATGGAGGGGTACGCGAAGAACATCTGGAAGGAGATGCTCGGCGTCGAGCTCCCCGCGTTCCCGCGGATGACCTACCGCGAGGCGATGGACCGCTACGGCATCGACCGCCCCGACACCCGCTTCGGGCTTGAGCTGGTCGACATCTCCGACCTGGCCGCCAAGTGCGAGTTTGGGGTGTTCAGCGATGCGCTGGCCAAGAACAAGGGCGTCGTCAAGGCCATCCGCGTGCCCGGCGGCGCCGAGAAGTTCTCCCGCAAGGTGACGGATGCCTTCAACCCCTTCGCCCAGCAGTTCGGCGCGGGCGGCGTGCCCACCGTGAAGTACACCGGCGGGGAGTTTTCGACGGGCATCGCCAAGTTCCTCGGTGAGATCCAATCCGAGCTGGTCGAGCGACTCGGGCTCGAGGACGGCGACGCGGTGGTCTTTGGTGCCGACAGCTACAGCGTGGTCACCAAGACGCTGGGCGAGCTGCGACTCAAGATCGCCCGCGAGCACGGCTATATCCCCGAGGACCAGTGGAACTTCCTGTGGGTCTACGACTTCCCGATGTTCGAGTACGACGAGGAGTCGGGGCGGTACTACGCCCTGCACCACCCGTTCACCGCGCCGACCAAGGCCGAGGCGTCGCGCCTGATGGCGGCCGACATCAAGGATGTCGACGCCGTGGAATCGATCGTCTCCGATGGGTACGACATGATCTGCAACGGCTCCGAGATCGGTGGCGGCTCCATCCGTATCCACGATCAGCAGGTGCAGTCCAAAGTCTTCGAGCTGCTGGGCCTGAGCCCGGAAGAGGCGAAGCTCAAGTTCTCGTTCCTGCTCGATGCGTTGTCCTATGGCGCTCCGCCCCACGGCGGCATCGCCTTCGGTCTCGACCGATTGGTCATGCACCTCGTGGGCACCGACAACATCCGCGATGTGATCGCCTTCCCCAAGTCGCTCACGGGTGTGGACCTGATGAGCGAGGCGCCGAATGTGGTGGATGCGGAGCAGCTCAAGGAGCTGCATGTCGAGTCGACGGCCGAAGCGCCCGCCTGATCTCAACCATACACAGCCACTCCTAGTGCTTCCCCCGTCCTGACGGGGCAGGTGTCATGCGCAGCATGACGGAGGGTGGCTGCGCTGTTACGGCGAGTCTGCTTTGTAGACTTGGTCAACGGTCCAGTTTCGCTTGTCTTCTCTCGGTGCATTTGCTCGCTTGTACACCATTACGGGGCCGTATACATCTTTGTCGAGCACATACATGAGTTGATGATCCTGAATGACAAACTGAGATGTGTTCTCACGCGACTCAGGATCATGAAAGAAATGAGTGCGTATCTCCAACTGTTTATCAGCTACGGACCATGTGCCGACAAGATACCAGTTGGCGGCTGGTGCTTGATGCCATGATGTACCGTCTCTAAATAGATGTGTATACACATCTGTATTTTCCCAGGCATTCCGTAGACTCATCGCAGCAACATAAGCGTCATTGCTATGGGCGCTGCTTGCTTCAATCGTCGCATCCCAGTCCGGAACCCAGACTCCGTCAAGTGAAATCGACTGGAGTTCGGATGGAGTCGAGCACGAGCATAACAGGATGGTGATGATGGCAAGGAAAAGTCGCATTCCATGAGTATATCGATCTAATGAGTGAAGCGTGCCCCTCACCGATCCGCCTACGCGCAGCATAATCAGGGCCAAGAACCTGCATAAGCCGCGTCTACGCCGCGGCGTTTGCAGGGCACCCCGCAGTGGAATTGCGCTAGAATCCCTTATGACCACGACACTTTCCGAGCCCGGGCTCGACCCGATCACGATCGCCAGCCGCACCTTCAACTCCCGCCTCTGCGTCGGCACGGGCAAGTACGCATCGATGGAACTCATGCGCGACGCCCTCGACGCGTCCGGGGCCGAGGCCATCACCGTGGCCGTGCGCCGCGAGCGTCTCTTCAACGAAGAGGGCAAGTCGCTCCTCGAGTACATCGATCTGGATCGCTACACCATCCTGCCCAATACGGCGGGGTGTTTCAACGCCGAGGATGCGGTGCGGGTGGCACGCCTGGGGCGGGAGCTGCTCGAACAGCTGGGCAACCCCGGGGCGAGCTGGGTGAAGCTCGAGGTTCTGGGCGACAAGAAGACGCTGCTGCCCGATCCGGTGGGGACGCTGCAGGCGGTGGAGGAACTCGTCAAGGACGGGTTCGATGTGCTGTGCTACACGAGCGATGACCCGATCAGCGCCAAGCGGATCAAGGACGCGGGGGCGGCGGCGGTGATGCCGGCGGGCTCACCGATTGGTTCGGGGCAGGGCGTGCTCAACACCAACAACATCGTGCTGTGCCTGGAGCTGCTCAAGGAGAACGACCCGACCTACCCGGTGATCGTCGATGCAGGAGTGGGGAGCGCGAGCGATGTGGCGTACGCGATGGAACTCGGGGCCGACGGCGTGCTGCTCAACACCGCGATCGCCCACGCGAAGCAGCCGGTGATGATGGCTCACGCGATGCGCAAGGCGATCGAGGCGGGTCGGCAGAGTTATCTGGCGGGCCGGATTGACAAGAAGCTCTACGCCACGGCCAGCTCGCCGATGGAGGGGGCGATCTCGTACATCCCGGGTGAGTGATCAGCAGCTCGATCAGCTGAGGCGCTGCGCCAGCATGATGCGGTGCCCATCGATGGTGCGCAGGCCCATCTCACGCATGCCCCAAGGCTCGTCCTTTGGCTCTTTGATGATCTCTGCCTTGGCATCGTTCGCCCGCAGGTGGAACGCCGCGAGATCGTCCACGACGAGGTAGGCGAAGTACTGGTGGTCACCAAGATCCTGTGGGTCGATGGCGTCGGGGCATCGGCCGCACATGAAGGTGACGCGGTCGCGCGAGAAGAAGAGCCAGTTGCCCTCATCGACAACCTCGGTGGTGCAGCCGAGCACACGCTCGTACCAATCGCGGGAACGGTCGAGGTCGTGGACGGCCAGCACATAATGATTCGATTCGATCCGCATGCATCGTTATACGCACGAGCGACGGATCGGTTGAGTGTGTCTCAGTCCTTTGCGACCACGATCGACGCGCCGCTGGGTTCCGGGCGTTTGCCGAGGACGAACGATTCCACGGCCAGCGCGATGTCGTCAGGAACCAGGACCTGATCACTCGGCAGGTCATCCGCGCTCACGATCGAACGCAACATGGCCGTCTCCACCGCACCGGGATGGACTGTGAACGCTCGCACGCCGGAATACTCGGCCGCGATGCTGCGTGCCAGTCCCTCAAGCCCGGACTTGGTGCAGCCGTAGGTACCCAACCCCGGGAACGGGTCGATCGCGGCTCGGGAGCCGATGGAGATGACGCAACCGTTCTGTTTAGAAAGGTGTGGGAGTGCGAGGCGGGTAAGCAGCAGCGGGGCGGTGAGGTTGATGCGGACAAGCTGCTCGATCTGAGACTCAGTCAACTCGCCCAAGGGGGCGCAGGTGCCGATCGCGGCGTTGTTGATGAGATGATCGATGCGTCCGAAGTGCTCGAGTGTCGACTCGATCACGCATTCGCGGTCGTCTTCCTCGCTGATATCCGCGGCGATGGCGAGCCAGTCTCGTTCTTCCTCGCCGATGAGTGCGCCAGTCTCGCGGAGCGGCTTACCCCGGCGACCGACGAGCACCACAGGTCCAAGCTTGGCCAGGCGTAGGGCGATAGCCCGCCCGATGCCGCTGCCGGCGCCGGTGACGATGCTCACTGGTCGATCAGATGCGTTGCTCATGCATGATCCTAGCGCGGATCACTGATCGGTCGAGATTCGGAAGCCCGAGGAGGGGTCACCCATACGCAGGATACTGACGGTGCTCTGGGCCAGAAGGGCACCCAGTGGCTTGCCAGCGACCAGCAGCACGGTGTCGCCGTGCTTGGTGATCCCCTCGCTGCTGATCAGATCTTCAACCATGTCAGTCCAATCGCGAAGACGGCCGGTCTCGGGTGGCTGGGTGTAGATCGGGTGCACACCCCCGTAGAGCGCCATGCGTCGGGCGGCGACGGCTGAGGATGTGTAGGCATAGATGGGGACCCTGAAGTTGTTCTGGGAAAGGTAGCGTGCCATGCCGCCAGCCTCGGACCAGACGGCGACCGCCTTTGCACCCAGCTCCTCGGCCATGTACCAGACACCCTTGGCCAGGGCCGCCGAGCGGAATGGATATTCCTTGAGCGTGGGTGGTGCCTGGTTGAGCATGATATCGTCCATCCGCGATTCGGTCACCATGATGATGCGGCGCATGGTCTCGACGACAACGCGTGGGTGCTTGCCCACGGCGGTCTCGCCCGAGAGCATCACCGCGTCACAGCCGTCGAGCACGGCGTTGGCGACATCGCTGGCTTCGGCGCGGGTGGGGGTGATGCTGTCGATCATGGTCTCGAGCATCTGCGTGGCCACGATGACAGGCTTGCCCAGCGTGTTGCAGCGTGACAGGATGTACTTCTGGATCACCGGGACCTTCGCGACATCCATCTCGACGCCCAGATCGCCTCGCGCGACCATGACCGCGTCGGTGGCTTCGATGATCTCGTCAAGGTTGTGCACCGCTTGTGGCTTCTCAATCTTGGCGACCACAGGAATCGACTGATCGATCTCCTCATAGGCCTCCGTGCTCTTTGCGGGGCGCCATTCCTCGAGCTTGGCCTTGAGTGCCAGGATCTCGTCGGCTGATCGTACAAACGAGAGCGCGAGGTAGTCGAGTTGGTTCTCAGCCGCCCACTTGGCACAGGCCCAGTCTTTCTCGGTGATCGCGGGCATGTTAAGGTCGGATTCGGGCAGGTTGATGCCCTTCTTGCTCGTGATCCGTCCGCCGATGGTGACGCGGCAGCGCAGCAACTCGCCCTTGTCCTGATCGACCGCGAGCATCCGGATGAGCCCGTCGTTGATCAGCACCCGCTGACCCGGGAGTACATCCTCATAGAGTTCGTCAAACGAGGCGCCGAAGGTCGGCGTGCCATCGCTGATCTCGGCCTGCCCCTGCCCTTTGCGGAAGACGATGTCATCGCCAGGGTTGACGATGATCCCGCCATCCTTGTCAAAGTCGGGGACGATACCCACGCGCATCTTGGGGCCTTGCAAGTCGCCGAGGATACCGACGCAGCGGCCCGAGTTATCGATCGCGCGTCTGACCTTGTTGAGGCGTTCTTCCATCTCGTCGAGCGAGCCGTGCGAGAAGTTGAGTCGGAAGATGCTGACGCCGGCTTCGATGAGCTTGGCGAGCATCTCATCGCTATCGCTGGCGGGTCCGAGCGTGGCGACGATTTTGGCGTGTGGGGGGCGTGTTGGTTCGGCATCGATCCAGGACACGGCGTGCGGGTGGGGGCTCATGTAGGCTCCAGTGCGGGTGCGTGTGTACTGCATCGGTTCGAGGGTGGTCATGGTGTGATTATTCGCAAGAACAAGCACTTTCGTTTCGTTTCATGCGAGAAGATCTTGAAAAGGATCGGCCAAAAGTGCTCTCGGGCAGCCCCAAACGAAAAAACCTCCCATGTGGGAGGTTCGTCAATGGGTCGCAGGAGGGATTACAGGCTTGCGTCGTAGGCCGCGGCATCCATGCAATCGTCGAGGGTGCCCCGGTCGCTGATCTTGACTTTGACGAGCCAGCCCGCTCCATATGGGTCGTTATTGACCAGCTCAGGGTTGTCGCTCAGGGCTTCGTTGACTTCGACGATCTCGCCCGCGGCAGCCGAGTAGATATCGCTTGTGGTTTTGACCGACTCGACCTCACCCACGCTGTCCCCCGACCCCACCTCGGTGCCCGGTTCCTGCATCTCGACGAAAGTGACATCGGTGAGCTGGTCGACGGCATAGGTCGTCAGCCCGATGGTCATGATGTCACCATCGACCTTGTACCATTCGTGCGATTCTGAGTAGACGCGATCGGTGGGCGTGCTCATCTGCGGTGCTCCTGGAAGCGGGGTATGGTTTGAGCCCGATTCTAGACCCTCGGCCCCAGACTGCAAGTGCCCGGGCGTGATCCCGAAGACCCTTGTGGGGAGCGGCACGCCAAACGCGTGCTGTGCCTACGCTTGGGGGAGGTTCCCTGCCCGCATGATTTCCTGTGCCAATGTCAGAAAGTCCTTCACCCTCGGCGATCGCGTCGTCAACGCGTTGCGTGGGGTTGATCTGCGCATCGAGGACCCCGGCTTTTATGCCATCATGGGGCGATCGGGTTCGGGGAAGTCGACCCTGCTTCACATGCTCAGCGCGATGGACCGTCCGGACTCGGGCGAGGTGATCGTGGCAGAGCACTCGGTGCACGCCATGAGCGAGCGAGAGGCGACACGGTTCCGCCGTCAGGAGATCGGGGTGGTGTTCCAGGCGTTCAACCTGATCCCGACGATGTCGGCTTTAGAAAATGTCCAACTGCCCGGTTTGCTCTCGGGGAGTCTGAGCCCGGAGCTTGTCGCCCGCTCGCATGAGCTTTTGGGGCTGCTGGGGCTCAGTGATCGGAGCGAGCACCGCCCGGAAGCGCTCTCGGGCGGAGAGCAGCAACGGGTGGCCATCGCGCGTGCGTTGCTCTACAGCCCCAAGGTGGTCTTCGCGGACGAGCCCACGGGGAACCTGGATACCAGCGCCAGCGAGCTGGTGTGGGGCATGCTGCGACGGGTAGCACGCGAGGAGCAGGTCACCGTTGTTATGGTGACGCACGAACCCGAAGCGGCGAGTTATTGCGAACGCATCTTTGTGATGAACGACGGCGTGATCGCCGGTGTCATCGAAAACCCGGACTCGCGAACGGAACAGGGAGGGCTCGATGCCGGCGCCATCGCGACTCGCACGCAGCATCTGCTCAGCGCGTCGTAGCCGCGTCGCGCTGCTGGCGGGCGCCGTGGCGCTCTCGGTGGTGCTCGTGACCACGATCGCGTGCGCGATGGCCTCGCTCAACGCGGCGTTCCGCGCACAGATCGACACCCAGATCGGCTCGGCGGAGGTCCGCCTGCGCCCAACCTCGGGCGATACCTTTGATGCTTCGCTCATGGATCAGGTCAGGCAGTGGGAGGGCGTGACCCGGGCGGTGCCGCGTCTTCAGAGCACGCTTTCGCTCGTGATCAAACAACCTGAGCTCAAGCCGATTTCAGAGGGCATGCCAGAGCTCGGGTATCAGGGCGTCGAGCAGCGATACGCGGTGAACGCGTTTGTCAATGGAATTGATCCTGCGCAGGAGGCCGAGGCGCGTCCGATCAAGCTCGTTGCGGGGCGTCTTCCAGAGGCGATTGATGAAATCGTGATCGACATGCGGGTTGCGCAGCGGCTGTCGTGGTCGTTCGCCGAGCGGATGCGCTCGGGTGAGGGCTACGACCTGCTGTCCGACCCGGGCGCGTACCTGAAGGTCGAGCCGGTCCGATTGGGCATGACGGCTGAGTCATCCGCGGAGATGAAGAAGCTCAACGCGGGTGTGGGGCCTCGCATCGGCGACGAGCTGGTCGTCCCCCGCCTGTTTGGTCGGGCGCGGACCCTCACGATCGTGGGGCTGTCGGAACCGGCACCCATCGGGGGCAAGCCCATCGCCTTCACCACCATCCCGACCCTCGATGCGCTCGCAAGGGAGAAGGACCAGCTGACAGATATCGAGCTCAAGCTTGATGACGGGATCGATCCGGATGCGTTTGTGACGCTCCACGAGGACGAGGTGCTGCCCGAGGCGTTATTGCAAACGACTGGGCGGATCACCTCGGGCGTCGAGCAGAACATGCAGGCGTCGCAGCTGGGGTTCGTGCTGATCTCGGTGATCGCGCTGATCTCGGCGGCCTTCATTATCACAACAGGGCTGACAACGGGTGTCGCTGAGCAGCAACGCACGCTGGCGGTCCTGCGTGCGATCGGAGCTCGTCGGGATCAACTCGCGATCGCGCAGCTGCTGGTGGGTGTAATCGTTGCGGGATTGGGAGTGATCGTCGGCTTGCCGGGCGGCGTGGTGCTCGCATTCGTGCTCACACGGATCTTCGATCAGCAGATGTCACAAGGGCTGGTGGTGCCGCCGGTGATGACCTCGCTCACGGTGCTGGGCGCGGTGGGTGCGGGGCTGATCGGGGCGTTGTGGCCCGCGTGGCGTGCGGCTTCGCTTTCGCCGCTGCAGGCGATGCAGGTGCGTGCGACGCCGATGTCGAGACGCGGGATCGGGCTTGCAGGCGTCTTCGGCGCGGTCGGGATCTCAATGATGATCTTGATCGTGCTGACGCTCTCGCAGTACGGGTACTTTTTCTTCGTCTATGTCGGGATCGGGCTGCCGGCGATGTTCCTGGGCTACTTCCTGATCTCGGTGCCGATCGTGGTGCTGATTGCCACCGTGTGCTCTACACCGATCTCGGTGATGATGGGTCTGCCTCGGGCGCTGCTTGGGCGGACGGTGCGTGCGACGCCGTACCGGCACGGGTTTACGGCCGGTGCGTTGATGACCGGGCTGGCGCTGATGATCGGGATCTGGACCAATGGCTCGGCCGCGATGAGGGACTGGCTTGGAAAGATCCGGTTCCCCGATGCCTTCGCCTACGGACTGCCGCTGAGCGAGGAGGCGCAGTCAATCCTCGAGGGCATGGACCTCGTGGACGAGACATGCGCGATCTCGATGCGGGCGGTGCGGACCGACGCGTTCGGGGTCGAGGGGTTGTCGTCGTACAAAACGAACTTCATCGCGTTCGAGCCCGAGCCGTTCCTGAACATGGCTGACCTTGAGTTTGTGCAGGGCGATAAGGAGACTGCGGTCCAACGACTGACCGAGGGCGGATCGGTCATTGTGGCGCGTGAGTTCCTGGTGGCGCGCGGGCTGGGTGTGGGGGATACCTTCATCTGTTTCGACAACGATACCCGGCACGAATTCGAGATTGTCGGAGTGGTCACCTCTCCTGGACTTGAACTGGTCTCGCAGTACTTCGATCTAGGCGACAACTTCGTCAATCAGGCGATCGGGTCGGTGTTCGGCTCGCGCCAGGACATGATCGACAAGTTTGGGATGCGCACCGCCCAGCTCATCCAGATCGATCTCAACGAGGACCGCCTTGCCAAGATCGGTGACGAGCAGGCGGTGGAGGAGATCCGTCAGGCGCTGCTTGGTGCTGGTGTGCTGAATGTCGGCTCAGGGCGGGTGATCCGACGTCAGATCGAGGCGGTATTCACATCGACGCTCTTGGTATTCTCGACGGTGGCGATCGGCGCGATGCTTGTGGCCTGCTTCGGTGTGGCGAACCTGATCATCGCGGAGATCAACGCACGCCGCTATGAGATGGGTGTTCTTCGGGCGGTGGGGGCGTCCAAGGGGCAGCTGGTCCGCTTGATCGCTTCGCAGGCGCTGATCATCGCGCTCACGGCCTGCGTGCTCGGCACGGGGCTGGGAATCCAGGCGGCATGGGGCGGGCGAGAGATGAACCGCCGGGTGGTGGGTATCGATCTGGACGCGGCGCTGCCGCTGGACGCCATCGCGTGGTGCTGGGTGGTGGCGATCGTGCTGGCACTGCTGGCATCGGCACCGAGCGCCATGCGTCTGGGACGCACACCGATCAGGAGTCTGTTGCTGTCGGCTCGGTAAGCGTCGGAAAGCGTTCATCGAGCCAGCTCGCCCGGCAGCGCGGGCAGACACGCATCGCGTTCTCGTTGGCTGATACACCAAGCAGAACGTTGACGCAGCTGCCGCAGTAACCGTTGCTGGTCAGATGGTGCACAATGCGGTGAGGCTTGATCCAGGTGGCCATGGCGCAAATGACGATCGCGATCACGATCGGGGCCGCGAGCAGGATGATGACCAACACGCCCCGCCAGACGGACTCGTGGAACTCAGGGATCCCGAGTCGGATGAGCAGCACGGTGCTGATGGTGATCGCCAGTACCAGAGTGACGATCCGATGTGCCCGGCTCTTGTGGGAAAGCGCACGCCTGATCTCGTGGTACGCTAGGCCAAGCGCTTCGCGTTCGCTGGGGATAAGAGTGCCGAGCAGACGATCGGGCGTGTGCACGCAGCGAGCGCTGTCGTCGGTGCACCAGCGTCGGGCGTCTCGCAGTCGCGTGCCAGCACGGACATCTGAGCGGGGGTCGCGTTTGGGCTTGTCGATGATCTCGCATTGCTCGCGGTATGGACGGGTGATACGCAAGGCGTTCCAGGCGTGCCCACATTCGGGGCAGACCAGGCATTGGTCTTCTTCGGGGGTGAGCCCGTCGAGTGAGAAGCCGCACTCGCCGCAGATGCCTTCGGCGACGAGTGTCATGGCGGTGATGGTGCGCGTCTCGCTGCGCCGGAAGCGCTGCGCCAGATAGAACGCCACCCAGATGATCGCAAAGATCCAGATGACAAACTGGTCGCCATTGAAACCCGCGTAGGTGATACCCATGATATAAAGGGCGATCGCGATGATCGCGCCGGTGGCGATCCAGCTCTGCGGATCACGGCGTTGACCCGGCGCGGGCGGGCGGTCGCACTGCCCGATCATCTGCAGGCGTGTCTTGAGGGCGCTGTAACGCAGCGTCTCTCGATCGACGCACTGTCCGAGCTGGTTGTGCTTGAGTGATTGGATGGTCTGACCACGATCATCGCACGCCTCGTCGTGATATCCCTGACGGGGGAACATGGGCGAGCTGTAGAGTGGCGTTTGCACGAGTCAGGGCCCGCGGTAAGAGTCGTTGAACCGATCTTCTGGGATCTCATTGCGATTGTCCCAGAGATAGTCACGGACTTCTTTGATTACATCAAAGGTGTAGTCGCCGTCCTCATTTGGAATCTGGAGATGTCGTGCTCCGATCTTCTCGGCCTGCTTGACAACGCGAGCCATTTCAGTCAGCGCCTCAATCAACTGGTCGCAGATCTTGATCGCTGCGCTCGTGCGGTCGCGCCATCGAAGTAGCGAAGCTCCATCGACCTGATAGTCATACCCAGCTCTTCGGTTCGCACCAAAGCGGTAGTAGTCACTGAATCGACGCGGATCGGTCTGGATGAACTCGTCAATCTTCTCGAAGTAGTACTTGAGCGCGACCTCCATGCGTTCCTCGAGCTTCTTGCGCTCTTCGTAGGATTTCTTCATGGCGGTGGCACCGAGGTTTTTGATCTCGAGCCAGTCATTGATATCCAGCTGCTCGCCGAGCTGGGCAACATCGCCCTCGAACGACTGGGCCATGCCGATCTTGATCATCTGCTCGGCCCGGATGGTGAGGATGGTCCGGGAGTTGTCGAGCTGCTGGGCCCCGGCGGTGCTGGGGCGGGATGGGTAGACCTTGCCCTCGGCATCGATCCAGACCTCGGCCGCGGGATCAACCATGGCGCGGAATACATCGCCGGGGTAGCCCTTAGCCTCGGCGCGCGAGGCGATCTCAGCGGCCCAGATCGAGTTGAGCTTGGCATCGACCTGCGTTGTGCCCGACGAGGCGTCGCCCGTGAATGCCACGGCCCCGCCCACACGCGATCCGGGGCGGACCCAGATCTTGTCGGCCGCGGCGACATAGACGCTGGCGGCGCTGATCGCGCCCTCCTCGACCAGCGCGTGGTAGGTCATCGTGTCGTCGTATTCCTTGAGCACTTCGAGCGTGTCCACTGCGTCATAGACCAGCCCGCCGGGCGAGTCGATGGTGAACACCACATGGCTGATGCCTTTTCGTCGTGCCTGCTGCAGGGCGGTGCGGAGCCCGTAGGCGTTGGTCTCCTGCCCGATGGTGCCGGTGACGGGAATGACAACGAAGGTGGTGCGCGTGGTTCGAACGCGGGGCGATCGTCGGCCCGTGCGTTCCTCATCATTCTCGTCGAACTCTTCGGACTCTTCCACGGTTGAGTCCGTGTCCTCGTCGCGGTTGTCACTGTTGGTGGAGGTGGTGGGGATGCTGGGTGTTGATTCTTCCTCGGGCTCGGCTTCGAGTGGCTTGTACTCGATCGAGCGGACCTTGTATCGCGGGAAGGTCTTGGTCGTCTTGATGTTGGAGATCACGATCTCAAGGACGACCTCGGCCCCGTTCTCTTTGACGACGGTTCCTTCAAAGGTTGTACCGTCCTTGAGCGTGACAGTATCCGCGTGAGCGGTGAGCCCGGCGAAGGAGAGGATCAGGGCAATCAGTATGGTTGGTGTTCGCATCATGGGCTGAGTATAGCGTGGGATGGTTTGGCCGCAAGGGGGAGCGTGACGGATGGGGGTGGCGTGTGTTCATCACATGAACGCTCTTCCTGTCACACTGCGGCGTGCCAACCTCCCTTCACGAGCGGTGAATGTTCGCTAGAGCGGCACATAGATGAAAAAACCGGGCCATCGTCGGCCCGGCTGATTCGATCATGGCTCGTCAGATCCTCAAAGGTTCCCACGACGCTCCTGCTCGAGTTCGAGCGATTCGAACAGGGCTTTGAAGTTCCCCTTCCCGAAGCTCTGGCTGCCGCGCCGGCAGATGATCTCGATGAAGAAGGTCGGGCGGTCCTGCAGCGGCTTGGTGAACAGCTGCAGCAGGTAGCCCTCGTCGTCGGCATCGACCAGCACGCCAAGGTCACGCACACGCTGGTGGTCTTCCTTCACCACATCGTGCCCGTGCTCCTTGAGCATAGTGTTCACACGCTCCCATACCAGCTCGTAGTAGGTGTCGGGCATCGCGAGGAAGTCAACGCCACGGCGACGAAGCTCGGCCACGGTCGCCAGCTCGTCGTCAGTGCGGAAGGCGAGGTGCTGCACGCCGGGCGTCATATCGTGCCACTCCAGGTACTCCTGGATCTGGCTCTTCTTAATCCCGTCGGCCGGCTCGTTGATGGGCATCTTGATCATGTTGTTGCCGCTGGCCATCACTTTGGACATCAGCGCGCTGTACTCGGTCGAGATGTCATGGTCATCGAAGTGCTTGAACATCTTGAAGCCCATGACTTCCTCGTACCACTTCACCCAGTAGTTCATCTTGCCCTCTTCGACATTGCCGACGAAGTGGTCGCAATACATGAGCCCGCAGGGATGCTTCTCGTTGTAATCGTTGAGCGGCGAGTCGATCTTCTGGAAGGTCGGCATGAACAGCCCGCCCTCGCGCAGATTCTCGTAGGCGTATTCGCCCGTACGCGAGACAAAGGTGTGGATCACACGCCCGTAGACCTTAATCGAGGCGACAGTGACCGTGCCCTTTTCGTCCTTGAGTGTGCGAGGCTTCTGGGCGCACTCAGCACCATTGGCGATGGCCTGCTCGTAGGCCGCCTCGGCGTCCTCGACGGTCAGGGCGACCTCCTTGATCCCGTCGCCGTATCGCTTGATTTCATCGGCGGCCGGGTGCTCCTTGGTCAGGGGGGTGGTCAGGAGCATGCGGATATTGCCCTGCGTCAGCAGATAGTCGGCCTCCGTCCTGGAACCGGTCGTCAGGTCCGCGATCTGGTCGATCCGGAACCCGAAGGTGTGGGCGTAGAAATACGCGGCCTGCTTCGCGTTGCCCACGTAGAAGCGGACATGATCAACATCGATCAACTGCAAAGGATCGGCGGAAAGCGCAGGGCTCGTCGTCGCGGCGGTCGTCATACTGGTGTCCTTCAATCAGCTCTTGGGCGGTTGATGCCGGTCTCTTCGCCATCAAGGCGTCACCCGGCGGGAGCCCAGGTCCCGATGCTCTATTTTAGCACGATCACCGCGGGCGTCCAAACCCCTTTCCCAAGCTCCGGGAGGGTGTTTGCGGCGATTGCGGGCCAAGATCAAGCCCACTCAATCCCGGTTTCACCCAGATTTCATCTCCGCCCACCATACTTGGGACATGACACGCCGGGGAATCTTCGCATTGACCATCATGCTCCATTTGCTGTGCGCCGCGATCGCGGTGGGTCAGCCGAATCTGGAGACGCCGCAGGCGGCGGTGGAGCACTTCATCGAGCATGCCCGTGATGAGGGCTTCCAGCAGGCATCGCTGGCGCTTGATACGCGGCTGCTCAGGGACCTGAGCCCGAGCGAGGCGGCCGAGCAGTTGTACTTTGTCATGACCCAGGAGCTGTGGATCGACTGGTCCATGCTGCCCGATCGGGCGGACGGAATGATCGACTCGCCCGGCATCGGTGGCGATAACGCCATGGTCGGTAAGGAACGCATCAGCATCCCGCTGGGCGACATCAAGGCCAACGGGTGGAGCGTGCCCATCCGGGTCGATCGGATCGAGGATGCCAAGGGGGAGCGGGTCTGGAAGTTCGCGGCCCAGAGCGTCGAGAATATCCCCATGCTCTACGCGGAGCACGGGCCGGGCTGGATCGATCGGCACACGCCGGCGTGGGCCAGCGAGCGGGTGATGGGCGGCGTGGCGATCTGGAAGATCATCGTCATCGGGCTCACGATCATCATCGCGCCCCTCGCGGGCTACCTGACAGCCCGGGTGCTGCGGTGGCTCAGCACGAAGACCGAGAAGATCGACCTGACGATGCTGCAGAAGTTCGACTGGCCCATCAGCGTGGTGGTGGCCGCGTTCGTGGTGTGGGTGGTCGTGGAGTTCGGGCTGTCGCTGCCCGGGGCGATCGCGACGATCGCGGACCCGATCGTGCTGATCCTGCTGGTGGCGGCGCTGACCTTCCTGCTGATGCGGGTGCTCAATGTCATCATCGACACCTTCGCGCGTGATGCCATCCGCAAGTTCCATGAGGAGGGATCCGAGTCCGAACGTCGGGTGCTCACGCAGCTGACGGTGGCTCGCTACACCATCCTGCTCGTCACGGCCTTCGTGGGCGTGGGGATCGTCCTGCTGCAGCTCGACATGGCCCGCACGCTGGGCATCACGCTCATGTCGTCGGCGGGCGTGGCGGCGGTGATCTTCGGCATCGCCGGGCACGCGGTGCTCGGCAACCTGATCGCGGGGCTGCAGATCGCCCTGACGCAGCCGTTCAAGCTCGGCGACACCGTGTACATCGAAGACAACTGGGGCACGATCGAGCAGGTGAGCTACACCTTCGTCGTCGTGAACACCTGGGACCACCGGCGTCTGGTGTTCCCGATCAAGTACTTCATCGACAACTGGTTTGAGAACTGGTCGCTCAACAAGACATACCTCGTCAAGCCCATCTATGTCCGCGTTGACTACCGGGCGCCGGTGGGCAAGATCCGCGACAAGTTCATCGAGCTGGCCACCAACCACGAACGCCACGACCGCGAGAACGGCGAGGACCCCGAGGTGCTCGTCACCGACACGGACGGCGACGACATCATCCTCCGCCTGTGCGCCGGCGGGGCCGAGGTCCACGACGCGTGGCTCATGTCCTGCGACCTGCGCGAGCAGATCGTGGCCTACATCACCGATCTCGACGGCGGTGCCTACCTGGCCCGGACGCGTGTGGAGGTGGATCAGGAGCTCATGGGCAGCGGTGCGGGCGGGGCGTGATCACCGTATGATCGTGCCATGAACATCATCGAGAAGATCCGCGACACCGAGACCAAGCTCCGCTCGGCCACCGACCCCGTCCGCCAGATGGAGCACTGGGCCATGCTTGAGCGTCTGCTGGGGCGGATGCCCGTGGACCGGGCCCTGCTCAAGCAGATCTGCACCCAGCGTGACGCCGTGGGTCTGGATGTGATGATTACAAAGCTGGAGAACCCCGAGGCCTTCAAGCAGGAAGAGCCGCTGCCCGAGTACAGCCAGAGCGAGCTCAACGAGGCGTTGCGAGCGTTCCGCCACCGCCTGAAGTACATGAAGCTTGACCAGGAATCGCAGATCTCTCAGCGCGAGGTGACGAGCGGCAAGCGTTCGAACATCGACGCGATGCAGCCGCCCGGCCCGAGCGAGTTCGACCCCCGGATCTGGAAGGTGCTTGTGAAGAAGGGGATGCTTGTTGAGGAGGGTCGTGGGTTTTACCGGGAGCCGTGAGGGGGCTTGTCCTTCTTCTGGCTGGGGCGCGGGGGCGGGAGCCACTGCATCTGCTCGATCATGGCAACGAAGGAAGGTGCGGAAACCCACATAGACAGGGACGCACCTTCCTTCCTTGAACCGACGCTATCCCTGATCCCGTGCCTTCCCCGCCCCGCGGGGGAGGTGGCACGCGTCTTCGCGTGACGGAGGGGGTCTTGCGATGTTCGAGTGCGTTCGTCCCCCAAGGAAGTGAAGACGCCTCCATCGGGCCACCCACCAATGTATAGCTTGAAAATTTGGCTTGCTTGCGCATCACTTCTAAGCTGTTAACATGCTCACTATCAGAGTACATGCCACGTAATTGACAGGAGCTTGAGATGAAGCTTGACCCAATGGTGTCTATCGCACTTTCTTTGCATCAGCATCCCGGGCGTTACGCGCTGTTGCTGGGCAGTGGGGTCTCGCGATCTGCGCAGATCCCAACCGGTTGGGACATTACGCTCGAGCTAATTCAGCTTTGGGCAAGTGCGATTGGAGAAGGAGATCAATGCAAAATAGATCCTGAGAGTTGGTATCGTGACCATACTGGCGAGTCTCCTGATTATTCAAAAATCATTGCCGAACTCGCAAGTACGGAACACGAGCGACAGTCATTGCTCCGGCAGTACTTTGAGCCTGGGAGTGAAGAACAGCTAGAACAAGGTATACGCGTGCCTACTGCTGCACATCGTGCGATCGCTCGACTTGCAAAGGCTGGGACAATCAAAGTAGTCGTTACGCTCAACTTTGATCGGTTGCTAGAGGATGCGATGGTAGCTGAGAATCTTCACCCAAATGTGATCTCAAGCGATGCTGATGCACAAGGCATGGTTCCCCTGAATCATGGGGAACTCACGATCATCAAGTTGCATGGAGATTACCGAGACACAAGGCTCCGAAACACACCTAACGAACTCGGCTCATATCCCGAGGCACTCCAGAGTGTTCTTGATGAAGTGCTGGAGCGGTACGGGCTTATTGTGTGCGGATGGTCGGCAGATTGGGACGAAGGCCTGCGCGATTCGATTCGCCGCATGACAAGACACAGGTACCAGACATATTGGATGGCTCATGGAACGCCCTCAAGCCATGCAGACTCAGTCATTTCCCATCGAGACGCAACTGTGGCTGCAATCTCCATCGCGGATGATGCCTTTGTAAACCTAGCGGAGAAAGTATCAGCGCTGGATTCCGGAATCGAAACTGATCCGCTTACACCAATGATGGCTCTGCAGGCAGCGAAGCGTTATGTATCCGAATCTCGATTCGATATCCAATACCATGATTTACTACTTGGCGAGGCATCTCGCGTACGAGAAGCTTCAGGGCCAGACAAACTCCCTTGGCATCATGGCCAGACAAACGAGGAGGTGTATCGTGGATTCGCCCGCCAAACAAAGGTGATGGAGACGATTACTTCTCGGCTGATTCCCGTAATAAGTACAGGGGTATATCACGGGGACGAACGCCTTGACTATCTTTGGCCACGCTTGCTCGTCATGCTTGGCAAGCAGCGCACTTCACCTGGGACATTCCAAAGACCATTTCGTAGTTTGAGTCTTTACCCTGCAGTCATGTGCTTGTATGCAGTTGGGATTTGCGCAGTCGCACGGCAGCGATTCGATCTACTTCGCGCAATACTGATGGACACAAAGTATTCAATAGATAGCCACAAAGTGCCAGACTACCTTTGTGCCCAGCTTTCTGCACAAGACGCATTTGATCACGAAGTCGCTCAATCACTTCATTGGGATACGGCTGATGACTGGGTAAAGAAACCAAAGAAACACACTCCAGGAAGCATTCATCTAAACACGATCATGTGGAAGTTCCTCGAACCCATACTGCTCGACCGCGATTTGTACGAGCAGTCATTTGATGAGCTTGAGGTCACGATTGGGATTTGCACCGCTTCGATCGGTGAAAGGGTAAGGTACGGGCAGTTTTACTGGAAATCCGATGCGACGAAGTCGATTGGCACACGCGAGGATCCAGAGTCACTCGCTAACAACTTGGTTGCCGCAGGATTCTTTGATCGAAATAAGCTTTTTGATTGCTGGGATCGAATCCTAATAGATTGCAGGCATCGATGGTAGTAGCTGCGCGACTCGAATCATTTCCAGACGACTTCCTGCCGATACCGCACAGGATATGCCGGGTGCCACGCAGGTGACGCAGTCTGCCGCATATCCTTGGAATCCCGAAGAACATGCAGAAGCCGAAGACGACACCTGCATGCCACCCCGTCCCCATCCCAAGACCCCCTCCGTCACGCCGAAGACGGCGTGCCACCTCCCCCGCGGGGCGGGGAAGGCACGAGATCACGCCGACTGAGATGAACGAGCAAGGAAGGTGGGTCACTCTGTACAAGAGGAGCCCACCTTCCTTCATCGCCGCACGAACTGCATCGACTCAGTAGATTCCGAACTCCCCATGCCCGCCAAGATCAAACGGCGGATCACCCAGCTCCGGCTCGATCGCATCGCGAATCAGCGGGGCATCATCGACGCCATCACGCGACCAGTACCAGACCGAACCTCGTTTGTAACTCAGCGCCTTCATCGAGTCGCGTGCCCTGGCTTCACTCCGCAAACACCGGATGAAGCAGGAACGGGAGTCAGACAAACTCAAGCTCACCCCTTGAGTAGCCGCTTCTGTGCATTCTTGACATTCTTCTCGACCGGGATCAGCTTGTCGAGACGGGTCAGTTTGATGACCTGCATCGCGTTCTCGTTGAGATTGATCACCACCAACCGTCCGCCGAGACGGGCCAGCTCAGTGTTGAGCGTGACCATCGCCCCAAGTGCGGCTGACGAGATGAACTCGACCTGCTCGAAATCGATACATACGAGGTTGCGTCCGCTGTTCTCGAAGTAGGCCTTGCACTCCTGAATCAGCAGCGACGATTCGTGCTCGTGGAGCTTGTGCGTCGTGATCCGCAGCACCGAACCGCTGGTATCAAACTCGGTGGCCTGCATGAGTGTGGTGTCAGACATCGCGGCATCCTTCTCGATTACCGTGCCTCGGCAGGGGTGGTCTCTTCACGCATAGATGCCAGGGCAGCACGCAACGCACCGCTCGGCTTGGCGTCCTCGCCCTCGGGCGTGGGCTCGTCTTCGATGGCGAGCTGCTCAGGCTCTGGCGGGGCGTTGCGTATTGCCTCCTTGGAGATCTCGCCATCCTCGCCAACTTGATCGAAGCGGACCTCGACCCGCTTGGACACGCCGCGCTCCTGCATCGTGACGCCGAATAGCTTGTCCGTCGCCTGCATGGTGCGCTTGTTGTGCGTGATGACGATGAATCGCGACTGCTGCGCGAAGATGTCCAGCGTGCTGCAGAACCGCCCGACATTGGCCTCGTCGAGCGCCGCGTCCACTTCGTCCAGCACACAGAAGCATGAGGGTTTGGAGCGGAAGATCGCCAGAAGCATGGCCACCGCGGTCATTGTCTTCTCACCGCCCGAGAGCTGGTTGATCGAACGCGGCTCCTTGCCCGGGGGCTTGGCGATAACCTCGATACCGGATTCGAGCAGGTCGATCTCGTCGGTGACGATCTTCTGCCCGTCAACTTCCTTCACGAGCCCCATCAGGCGTACCTCGGCCCGACCGCCGCCGAACAGGCGACGGAACATGCCGTTGCGACCGCCGAACTCCAGCTGGATCGACTCGAACACCTCGCCGAAGCGCGTCCGCGAAGCCACATTGAGCTTCTCGATCAGCGTCGCCAGCTTGATGCGTGCCTCGTCGATGTCCTTGACCTGCGCGATGAGCTCGTCGTTCCGCTCGGCGAGGTTCTGCTCCTCGTCGATAGCCGCAAGATTCACACTGCCAAGGTTCTTGATCTCACCCTTGAGCACATTGACGCGGGCCGTCGTCTCGTCGACCTCGATCCGCACCACATCGCCCGGCTTCATCATGTACCGGTACTCAGGGTACTCGATCACCAGATCGATGCTCAGGTCCTCGAGCGTCCGCTCTTCGATCGTCTCCCGCTTGACCTCGGTCTCCCGCTTGGCCAGCTCGATCGCGTGCCAGTCACGCTGGAACGCCTCGGCGTTGTCCCGAACGGCGCTCAGACGCTGCTCGATCGTCCGCAGCAGCTCGCTCGACTCACGGACCAGCGAAAGGGCGGTGGTGGACTCGGTCTCCAGCGTCTCGATCCTGGCGTTCGCGTCCCGCTCCAGCTCGATCGATTCCTTCGCAACCCGCTGGTGCTCCTGCAGGATCGCCCCGGCCCGCTCGATCTGTCGCTGCGCCATGGCGCACTGGCGTTCACTCTCGTCACGCTGCGTCTGCAGCTGATCCTGATGCCGCTGCTCGCTGCGAAGCTGCTCGTGGAGCGTCGACGACTGCACACGGGCAGCGGAGACCCGCTCGTTGGCTTCCTCGAGAGTTTGTTCTTGCGACTCCAGCGCCGCTCTGGCTTCTTCCGCCAGATCCTGCTGCTCGACCAGCAAACCCTGAAGCTTGCCCGCCCTTTCGATCAAGGACTGGCGCTCACCACGGAGTTCCTCGAGCCGACGCGCGTTCGATTCGTGCTCATCACGCGTCCGTTGCGACTCCCGCTGCACACGCTGCTGCTCGGACTCGAGCTTGTCGAGTGTGTGGCGGTGCTGCACCAGCTGTTGCTGCTCGCGGGCGATTTGTGTGTGAAGCGTCGATCGCTGTTCAGCAAGCTCTGCGGCGTTGCCATCCACACGCCCCAGCTCGTCCCGCTTGGCGGCGTGCTCGCGGGTGATCTGGGCCAGCGATACCGAGAGCTCATCAAGCTCAGCGCGACGGGCCAGCAGGCCCGCCGCCTGCGATTCGTTGGCTGGACCGGCGCAGACCCGACCGTCGGGCTCGATCACTGTCCCCGCGTGCGTCACGAACCGGGCATTCACGCCCCGCAACGGCCCGGCCGCCAGCAGCATCGCGCTGTCCAGATCCGGGACCAGCAGGGTGGTCGAGAGCACCCGATCGAGCAGGGCACCAACACGAGCATCATCATTGCGAGCATGCACAAGCGGGCGCAGGCGCATGACCCGGGATCCAGCGAGCACGCTCAGCTGATTCAATGCCAGGTCCGAGGGCTCATGCGCTTGTCGTAACCCGCTGAGCGGCAGGAAAGTCACCCGCCCGGGCAGCGTCGCCAACTCGCCCGCATCGGGCATGGCACTGACCGACTCGACCACCACCGACTGCAAAGCATCCTCGATCGCCGCCTCGATCTGCGGGGCGTGCTCCGCGCTGACCTCGATCAGTTCCGCCAGCGGCCCGATGACCCCGGAGAACCCTTCGCCTCGCTCCTTGCGGTCGAGAACCTCACGCACCGCATCGTCGAGCCCCACACGCGAACGCACCATCTCTTCGAGTGTGCTGTGGCGTGAATCAAGGCGTACACGCTGCTCATCGAGTTCATCAACAACGCGGGCAAGCTGCGATCTCTGATCGTCCACCCGCTGCGACTGGGCCTTGAGCTGCTCCAGGCGAAGCCCCAGCGTGTGTTCCTCGCGGTCATGCGTTTCGATGAGGTTCTGTGCCTCATTGATCTGCGTGCCCAGCTCGCGGGCGCGAGCGTCGAACCCTGACAGGCGCTCGTGCAGGCGATCGCCCTGCTCGCTGATCTGCTCGATGCGTCGCTCGTCGCTCTGCACGCGAGTTTCGAGCGTCGCATGCTCCCGCTCGATCGACACGCACGCCGCGCGGGTCTCGTCGAGTTTTCGCCGATGCGTGCCTGCGGCGCTGGCCGCCTCATGCTTGACCGCGCTGGCATCCTTCAGTGTTTGCTCCGCGTCCTCGAGCTGCTGCTGCAGCACGCCGACGCCCTTGGCGTGGCGTTCGATCTGTTCATCGAGGTCGCTGAGCCGGTTCGTCGATTCGTTGAGCCGCGTCGTCTCCAGCTCCACCGAGCGGGCGGCCTCGTCGATCGCCTTGGCCGTCATCGCGCCACGCTGCTGGGCGCTCTCAAGCTGGTGGCGAGCATTGGTGAGCTGACCCTCAAGCTCACGAAGACGACGCGTCCGCTCGTGGTGCGTCTGCGATGCCTCGTTGTGCTGGTCCTCGGCCTCGCGGAGCATCGACTCGGTCCGCTTCTTCTCGTCTTCCAACGATGCAAGCTGCGAGGTCAGCCCTTCGAGCCGCCGACGGATGTCATCGTACTGCTCGAACGCCAACGCCATCCGTAGCGCGCGGTACTCGCTGTCGAGCTCCTGGAACCGCCGGGCTTTGCTCGCCTGCCCTTTGACCAGGCGTAGACGACGCTCGGTGCTATCGAGCTGCTCACGCGTTCGGACAAGGTTTGTCTCTGTCTTCTCGAGCTTGCGCTGGGCCTCAACACGACGCTGGCGGTACTTGGCGATGCCAGCCGCCTCCTCGAAGATCACGCGCCGCTCCATCGGCGAAGCGAGCAGCATCCGATCCACCTTGCCCTGCTCGATGATCGAGTAGGCGTCAGCGCCGATGCCCGTGTCAAGGAACAGGTCACGGATGTCCTTGAGGCGGGCGATCTTCCCGTTGATGATGTACTTAGACTTGCCGTCGCGGTAGAGCTGGCGCTCAACGCTCACCTCATCGGCATCGATCGGCAGCGGGCGACCGATACGATGACGCTGCGAGATGATCGCCGCAGCCTCGCTTTCCCCCTCCTCGGCTGCCCGATCGGCGTCCTCATCGCTGATGTGCTCGTCGTGGGCCGGGTGGTGCTCGTCGCTGGGTTGCTCATCGGGGTCGGCGGGCTCGTTGGCCAACGCCTCTGCCAGCCCAGCCGCCTCCTGAAGTTGCTCGAGCAGCTCGGGGGTGAGCTTGGGGTTCTCAAAAGTCAGGCACACACTCGCCATGCCCGCGGGCTTGCGGACCGCCGAGCCCGCGAAGATGCAGTCGATCATCTCTTTGCCACGCAAAGACTTAGAGGATCGCTCGCCCAGCACCCACTTGATCGCGTCTACGACATTGGACTTGCCGCACCCATTGGGGCCGACAATGCCAGTGATGGGATCGCTGAATGTAAAGGTCGTCTTGTCGGCGAAGCTCTTGAATCCCGCAAGGGAGAGCGACGAAAGACGGAGCCCAGCCGCGCGGGAGAGCGGGGCAGGTGAGATCTCGGTCGGCATGGGCGATGCTTGGGTCATGATCAGCGCAACCTCCGTGTCGGCTGTCAAGCGAGTGTGTGGAAAACGACTGCATGCACAGACGGCAGGAACCCCGGATCCTCCGGCGGTATCGAGCTATTGAAGATGATATCGGAAAACCCGCCCGCAGGGCGTGAAACGGGATGAAATTGGGCGAATTCTGCCCTAGGCCTCGATTCTTACCGCTTCGTCCGCGGCTTGCCCCTGCGGGTGTTGGGGGCACCGGGCTTGCCCGATCTGGCTCCGATCGCCCGCGCAATCTCGCTACGCCGCAGCATCAGGTCCGACTCCCCATCGAGCACCGCATCCGTCGCGTGCTCGTCGATCAGCGTCTGTACATGCTTCATCTGATCGCGCAGCAACGCCGCGGATTCAAAGTCCATGGCTTCCGCTGCCTCCATCATGTCGCCTTCCAAGGCCTTCACGAGCATCCGCGCATCAATCGGCGGGTCGTCAGCCTCGTCGTAGGTCGCCGCTTTGGCCGTCTTGCGGGCCTTGAGGATGTTCTCGATCCCGCCCCGGATCTCTTTATGGATCGTGATCGGGATGATGTCGTGCTCGGTGTTGTACGCGACCTGCTTCTCACGCCGGCGTTCGGTCTCGTCCATCGCATCGCTCATCGCCTTGGTCACCTTGTCGGCGTACAGGATAACCTTCGAGTTTGCGTTGCGTGCCGCACGCCCGATCTGCTGAATAAGGCTCGTCGCGCTCCGCAGGAAACCTTCTTTATCCGCGTCGAGGATGCACACCAGCGCCACCTCGGGCAGATCAAGCCCCTCACGCAGCAGGTTCACGCCGATAAGCACATCGAACTCACCACGGCGCAGGTCCGTCAGGATCTCGACACGCTCAAGTGTGTCGATGTCGCTGTGCAGGTAACGAACGCTCAGCCCCTTGTCACTCATATAGGTCGTCAGGTCCTCGCACAGACGCTTGGTCAGCGCCGTGACGAGCACGCGCGAACCACGCGCGACAACCTCTTCGCACCTTTCGAGCAGGTCGGGCACCTGCCCGGTGGCCGGGCGAACCTCGATCACCGGGTCCAGCAGCCCGGTGGGGCGGATGACCTGCTCGATCACCTCTCCCTGCGTCTGCTCAAGCTCGTAGGGGCCGGGAGTTGCGGAGACATAGACCACTTGGGGCACCAACGCCTCGAACTCCTCGAAGCGAAGGGGACGGTTATCAAGGCAGCTTGGCAGGCGGAAGCCGTGCTCGACGAGCACCTGCTTGCGGGCCTTGTCGCCGTTGAACATCGCTCGAATTTGCGGGATAGTCACATGCGACTCATCGATCATGACCATCCAGTCCTTGAAGTTCGTACGCTCAATCCCGAAGCGTGCCGCGTCGTGCTCATGATCGCGGGTATCGATCTGGTCGCTATCGACGACTGCTGCATGACGCCCGCCCGCACGAGCCGGTGCATAGTCAAAGTAATCCAGCAACGTGAACGGGCGTTCCCCGGGCATACGCCCATCCATGTAGCGTGAATAGTTTTCGACGCCCTGGCAATAACCGACCTCCTCGATCATCTCCAGATCGTACTTGGTGCGTGCCAGCAGACGCTGGGCCTCGAGCAGCTTGCCCTCGTGACGCAGCTTCATCACCCGCTCGTCCATCTCCTCGCGGATTGCTCGGAGCACCTCGCTCATGCGATCCTCGGGCATCACATAGTGCACCGCCGGAAAGAGGAAGTACTGCGACTCCTCGGCCAGCAACTCGCCAGAGGTCGGGTTGATCAGCTCGATCCGTTCAACCTCATCCCCGAACAGTTCGATCCGGATCGCGAACTTCTCGTACGCGGGCCAGACCTCGATCGCGTCGCCGCGTGCGCGATAGGTGCCCCGCATGAAGTCGATCTCTGCCCGCTCGTACCTCATGGCGTTGAGCGCCATGAACAGGTCGCGGCGGGGCAGCTGCATACCCCGCATGATCGTGTACACCTTCTCCGAGTATGCGCTGGGTGATCCGAGCCCGAAGATGCACGACACCGACGCAACCACGATGCAGTCGCGTCGCTGGATCAGATTGCTCGTTGCTGCCAAGCGGAGCTGATCCAGGTCGTCGTTGCGGGCGCTGTCTTTCTCGATGTAGATGTCCCGCCCGGGGATATACGCCTCGGGCTGGTAGTAGTCGTAGTACGATACAAAGTAGTTGACGCTGTTGTGGGGAAAGAAGGCCTTGAGCTCCTCGAAGAGCTGGGCCGCGAGCGTCTTGTTGTGCGAAAGCACGAGCGTCGGTTTGTTCACCCGTGCGATGGTGTGCGCCATCGTGAAGGTCTTACCGGTGCCCGTCGCGCCCAGCAGGCAGCTGTGACGCTGCCCCGACTCGATCGCGTGCGTCAACGCTTCGATCGCTTCTGGTTGATCTCCAGCCGGCTGATAGCCCGACACAACTTCGAATGGCTTATTCATCGCGATCGGCATGTCTGACTCTATCTGCTCGGGCACAAAAAAGCGGGGCCATCCGGCCCCGCCCCGTGGTTCGGTCATGCCCGATCAATCCCATGTGTTGATCGGTGCGTCCGGGCTCGTCTCCTGCCCCTGAGCACTGCGAACCTCATCGGGCGCAAAGTGGTCCTGACGCCACGACTCGGGATAGTGCGGGTCGTCGAGCTCCAAGCAGGCCTTGGTGGGGAACATCGGGCGGAATGTGTCGCACATCACCGCCATCTCGTCCGTCCACTTCTTGCCAAGAGATGCCTCGACGGTGCCCGGGTGCGGGCCGTGGGGGATCCCCTGCGGGTGCACGCTGATCGACCCCTGCGAGATCCCGCGGCGGGCCTTGTAGTTGCCCTCGACATAATACATGATCTCGTCCGAATCGATGTTGCTGTGGTTGTAAGGCACAGGGATCGCATTCGGATGGAAATCCAATGCACGCGGGCAGAACGAGCAGATCACAAAGTTGTGCCCCTCGAAAGTCTGATGGATAGGCGGCGGCATGTGCAGCTGCCCGGTGATCGGTGCAAAGTCGTGGATGTTGAAGCAGTAGGGGTAGTAGCACCCGTCCCAGCCAACCACCTCAAGCGGGTGATAGGGGTAGGTGTACGAGTGCACGCTGTTGAGGGCCTTGATACGCACCTCAAAATCGCCCTTCTCGTCGTACGCCAGCGGGTGATCCTCATCCTCGAACGGGACACGAAGGTCACGCTCGCAGTAGGGTGCGTGCTCAAGGAACTGGGCGGTCTTCTTGGAGATGTATCGGGGCGGCGGCAGGAAGTGGCTCGCGTTGCAGGTCTCAAAGCAGACGAACTTGCCCAGCGGCATGTCGCCCTTGCTGAACCCACCATACTCCTCGTCGTCGCTCCCGTCATCGGGGCGTTCATCGAAGACGATCTTGTAGATCGTGCCCTTGGGCAGGATGATGTAATCCTTCTTTCCGAACTTGAGCGTGCCGAACATCGAGTAGACGGTGCCCGATCCGAAGTGAATGAACAGGCACTCGTCGCCCTGTCCGTTTTTGAAGTGATACTCCATCTGCTTGTCGGGCTGGCAGATGCTCATCTCGACGTCGCTGTTGCCGAAGATCACGACGCGACCCTCGACCGGGTCGCCGTGCTTCTTGAAGTTCTGCGACTTCACATGACGCATACGCATGACATCCTGCTCGACATACTCGACCTTGGTTGAGTACAGCTTCTTCCAGCCGGTGACCTGGGTTGGCGGATGGATGTGGTAAAGGATGCTGCTGGGCCCGACGAACCCCTCGGTGCCGAAGAGTTCCTCTGAATAAAGAGCGCCGTCGGGTCTGCGGAACTGGGTGTGACGCTTCTTGGGCATCTTGCCCAACTTCATGTAATACGGCATATCGCCGATCCTCATTCTTCCCATGCCCGCGACGATTCCGACGAATCTGCGGTGCGGGAGGCGGTGTGAGCCGAGACCCGAACGCATCAAGAACGCGGGCCTCCTGCTATTCTAGCAGGAGACACCCGGCGCGTACACCCACGCGTTCTGGGGGCCAAGTGAGTAAGAACCAACTTGCACCCGAACACGCGGTGGATTCAAGCGGGCGAGAATCGAGGGCCGATACTCGCCTAACAGGATTGGCCGCCCAGTGGTTGATCGTGGGAAAGTGTTTGCGAATAATCCATGCCACACACGCCTCAGGGTGCTCGCACGAAGTGAAGCATCCTCAGCGCATCAGCGAGCCTCATGAGCACCACGCGACGCACAGAGTTCTTTGGTCCCTACAAGATCATCCGCCCCCTGGGGTCGGCCCGCGATGTGGAACGGTTTGTGGTCCTCTGCACCAAGACCGATACCAACCGGATGCTCTACCGATTCGAGAATCAGGTGAGCCACCAGCAGCGTCGCTCGCTCTTTGACGCCATGGTCACCCTCAGCACACTCGATCACCCGCACCTCCTGCGGATCGAATCGGCCAGCTACGACGACCGTGGACGCCTCTGCCTGATCACCCCATACACCGGGAATCATGACGGGCTCGTCACGCTCTCGGACCTCATCGAGAAGCAGGGCGGCAAGCTCACGATTTCCGAAGCCGCCCGCGCCATCGAGCACCTCCTCTCCGCGTCGGCATACGCCCATGGCAAGCAGATCGCCCATGGCCCGATCTATCCTGATCAGATACTTGTTGATCGGTTTGGCTCGCTTCAGGTCGAGCTCTACGCCCACCCGGCAAAGACCAGCGAGGCCCGCATCAACACGCTTATCGCCGACGAGATCCGCTCGATCGCTCAACTCGGCTACGCGATGATCACCGGGCTGGGAATCAACTCCGATCGCCTTTCGCCCACCCGGGTCGTCAAGAAGCTCGATCGCAACTGGGACGCATGGTTCGATATTGCCCTCGATCCGATTGACGGGTTCGAGGATGCTGTTCACGCCATGCGGGCATTGCCAACCAATCCAGATTGCGAGCAATGGCTCACCTCACGCGTGAGCAAACGCGTGCCGGTGCAGTTCGGCTCGATGATCAGGCGATTCCGCTCCGCGTCAGTCAATCCATCGCGTCGCTGAGCTCACTCATCATCAATATCTTGCTGGTCAATCGGGGTGCCTTCGCCTTGTGGAGGCAGATACGCCTGTAGGGTAACACGCTGTTCTTGCGTCAGCAGTGAATCGGCTCGGTCCAAAAGCTGCTGGGCGATCTTGGCCTTCTGCTCGGCGTCGTTGGCACGCCCGATCGCCTGATACCAAACCGCATAAGACACTGAGACCATGCTGGCCTCGTCGAAGCGATTCAGGAGGATCAGCGACTGGGTCTTCATCGATTCCAGTCGGTCCCGGTCAACCGGCTCCAGCGTCGTGTCATCGAGCGAGAGCAGAGCCTCGATCACGCGGTTCGGCCTCCCGGCATCGAGCTGCAGCTCGGCGAGCTGCAGGACCCCTCGGGCGCTGCGAGCCGTGTGTGGCTCCTCGGTGCTCACCAGACGAGAAAGGATGGCGATACGCGTGTCCGCGTCGAGCTGGGCCAGACGAACGGCTTCCCCGAGGCGATCCTGATCGATCATCTGCCCCAGCCGCAGCAGCATGTCTCTGCGGAGATTCTGGTCGCTGACGGGAATCTCCGCGAGCCGCCGGAGCCCTTCGGGCGTGGCACGGTGCTTGATCAGCGAATCAGCCGCCGCTTGGTAGAGTACCTCGTTCTCGGTCGCACTCTGGGCGAGCACATCAACCGCACGGGGCGTCTCAACCAGTGCCGCCGCAGCCCAGCGAACCACGGCCGGATCCTCGCTGAGCATAAACAGCACAAGCCGACGCAGGTCGTCAGCAGACCCGAGCTTGGCGAGCAGTTTCATGCCTTCTTCGCGGAGCTGTTGCGGACCTGACTGCCTCAAGCGACTGAGAAGAAGCGGATAATCACTCTCCGCACTCCAAACCCCCTGATTCTCCAGAGCCCACGCGGCGCTGTACGAGGCATACTGGGGTGCGTCTGGTCGCTGGATCCACCGCAGGACGGATGCCTTCGCGTCGGCATTGGGCCAGCGGGCAATGCCAAGTAGCATAGGTTCGGCGGCCGAGGGATCCTGTTCGGCATCCAAGGCATCCGTAATCACAATCATCGCATCCGGCGGGACCAATCGCGTGATCAATCGTGCCGCGCGAGCACGGATCAACGGGTTCCCATCCGCAATCAGGTCATGTACCTTCTGGCTCACCTGCTCACTCAGGCTGATCGAAGCCGAGAGGTCCCGGTCTGCAAGCTCGAAACCCAATACCTGCAGGGCAGTCCTCTTGTCATCGAGCAACTCAACGATCAAAGCTGAACGCCGCTCCGGAGCGAGTTCGATGTGCAGCCGACGATACAGTGCCTTCAGTTCGTCGAGCAGCGCCGCTTGCTGCGATCGAGCAGCTTCAAGCTCGGTGAGCAAATGCTGCTCTTGCGTCGATGCCGGATCGAGCTCCTCTGGCTCGTTTGAGTTTCGTGTCTCTGTCTGCTCCTGCCCCCCAGCTTGAGGGGGTTCAGTCTGGGGCTGGTGCGTTGCCAAAGGGATCTCATGGAGATCCCGGATCGGGGGGGGTGGTTGTGCAGGACTGCTCGCGCAAGAGCAGACTAGCCCAGCCCCGAGCAGGGGCAGACCAAGGAGCAGGGTCATGCGTGGGAGCAGAAACTGGGACATCGGTGGATGAATACTGGGTCAGAATCCGGGGTCGGGCACGATTCTTTTGCGGTTATCGGCAGTTTGCCGATGAAGACAACAGAGAGTCTAGCCCCTGTGATTGAAGCGACTTGATGGAGCGGTTACGATGAGCAACGCCCGAACAGACTTGTCGGGCGAGGGAGCCGCATGAACGACTGGGTTGATGCCGAGCATCATGTTGAGCGAGCGCACGAGCATTACGATGCCGGGCGCTGGGACGAAGCCGAGAACGAGCTTCGCCAGGCGCTATCCCTCAATCCCTACCAGCCCGAGTGGTACTTCAACCTGGGGCTGACCCTCGAAGCAGCCGGGCGCCACGCCAAGGCGGCCGAGGCGTTCGCCAACTGCTACAAGCTCCACGAAGACAACGATAACCCCGATGCCAACTCGGCCCTGCTCACCGGCGTCAACCTTGTCCGGGCAATGCAGCCCGAGCGGGCGTTGCCGTGGTTCGACAAGGCCGCAGACGCCGAGCCGATGAATGTGGCCGTCGCGGTGCATCGAATCGAGGCCCTCACCGACCTCGGTCGCCACGAAGAAGCCGAAGAGGCCTTTTACCTTGCGCAGCAGATCGACCCCGAGCACGCGGACCTCTACGCCGCGATGGCGGACTCGCTGCTCGCATCAAACCACACCGAGCGTGCGGTCTGGTGTCTGCGTGAGGCAGCCCGTCTTGACCCAGAGCTGCCGCGGGTGCAGGCCCGACTCGCCAAGGCGTACGCCGCATCCGGACGCATGGAGCGTGCACGCCAGCTCTACCTCCGCGAGCTCCGCGTGGATCCCGGCGACATCGACACCCTGCTGGACATGGGTGAGTTGCTGCTCGACATGCACCGCTATACCGAAGCGGGTGAAAAGTTCCGACGCGTGCTTGAGCTCGAGGCCGACCAGCCTGATGCCCACTTCCTGCTCGGCGAGCTCGCCGAGATCGAGGGACGCGTGCCTGACGCGATGGTGCATTACGATGTGGTGCTGCGCCTGGACAAGACTTATTCTCGCGTGCGACTCCGCCTGGCTCGCGTGCTCTTCGCACGCAACCGCGAAGAGGACCTGCCGCGCATCCGCGACCTGCTCAAGCAGGAGCACCGCACCATGCGGGCGGACATGGAGCACGACACACAGGTGCACCTGACCTCGGCGATCATCAACGAACGCTGTGAGGACCTTGAGGAACTCGGACGCCTCATGCTCGACGCGGAGATGGAGCACGAGGCGGTCAAGGTCTACGACGCCATGATCGCGCTCCAGCCCAGCAACCATCGAGCCCACCACGGGCTCAGCGTGGCCCTGCTGCAGTCGGCCCGCTACGAAGATGGTATTTCTGCGGCCAAGCGGGCTCTCGACTCGCAGCCGCGCTTTGTCCCCGCGATGCACAACCTCGCTTTGGCGTACCTTCGCCAGAGCCAGTGGATCCGTGCCCGGTATTGGGTGCGTCAGGCATCGCGCGTAGAGCCCGATGACGCATCACTGCGTCGCCTCCGCATCAAGCTCCGTGTGCACTCGGCCCTCGGCTTTGTCCGTTGGACCGCTCGGCGCGTCGATGCGCTGCTCATGCCGATGCGTGTGCTCTTCATGCGTCCGCGCCGCGGCTGATCGCCCATCAAGTCAGAGCCGATCGCCCAGCAGTCGCGCAACCTCAGCGACATCCTTGTCACCACGCCCGGAAAGGTTGATGATCAGGTGCTCGTCTTTATGCATCTGCGATGCCAGGCGGACACCCATCGCGACCGCGTGAGATGACTCAAGCGCCGGGATGATGCCCTCATCTCGGGCACACCACAGGAACCCCTCGAGCGCTTGCTCGTCGCTGATCGAAGTGTACTCCACGCGTCCGATGTCTTTCCAATACCCGTGCTCGGGGCCCACACCGGGGTAATCGAGGCCAGCAGAGCACGAGTGCACATCGCTGGTCTGACCGCTCTGATCCTGAAGCACATAACTCATCGAACCGTGCAGCACGCCGCGAGCCCCGAAGCTCAACGGGGCAGCATGATCACCCAGGTTCGACGAACGCCCACCGGCCTCGACACCCACAAGGTGGACTTCACGCTCGTCAACAAACGGGTAGAACATGCCCGCGGCATTCGAGCCGCCGCCGACGCATGCGACGACCGTGTTGGGCATGGCACCGATGAAACGCAGCGACTGGGCCTTCGCTTCACGCCCGATGATCGACTGGAAATCACGAACGATCATCGGGAACGGGTGCGGCCCGACGACCGAGCCGAGGATGTAATGGGTGTGCTCGACCGAGCCCATCCAGTCCCGCATCGCCTCGTTCGTGGCGTCCTTGAGGGTGCGTGAGCCGTCCTCGACCGGGATGACCTTGGCCCCCAGCATCTTCATGCGGGTGACATTGAGGTTCTGGCGTCGAATGTCCTCGGCCCCCATATACACATCGCACTCAAGCCCAAAGTACGCGGCCGCCGTCGCCGTCGCCACGCCGTGCTGCCCAGCGCCGGTCTCAGCAATCACCCGCTTCTTGCCCATCTTTTTGGTGAGCAGCGCCTGCCCGATGGTGTTGTTGATCTTGTGAGCCCCGGTGTGGGCCAGATCCTCACGCTTAAGCCAGATCGTCGCGCCCTGCTCTTTATCCTCACTCATACCTCGCGCCCGCCGGCTGAGCCCGTAGGCCTGCTGCAGCGGGGTAGGGCGACCAACATAGACCCGGTTGAGCTCACCGAGACGATCCCAGAACTGACGATCGCCCTGGACTTTCTCGTAAACCTCTTCGAGCTGTCTGAGCGCCTCGACAAGGGTTTCGGGCACATACACGCCGCCACACTGCCCATACCAGCCTCGTTCATCTGGAACGGCGCTGATCAGGGTGGGGGGAGTCGAATCGGTGTTGCTGAGCGGCATGGCTGAACATCCTCTGCAAAGAACTGACACAGTGTAGGAGCCGATCGGGAATCAGCGCGACATATCGCGTTCGCCGCGACGGGCTGCCTTGATGCCCTTGATGACACTGACATCCAGAAAAAGGATCAATCCCACGGCGAAGAACCCCGTGAGCAGCCCAAGCGCGGCCGCATCGCCGACCCACGCCTTGATCTGACCGAAAGCCAGCACGCCGATAGCTCCCGCCAGCTTGTAGGTCATGCCCCAGAGCCCAAAGAACTCAGCCGTGCGATGCCGGGGGGCAAACATGCCCACAATCGCCCGGCTCGAGGTGCCGATCCCACCAAGCCCGATGCCGATGCCATTGCCGATCACCCAGAACATCCACTCCGGCGGGTCTGCCGGAATGAGCAGCTTGACCAGCAGCAGCGCGAGACAACTGCCGATCCAGATGCTCAGGAAGACGATAATTGTGGCGCGAACCCCGATCCGATCCTGGTACTTGGCGACGAGGATCGCCGTGATCCCAGCACTGACGGTGAGTTGGAGTGAGAACAGGATCAGACGCGGCCCTTCGATCCCGAAATCAGACGCAAGGATCGCGGCGAAGGCGATCATGGTTTGCACGCCGAAGCCGTACACGAGGAACGAGATCAAGAACCGGGTGAGCTCTCGGTACTGCGAGGCGTGCCGGAGTGTGTCCTTGACCCGCTTGAGGGCGCTCCGATCATCGGGTGGGCGGTTTGTCGGATGCTCGGGTTCGCGGAGATAGAGCGCGGCGGGGATGACGCCGATCCCGAACCAGATCGCGGCGATGATGAAGAACGGACGCCAGTGGGCCGATGTGTCCCAACCGGCGAACTTGGCGAGCAGGGCCACCACAACCAGCAGCAGCAGCCCGCCGATATAGCCCATGGTCCAGCCGATCGCGGACACACGCCCGATTGTGCGTGTGGTTGAGAGCCCCGGCAGAAAACTCGCCAGTAGGTTCTCGCCCAGTTGGTACAGGATGTTCGCCGGGACAAAGAGCAGCAGGGCCCACCAGCCCCATCCCGGCGCGACAAGGGCCAGCAGCCCGGTCAGCACCACGCACCCTGAGCCGGTGATCATCAGCATCGACTTGCGGCAGGACCGGGCATCGGCGAACGCGCCCAGAAATGGCGACAACGCGACGACCAGCAGCAGCGCCACCGACACGCCCGCGGACCAGAGGGCATCGCCGCGCTGCGAGTCACCGACCGCGACCTCTTTGAAGTAGATCGGGAAGAGCAGCGTGATGATCAGCAGCGTGAAGGACTGGTTCGCCAGGTCGAACATGCCCCATGCCCAGACTTCGCGTGGGTTGGGCAGTGATCGGAATGGCGGCGGCCATCGCATGGTGCTCAGTCTACACCGGCCACGCGTTTGATGAACTCAAGCTGAAGGTTCTTCGCGTCGTTGGCATACCGCCCGAACCCGGCGTGCTCCTGTGGTGCGCCGGTTTCGCTGAAGGTATGCAGCTCGACAAGCGTCGGGTCTGCTCCGCGAGACTCGTAGTGCGCACGCAGGGCATCGAGGAACAGCCGCTGCCCCACGATCGGGACCATCTCGTCGCCCATGTTGTGAAGGGCCAGCAACGGGATGGGCTCGAAGCCGTCCAGGTTCTGCATCGGGTCCAGACGCGCCACGCTCGCCGGGGCATGTTTCACGGGCCACGGCCGACCATGCATACCCGGGGGTGGGTCGTACAGGTGCCTGAGATTGCCCGTCGTGCCCTCGACGCAGGCCCCAATGAACGGGTGCGGGAGGCACAACCGGCTGAGCGTGACCATGCCACCCGCCGACATGCCACCGATGAGCAGCCGGGACATATCAAACACACCAAGCTCACGAACGGACGCCAGTACACCGTCGATCTCCTCACGCATCTGCGCGATCAGATCAAGCGTCTTCGCTGGGCCCTGGTATGACACCTCGTAGCGGTCTCCGTGACCCGGCAGATCGAGCGCGATGGCACCGATGCCAGCGCGGACCCACCGCAGGTACCGCCCCGGATCGAGTTCCTTGTTCACGCTCCGCCCGTGCATCCAGAGCACCGCGGGGACCTGTGTGCCACCATCCCAATCTGGGTGGGCGACCAACGCGGGCACATCATCGCCCAGCCGCATCTCGCGCGAGCGTTCCTGCAGCGATTTGGGGAGTTGGGCGAATCGAGGGTCCATGCTCAGAGCACCACGATCGATCCTGGCTCGATCGACACGGGCAGTTCCTTGCCAGCGAGCTCATCCGCACAGGTCGCTGTGAGCGGAGAGATCTCAATCGTCGCGTTCACGCTCCCATCTTGGTTCCAAGGAACTTGAGTGCCATTGGCCTCAAGCCAGCGAGCCGCCCGCTGTGACTGGAGCTGCTTGGACGACACGATCGAATCGGTCCCCGTCGCGTTCTTCACCGGTGCGAACTCCTCGACCCGGTCCGTCTCGACCACGATCGATCGACCCGCAATCGGGATGCCATCGAACACGAACTTCTCAAGCTTGACGGCGTTGTTGGAGCTGGGCTCGACAGGACGCCCGGTTGAGAGATCGAAGTAAGGGACCTTTTTGATCGCTCGGTGATATGGCAGGGCGGCGCTCTTGTCGTTGATGATCCGATCGATGAACGCGACGCTGATCGCGTGGATCGCGATCGACCCAGCATTGAATGAGAGCCGCCCGCCGGCCTCGGTCCGTTTCGCCAGCGACTCATCGAGATCGGAATACTCAATGATCTCGGTCCGCCCGTCCACGCTGCAGAAGACGCCGACCTTCTCGTCCCAACTCGCCTTGGCGACCATCTTGGAACTGAACTCACCCGAGCTATCGGGTGCAGTGGCGTGCAGCCCGAGGAAGACCTGATCGACGACCCGAGCGTGTGGGTTGTCAACCTGGAAGTACGAGACATGCTCGATGCCCCTGGCCTGCATGTCGCCAAGTGCGCCAGAAACATGCAGCGCCTTGAACGAGCCGCCGTGCCCGTCCGGGTTCGTGGCCAGGTGCATCGGATCGCTCATGAGCATCTCGCCGCTCTTCGCATCGAGGCTGGGCATCACACCCTGATTGAAGAACATGATTTGATCACGCTTGAGACCGAAACAGTCATGTGCCTCAAAGAACGACACCGTCGCATCGTGATTGAGCGGCGAGGTCATGATGTACCACGGGATCTCGCAGTCGTGCTTGATCTCGTTCGCGCGGATCGACTCGGCAAACAACTGAAACAGCGGCTTATCCTTGACACACGATGTCGGGTAGCAGCCCTTGGGACCCTCGTATCCAAGCCGGCTGCCCTGCCCACCCGCGACGGTGAAGCACGCGACCTTGCCCTCGCGGATCAACCGCTCACCGGCGTTGCGATATTGAGCAGCATCCCAGCCACCCGTTGGGCCCGTGCCATCGAGCGCGTAATACGGTGCGGGTTCGATGGATGCCGGTGGGGGAGTCGCGGCTGGGTTCGTGATGTAGCGTTCGATCAGGTCGTTGAGCTCATCGAGATCGATGGCCTCGATCTGCGATGCAAGATTCTCCCGTGCAGACTGCGGCGTGACACCGCGGAGGTACTGCGCGAGATGCCCTTGCCCGCACTGCTCCAGCTTCTTGCACAGCTCTTCGATCGGGGTTTGCAGCTCGGGCATATGGGCGAATCTCCTCGTTCTGTGTGTCTTTTACCGCTTCATCCTACGGCCATCCAACCCACCCGGCACTACACTCGGGCATGCTCGATCCATTTACTGCCCATCTCACGAGACCGCTCATAGCTCCCTCGATCCTGGCCGCCGACTTCGCGAATTTGGGGCGGGATTGCCAGGACGCGATGAAGGCCGGGGCTGACCTGCTGCATGTGGACATCATGGACGGCCACTTCGTGCCAAACCTGTCCATGGGGCCAGCGATCTGCGGCGCGTGCCGTGCCGCGTGCCCCGACGCCTATCTCGATGTGCACCTGATGGTGAGTGATCCGCAGTTCTTTTTTCGACCATTCGCAGACAACGGTGCCAACGCCATCAGCTTCCACATCGAGGTTATGGAGTCCGAGCGGCACGCTCGCACACTCGCTCAGGAAGTCCGCGATCTGGGCTGCAGCCCAGGGATCGTGATCAATCCGCCAACCGACATCCGCATCATGCTCCCGGTGATCGACGCGTTCGATCTTGTGCTGGTGATGAGCGTCAACCCCGGCTTCGGTGGTCAGGCGTTTATCCCCGAGGTGCTCGACAAGTGCCGCCTCATCCGCGAACGGCTCCGCCCGGAACAGCGTCTGGAAATTGATGGCGGGATCAACCCCCAGACCGCCCTCGAAGCGATCGATGCCGGCGTTGATTTGCTCGTCGCCGGTTCGTCGGTGTTCGGCAAGCCCCGGCCGCAGTGGGGTGAGATAATTGAATCGCTCCGTGGTCCGAAAACGCACGCATAACCTGTTGTATTCCAGTCAGATGCCGAACAAGTGGCCCGTAACTTTCTGGGAAAGGGCATTCGACGGCGTAACTTGCTACACTTTTGCTTCAACGGCCAACAGGCCGATGACCTTGAGTGTGCCTCGAACCGTGTGAGTTGAGGCGTGCTCATCAGGAGTCGTTGCGTATGAGTAAGCCCATGGGCTACACGATCACCCTGCTCCGTGCAGGCGGGACATCCTGGGACGAAGAGAATCGCCTCATCGGTCAGACCGATCTGGCGATGACCGAGCAGGGCAGCGATTCGGTGGCCAAGGCCATCCATGAGGGCTCATTTGAGCACCCGTTCGGCGTCATCCTTGTCTCCGATGAAGAAGCAGCAAGCGCGACCGCCAGCATGCTCCCGCGCGGCTCTGAGACCAAGGTCAGGACCATCCCCGAACTGAGCAATATCGGGCTGGGATTGTGGGAGGGCGTGCTCTCTAAGGACCTCGAAGAGCGGAACCCAAGCACATACGCCCAGTGGCGCGATCATCCAGAGCGGATCGCACCGCCGGAGGGCGAATCGCTCCAGGATGCCCAGGAACGCCTGATCAACGCGATCGCCAAGGCCTTGGGCAAGTGCAAAGGTGCGAACCCAAACATCGCCATCGTGCTTCGCCCGCTCGCGTGGGCCACGATCCGCTGCTGGCTTACAGGCGACAAAATCTGCTCGTTCTGGGAGCAGCTCGAAGCACCGATCAGCGTCGAACGCTTCGATCTGCCGAAATCCAAGCTCATCGAGTCCAAACAAAGTTCTCGTGCAAGCGCCTAAACTGTTGCACGCAAAGATGCGTACAGGCCGATGCGTCCACTGAAGGGAACATCCATGTCTCAGACCGCGACACGCAACTGGAACGAGCTCAAGCAGGATGGCCGGCGCTCGGTCCCCGAGGGGCTCTGGATGCGGTGCCCGTCCTGCGCCGGAATGATCTATCGGCGTCAGATGGAATCCAACCTGCATGTCTGCCCCGAGTGTGAGCACCACTTCCGCATCTCGGCCAGGCAACGGATTGAGCAGCTCGCGGACCCCGACACCTTCGTGCCTTTATTCACCGAGCTCCGCGCCAAGGACCCGCTGAACTTCACCGATCTCAAGTCCTATCCCGAGCGCATCAAGCGTGAGCAGATCAAGACCGGTGAGACCGAGGGTTGCCAGGCGGGCAAGTGCTTCATCAAGGGCCGCCCTGCGGTGCTCGCCTGCCTCGATCTGACATTCATGATGGGCTCGATGGGATCGGTCGTGGGCGAAAAGCTCACCCGCGCAATCGAGCTGGCCACAAAGGAAAACCTGCCCGTCATCATCGTCTCCTGCTCTGGCGGTGCCCGCATGCAGGAGGCCGCGCTGAGCCTGATGCAGATGGCCAAAACCTCGGCCGCCCTCGCACGCCACGACGATGCCGGCGGGCTCTTCATCTCAGTGATGACCGACCCGACCACAGGCGGTGTCACCGCGTCCTTCGCGATGCTCGGCGACTTCAATCTCGCCGAGCCCAAGGCCCTCATCGGATTCGCCGGCCCGCGTGTCATCAAGCAGACCATCCGCCAGGACCTGCCCGAGGGGTTCCAGCGGTCTGAGTTCCTGCGTGAGCGGGGCATGATCGACCGGGTCGTGCACCGTCACGAACTCCGATCGGAGCTGGCGCGTTTGATCGACTACGCAGGCAAGTAAGAGCCGCGTACGACAGGCGCGAACTGAAGCATGACCCACGAGACACGATCACCGAGCGGACCACGACGGGCCCTGCTGCTTGGGGTGACGCACGCCCTGTTGATGGTGCTCTCCTTCCCGCCGTATTCCCTGTGGGGTCTCGCGTTCGTCTCACCAATCCCGCTGTTCGTGCTCGCTCGTGACCCGCGTATGCGTCCATCTCGGGCCGCCTTCTGGTGCGCGATCGGAGTCTGCCCGGCATGGCTGTGGCTGCACTGGTGGGTCTGGGATGTCTCGGCCTTGGGCATCATCCCGCTGGTGATCGTGCTCAGCTTGTTCTCAATGCTCTATGTCTGGCTCGCATCCAGGATCGTCCACCGGTTTGGGCGTGATGTGCTGCTGCTTCCGTTGGTCTTTGTCGGCGTCGAGTTCTTCCGGGGCAGCGTCTTCGGCGGGGGCTACCCGTGGTACCTGCTCGCCCACCCACTCGTCGAATCGCCGCTCTCGGTGCTCGCGATGCCCGCCTCGATCGCGGGGGTTTACTTCGTTTCATTCCTCTGCGCCACCTACTCGTACCTGCTCTACCTGGCGCTGCGTGATCGCAGCCATGTACTCCGCAAGCGGGCCGGTCAGGCCGCAGCGGGTCTGTTCGCGGCATGGGTGTTCATGGGACTCCTGCTGATCCCGGCAGAGGACCCCGGCACGCCGTACTTCCGATTTGCTGTCGTGCAGCCCGATGTGGCGCAGGATAACCGTCTCTCGTGGTCCGTCCGCCAACGCTACCGTGACTGGCTGACACTGCGAGATATCACGCTCGCCGCGGCGAGTGACCAGACCAACCCATTGCCGCTCGATGCCATCATCTGGCCAGAGGGCTTCGTGCCCGGCTGGACGCTTGACCCGATCTCGCTCGACACCGAGCGAGCCGAGCGACTTGCGTGGAACATGACACCCAACGACGCGGGCGATGTTCCAGGGCTCGATGTCCCATCAAGAATCGGCGCGACCGAGATCGTGGACTCCATGCTCGTCATGCAGCAGTACCTGGAGATCCCGCTCGTGGTGGGTTCTGTCGCGTACGACAACCTGCGGATAGTTGATTCACCCGATGGGATCGAATATGAGCGTGACGCGTTGTACAACAGCGCGTTCGTCATTATGGACGGGCGAGTATCGAATGAGTGGTACGACAAGCTCCACCTGACGCCGTTCGGTGAGACGATGCCGCTGATCTCGCGATCGGAGTGGCTTGAGCAGAACCTGCTTGCAATCGCCGCCCAGGGCATGGAGTTCGCCCTCGATCCGGGCCGCGAAGCTCGGAACCTGCGAGTCCCGCTGCACGACGCGCCGGTAGGCACGGAGGTCGCACTCGCAACCCCGATCTGCTTCGAGGCGACGATCTCGGGCGTGTGCCGGAAGCTCGTGGCCCGCGATGGCGAGCGAAAAGCCGGCGTGCTGATCAACATCACCAACGATGGCTGGTTTGGTGATTCACTTGCCAGCCGCGAGGCGCATCTTCAGAATGCGCGCTGGCGTTGCATCGAGCTCGGAACGCCCATGATCCGAAGCGCCAATACCGGCATCTCGGCCGTCATCGATCACCGGGGGCGGATCGTGGACACAACGATCAAGCCCCTCCGAGACAACCCAAGGGAAGGGTACCTGATCAATCAGGTTCAGCTCGGGGTCGGAATGACAACATTCGCCCGGATGGGCGACCTCTTCGGCTGGCTCACGCTGCTCTTGACGCTCGTTTGGGGTGGGGCGGCGATCTTTCGATCCCCGAGGGGCGTACTGCCGATGCAAACAGAGTCATCCTGATACCATCAGGCATCACGCCGACTATTCCGAGGACCCGATTATGCGCCCTAACCGACCGATCATGTGTGTCTCGCTCTCAATGCTCCCGCTCATTGCAGGATGCGGGGCCGAAATACGACCCGACGGTCCCAAGCGTGTGGTCTTCACCGAGGCGGACGGCACCCAGCGAGTGCTCGAGGTTGCTCCTTCTGAAGAACTCCGTCAGGCCGCGATTGAGCGGTTGATCGTCCTGACCTCCGATCGAAACCCACAGATCCGCGCGAACGCCATCGAAGCCCTCAGCCCCGTGACCGAGCGGGTGGAGCCGATCGTCGCGCTCGCGATCAACGATCCCAACGAGGGTGTACGCTCTGTTGCCGCCATGGTCGCTGGGCGACGCAACCTCGCCACGCTCGCCCCATCCATCCGCGGATTGCTGGTCGATAAGTCACCCTTCGTCCGGTCCGCGGCGATGTTCGCGATGGCGAAGTTCGGCGAAGAGGTTGATCTCACCGAGCTTTCACGCATGCTCCTGGAAGACCCGAACACACGAATCCGATCTCAGGCGGCGTTTATCCTTGGCGAGCTTGGTGAGCCATCGGCGATCCCGCTGCTGATCCAGTCCAGCGTCACCGCTATCCCCAACGCATCTGCGATCGAGCGCAAGATCTTCCGGCTCCAGATCGCTGAGGCGCTCGTCAAGCTCGGGCATCAGGAGAGCTTGGATACGATCCGCGCAGCTCTTTACCCCGCGCGTCCAGATGAGCTTGAGGCCACGGCTCTGGCCGTGCAGATCATCGGGCAGCTGCGTGACGAGTCGTCGATCGATCAGCTGATCTTCCTCTCCGATCCCGAGGCCGAGCAGCCGATGCCCGCGGAGGTCCGCCTCGGTGTCGCCAGCGCGCTCGCACGCATGGGGCACCGCGAGGGCTCATTCGTGGCGATGTCGTACTTCGACTCGGACATCGACCCTGTCCGTGCTCAGGCGGCCTCTGTCTTCGGCGTGACCGAGAGCCCTGAGAATCTAGGTCGCCTGGAGATGATGCTGGTGAACGATCAGTCTTTGCTTGTTCAGGCCGCGGCCGCCGGAGGAATTGTGGATTACACCCAGCGTCAGCTCGCCCGAAGCGGGGGAAATCGCTGAAAGCGTGCCCTGATCCCGCATCTGGACGCATCCGCCGCGTCTGGATCGCGTATCGTCTGACCTCCCCGGGTCTCGGGGCGTCGTTGCGGGTGAATTGAACAGGGTTCAAACGCCCCGATGGGGACATCCCTGCTACACTAGATACCCCCGTTTCGTACATCTCGCGTCTCGGGGCAGTAAACAGAGCCCACAGGATCAATCCAGCTTGGAATCGAGGAGCGGATCGTGCACATTCTGACCAAGGTTTTCGTTCTCATCGCAGCAGTGCTGAGCATCATGATGGCCTCGCTCGCCATCGCGTACTCAGTCAATGTCGACCGCGTCACGGCCGACTACCGCGATATGCTCGCATCGAAGCTCGCAGCCGACGCGGAGCTTCAGGCCGCCCGTGCCACCCAGGGCCAGGAGCGTGCCGCGCTGCAGGACGACATCAACCGTCTGCAGGAAGAACTCGCGAGTCGCAACGCCGACACGCGCCGCCTCGAAGCCTCGAACTCCGAGCTCCGCATCGCCCGCCGTCAGGCCGAGGCCGATCGCGCCTCGATCACCTCGAAGATCGCCCAGCTCGGTGTGACCACCGAGACCCAGGCCAAGATCATCGACGAGTACAAGACCGAACTCTCGCGTCTGCGTGAAGGCGAACTCGCTTACCGCGACGAGAAGATCGATCTGGAGAAGGCAATCTCGGACCTCCAGAGCCAGGTCATCGTCTACGAGCAGGTCAAGCGTGCACTCGAAGAGACCATCGCCGAGATCCAGGGCCAGAGCAACAACGGCAGCGTAGTGGCAACCAACGATGGTGCGGGCAGCGTCATCGAACTCCCCGGCGCTCTGATTCGCGGCACCATCGACGAGGTTGTCGACGATCCCAACAGCGGCTTCACCCGCGTCCGCCTCAACCTCGGCAGCAACGATCGTCTCCGCAAGAACGCTCGTTTCTACATCATCCGCGACAACAACCAGTACCTCGGCGATCTGATCATCGAGTCGGTTGATCTCAACCACGCGGTTGGTCGTGTCGCGTTCGTCAAGGACAACCAGACGGTCCGTGCAGGCGATCAGGTCCTCAGCAAGCTCGGCAGCTGATCAACGACACTCAAGGAAAGGAGCACTCCAATGAGTCAGTTTGGAATGCAAATGCCAGGTGGTCGTCAGCAGCGAGGCGCAGGCCCCGATGTGTACACCGCGCTCGTCTTCCTCGGCGTTGTCGCGATGGGCGTGGCCGTGGGCATGCTCTGGGTCGCCGGCACCAAGGTCGCACCCGATGGGATGCCGTTCAATATCCAGGATGCTGATCGCATCCAGCTCAAGACTGATAACTGATCCAAGCCAGTCGGGAGCGTTAGCAACCGCGATTTTCGCCCGCCCGTCTCGATTTGCTCGATCACATCGCTTGACAACAACGAGACTTGGAATACCATCGTCTCTCTCTGGACCGCTCGAAAGAGCCGTCCGAATCAGCTACCAGGGGCGGTAGCTCAATTGGTTAGAGCCCCGGCCTGTCACGCCGGAGGTTGCGGGTTCGAGTCCCGTCCGCCTCGTTCAAACCTCAGCATTCGCTGAGGTTTTTTCTTTAAGCAATCGGGGGATGAGCGATCTCAGGATTCAATCGTGTTTCGCTATCTGTTCCGCGACAGCGATGCCGCTGAGGTACGCGGCCTCGGCATCGACCCAATGCCCGTGAGGTCCAGCGAACCAGTCGCCGCAGAAACCCATACGAAGCGCTGTGCTGTAGAGACATGCCATATCGATCCGCGAGGAAGGGCGAGCGAGCCCCCAGCGGTGCGCCTGAGCGAACTGGACATGACGGAGCTGATACAGACCGCTCGCGACGCGATTGAGTGCATTGAGCGACGCCTTCATGATCAACGGCTCGGCATCCTCGATCGTGCGTCCGTTCTGGGTCATGCTCCAGGCGTCGCTCATCGTCACAACAAGCGCTGCCCTGCGCTTATCCTGATGCTGGATATGGATTGATGCCACACCCTCCGCAGAATCACAGCGGATGGTCGAGGGAAACATCTCGTTCTCATTGGCCTTCTCGATCACGAGCATGCAGACCCAGGCGGGGATGCTCGAGACTGCAGCGAGCTCTTCTGGTATACCGAGCTGGCTCGCTTCGAGCACACGCCTCGCCTGTTCTGGCGGGCAGGCGAAGACGACATTGCTGTATTCATCGAACCGGACCGAGTTATCCGGGTACTGCTGCGATCGGAGATCCCAGCACCCGTCCGCTCTGGCGATCGAGACCACGCTGCTTGATGATCGAACATCGAGCCCGCTCGCCAGTCGCTCGGGGATTGTCTGCGTGCTGGGCGAGCCGGCGATCACCCGTGGCTCTTGAAGCCATCGCGCAGCGCCCATCTCGACCCAATCAGCGATCACCCGCTGAAACTCTGGTGTATTCGCGTGTAACGCCGGGGCCCCGTGATTGAAGCGGAATGACTGCCCGCCGACCCGGACCTCGCGTGTCGAGAGGCGCCCACCAAGCGAGCGTCCGCGATCGAAGAGCGTGCACGAAATGCCTCGAAGCTTGAGCTCGCGCGCACACGCGAGCCCGCTGAGCCCGGCACCGACGATCGCGACCCGTGATTGGGGAGAACTTTGAGACATGAGAAGATCCAGAGCAGAATTCGGGGCAGATTCATGCCAGTTCAAGGTCAATCATCGCCGATCCGGCGGCTCCGTGTGCGAACAATCTGCTAAAATGATATCACCAAGATCGGCCCACCTGAGCACCACAGGCACAAGTTCATGTTCGTACTCGCAGCATCCAACACGGGACACACAGTCGGCATCGCGCTGACGCTGATCTTCGTGCTCGGCGTGGGTGCTCAGTGGCTCGCATGGAAGATCAAAGTACCCTCCATCCTTCTGCTCCTGCTGGCGGGCATCCTGACAGGCCCGGTGGCTCGTGTCGCTCTGCAGGGCACCATCCTCGAGCCCTACGCCATCAACCCCGACGGGTTGTTCAACAGCGATGTGCTGCTTGCCGCAGTTGGCATCGCGGTGAGTCTGATCCTGTACGAGGGCGGGCTGACGCTGAACTTCAAGGAACTACGCAGCACCTGGAAGCCAGTGACCCTACTAGTCACGGTCGGTGCGTTCATCACCTGGGTTATCGCCGGGATCAGCGCATTCTACATCTTCGAACTCGAGCGTCCGATCGCGATCCTGCTTGGCGCCATCCTGATCGTCACCGGCCCGACGGTGGTGGGGCCGCTCCTGGCCCACATCCGTCCCAGCGGCGATTCTGGGCTCATCCTCAAATGGGAAGGGATCGTGATTGATCCGATCGGCGTGCTCGCGGCGGTTCTCGTCTTCGAGGCGATCTCGGTCGATTCGAGCATGAACGATGTCAGCTCGGTCCTCCAGGCGATCGCGATCACGCTGGCCGCCGGGATCGGACTCGGGCTGATCGCGGCCTTTGTGCTCAGCACGCTGCTCACGCGGTTCCTCGTTCCGGACTACCTCCAGAACCCGGTCTCACTGATGCTGGTGATCGCCGCCTTTACCGCATCGAATATGGTGATGCCCGAATCCGGGCTGCTCGCGACGACCGTCATGGGCATCGCCATGGGCAATCAGAAGCGCGTCGATGTGCATCACATCCTGGAGTTCAAAGAGAACCTCCGCGTGCTGCTGATCGCCGCACTCTTCATCGTGCTCTCCGCCCGTCTTCAGATTTCCCAGCTCGAGCAGCTCGACTGGTTCCGTGTTTTCCTCTTCCTGGGCGTGCTTGTACTCATCGCACGCCCGGCCTCGGTGTTCATCGCGACGATCGGTGCGGGATTGAGCTGGAAGGAACGCATGTTCATCGCCTGGCTGGCGCCGCGAGGTATCGTGGCCGCCGCGGGTGCTTCGATCTTCTCACTCGGGCTCGATGTCACGGGCTCGGACCAGCTCGTTCCGCTGACATTTTCGGTCATCATCGGTTCTGTGGCGATCTACGGGCTCACGACACCGTGGGCCGCCAAGTTCCTGGGGATCGCGGACCAGAACCCGCAGGGCATCATTTTCATCGGAGCACCCCTCTGGGCTCGGTCGATCGCCAAGGTACTCACCGATCGGGGCTTCAAGATCCTGATGATCGATACCAACCGCCCCAATGTCCGAGAGGCACGGATGGCCGGGCTCGATGCGATGCAGGAGAACATCCTCACGCTCCCCGATATCACCGATCTCGACCTGCGCGGCATGGGAAGGGTGTTCGCCAACACGCCCAACGACGAGGTCAATACCCTCTCGCTTCAGCGATTCAAGGGGTATTTCGAGAGCTCCAAGCTCTACCAGCTCACGCCGCACAAACCGAAAAAGGGGGCGGAGGAAGCCCACGGCGACCGCCGGTGGCGTCAACTCTTCCAGAGCAGCGCGGACTATGCCGGGCTTGAGTCCCGCATTTCCAACGGCTGGGTAATCAAAGCAACAACGATCTCCGAAGAGTTCACCTATAACGATTACCGCACGCTCTACGGGGCCTCCGCGATTCCGATGTTCAAGATTACGCAGGCCGGCGTACTCAGTGTTTCAACGGTCGATATGCCGGTCGAGCCAATCGCAGGCGACACGGTCATCTCACTCGTCAATCCCGATGAGCTGTTTGTTGGCGGCCCGGTCTTTGATGATGAGCATGAATCCGGCGAGTTCGAGGCGTCATGAGCGCATCATGACAAGGTCGGCACCGTGTCCGTGTGACCGAGACCGAAGTTGTTCTTGAGCCAGTTACCCACGATCGGGATCGAGAGCTTCGGTCGTTCCTGCCCGTTGTGCTCGATGAACATCATCGTGTGATCGTCATTGGCACGCTGGTATCCCTGCTCAGCGAGTATGCGTTCCAGCCGTTCGCTCAGCGAATCGATAGGTGCATCGATCATCGCTCCCGATCCAAGCATCTCGCACAAGCCACCGATGCCGAGCATATGCCCAAGTTCGTTTTTTGTTTCAGAGTACGCATCGGTGTACGCGCACACACGATCGCCCGCGTGGAGCTTGATGGCGATCTGCTCATAGTCCGTGTTGTTGATCACCCCAAGCGGCAGATTCATCAGCCCGACCCGGAGCTCACGAGTGCTCTGGGTCATCGCGCCGGGCGTCTCCTTTGTGAGCGTCTGCCATGCTAGCGAACCCGCACGCTTGATCAGTGGCGGGGGATGCCCTGCGTTGACCAGCACGAGGTGCCCGCTCGGAGCGTAGTAGGTCATCAGGATCGCGGTCGCAAATCGCCCATCGCTCGAAAACTCATCGAACGCGCTATTGAGCGTACGGGCGAGCTTCGATTGGTCCACCGTGTTGATTGACTTATGCATCGCCTTACGGAGCTTCGACGAGAGCCCGCTGACGGTCGGCCCATGCCCGGACACATCCGCGAGCAGCACGCGGGATATCCAGCCGCTCGAGCACGACGAGATCAGGTAGAGGTCGCCGCCGTTCTCGCCCTCTACCGGGCTTGAACGCACCGCGATATCCAGTCCCGGCACGGATGCAATATGGCTGGCCGCGTTTGATCCGCCCCATACTTCGAGGCAGCGCAGCTCATGCGAGCCTGAGGCATCAGGCAAAGATGGAGTTGTCGCGGGCATGTTGTGTGAGCGGTCAGAACCGCCGTTTTATTCCCTGGGCGTTGGGCTCGCTGGCCCAGTGCATCTTTCCCAGTAGCGTCTTCCAGTAGCTTACACGTTCATCGAGAACGAACCCGATCTGCTCCTTGGCGGCCGTAACCCGCAGGACATCGCCGCTGCCGAGTCGTTGATCGAACTGGCCATCGATGATCAGCGTGGTGCCCGAGTTCTCGCTCGTGTTGGCCGAGCAGACACGCACAGCGACCTCGGAGCTTGAGGGGATCACAATGGGCCTGAAGCTCAAAGAGTGTGCCGCGATGGGGGTGACCGTCATCGCGTTGACGCCGGGGGCCACAATGGGGCCGCCCGCGGAAACGTTGTAGGCGGTAGAGCCCAGCGGCGTCGAAACAATAATGCCATCGCCAGACACGCGAGGGCCGACCTGCTCATCGACCGAGATATCGAGCGTGATCATCCTGAAGGGCGGGCCGGCGCTGACAACAAACTCGTTGAGCGCAAACGAAGAAAAGATCGGCGTGCCGTGCTCGTTGCGGACGATGCCATGCAGCGGCGTCACCTGCTGGATGTTGAGGGGGGCATCCCCCAGCAGCCGTGGGGCCGCATCGCAGAAGCGATCCAGCTCGTAGCCAGCCATGAAGCCGACCTTGCCAGTGTTCACGCCTAGCAGCGGTACACGCAGCGCAAGGCACTTGTGGGCTGCGGCCAGGATCGTTCCATCGCCACCCAGCGCGATCACCAGATCAACCTCGCCGGGATCTGGCAGACCATTCTGTTCCCCGGTCTGCAGCTGGGCGACGAGCTCGCCGTACGACTCGATCTGGCCACGCACGAGCGCTAAGGCCTCAGCAGCGCGAGGTTTCTTGCGGTTCGTGATGAGCGCGACGCGCCGTTTCATGGATGATTCGTGTCCCGGATCAGACGCCGAGCGTTGGGTTTGCCCGGCTCGGCTTGGGTTCGGGGCGGGCTGTGGGCTCGGCGACAAAGACCTCGTGCTGCTTTGGCGCATACGCGTGGCGGATCATACGAGCGATCCCGTCTGCGTCGAGCCCGACCTGCCGCAGCTGCGTCGTACGCGAATCCTGAATGATCCAGTGATCGGGTATGCCGTGGCGGACGATGCGGGATGTATCCAGCCCCATGCCCTGAGCCGCCTCGAGGACCGCGGTCCCGAAGCCCCCGATGATCGAGTGGTCCTCAAGGGTGAGGATCGGGACCTGTCGTTCCAGCAACGAACGCACGAGCTGCTGATCGATCGGCTTGGCGAAGCGTGCGTCGTACAGCGCGACTTTGTACTCGTCGCCGAGCAAAGCGATCGCGTCCGCAGCCTGAATCGCGGGCGTGCCGAAGGCGAGGACCGCGACATCTGGACGGTTGTCTTCGAGATGATCGAACTCGGGCGTCAGCAGGCGTGCCTTGCCAATCTCGAATGCCGGCGCGTCACCAAATCGGCTATCCACATCCTCGCGGGGGTAGCGGACGCTGCTGAGCCCGCCTTCCCAAGTCCGCATGAACTCCATCGCGGCGAGCAACGATGATTCATCGATCGCGGCCGTCAGGACCGCATCGGGGAGTGTGCGAAGGATTGCGACATCGCAGAAGCCGTGGTGCACGGCACCATCACCACCCACGAGCCCGGCACGATCGAGGCAGAGACGAACCGGGAGCCCCTGAAGGGCGGATTCCTGGAATGCCTGGTCGAACGCCCGCTGCAGGAAGGTCGAGTAGACCGCGAAGAAGGGCTTGAGCCCGGTCTTGGCCATACCCGCCATCATGTCCAGCGCATGCGACTCGCAGATACCCGTGTCAAAGCTTCGATCCGGGAAGCGTTCCAGTGCCCTGACCACCCCCGTACCATCGGGCATCGCGGCCGTCGCAGTGACGACCTTCTCATCCCGGTCCATCAGATCCACGAGCGCATCGCCGAAGGCGGCCGTGAACGAACGCCCACTCGATTTCATCTCGATGCGGCATCCAAGCTGCTCGTCACGCTCGACACTGAACGCCTTCGGCGAATGGAACTTGGTGGCGTCCTGTTCCGCGATATCCAGCCCCTTGCCCTTGGTGGTCTTGACATGCAACACCATCGGGCGGTCGATATCCCGGGCCTCGGTCAGGAACTCGATCAGCGTGGGCAGGTCGTGCCCGTCGATCGGGCCGACGGTCAGCAACCCGAACTGCTCAAACCACGACTCCTCAGCGATCGCGGCCTTGGTCATCTCGCCCATGCGGTGGTACGCTTCCTTGAGCATCCCGCCGCCCGGCACATGCTTGAGCAGCTCCTTGGCACCCTTCTTGAAATCGCTGTAGGTGTGCGAGACGCGCACGCGATCGAAGTACTGGGCCATGGCGCCCTGCGGTTTGGAGATGCTCATCCCGTTGTCATTGAGCACCACGAGGAACTGCCGCTTGAGCATGCCCGCGTTGTTGAGCCCCTCCATCGCGACGCCGTTGACGATCGAAGCATCGCCGATGAGCGTGACAACCCGCTTCCCGTCCGGGCGTGCATCGGGCGTGAAGGACTGGGCGTTGATCTGGTCGCCGCGTGCCATGCCCACGGCCGTCGAGATCCCCGTGCCCGCATGCCCCACGCGGAACAGATCGTACTCGCTCTCGCTGGGCTCCGGGAAACCCGAGATCCCGGCGCTGGTCCGGAGCTGCTCGAACTTATCAAGGCGACCGGTCAGCAGCTTGTGGGGGTAGCACTGGTGCCCAACATCGAAGAGCAGACGATCGTGCGCGAAATCGAACACGCGGTGCATCGCGATCGTGAGCTCCACCACCCCGAGATTAGGTGCCAGATGCCCGCCACTACGCGAGACCTTGTCGATGATCGTGCTCCGGATCTCACCCGCGAGCTCTTCGAGCTGGGGGATCGTCATGGTGCGAAGATCAAGCGGAGATTGGATCTGTTCGAGCAAGCCCATAGCGTCCTTTCAGTCGAGCCGGAGAAGGGCTGTAGAGATCACCGAAAGTATAGGGTGACACGAGAATACACGCCACCGGACGAGACTACCCGTCCACCAGTTGCTCAGTTCGAGGGATTGGGACGAATGGATCAAGTTTGGGCCCGGTTCCGATAATGCGCCATGCCCGCCTCAGGCACTGCGGTTTGTGAGCATCTCGCCCATCGCACGCAGGTGGGTTGTGTCTCCCAGCGACATCGCCTGCAGCTCGCCGAGTGCATCACCAGCGGCCTTGCCGAGCTGGTTCGCCAATAACTTCGACTGATCGACCCCCAGCACGCCGGGGTAGGTCTTTTTGCCTGCGGCCTGATCCTTGCCCGTCGCCTTGCCCAGCGCCTGCGAACAGCCCTCAACATCGAGCAGGTCGTCAATGATCTGAAACTGCAGCCCGATCGCCTCGCTGTAGCGTGTGATGGCATCGAGTGCGGCTTCGCTGGCACCGGCGCTGATCGCACCCATCCGGCAGCTCGCCCGGAGCAGGGCGCCCGTCTTGTTCCGATGGATCAACTCGACACATTCGATCTCGCTCAGCGATCCCGGCATGCCACCGAGCGTGTCGTAAACCTGCCCCTCGATCATGCGACGGGTACCCAGACCGAGTTCCTGGCACAAGTGGAGAGCGATTGCTGGCTCGGGGTGGGTCAGAACGGCTTCATACGCCAGCGAGAGCATCGCATCGCCAGCGAGGATGGCCATCGCTTCGTTCGTGTGCCTGTGCAGCGTCGGTCGCCCCCGTCGCATGTCGTCATCGTCCATCGCCGGCAGATCGTCGTGAATCAGGCTGAACGCGTGGACCATCTCGATCGCTGAGCCTGCGGGCAGCGACGCCTCGCCGCACCCCCCGCACGCAATGGCACTGAACCACGCGAGTGCCGGGCGCACCCGCTTTCCTCCGCCAAGCAGGCTGTAACGGATGGCCGCATCGAGATTGGGCGGGAGATGCTGATGATCCAGAAATCGAGTGAGGTAATCATCGACCCGCGCGATCACACCCACGAGGTCACTTGGCCTCGGCGCAGAAAAAGACGATGCAGTGAGCGATGGATCGTGATTCACCCTCGATCTTAGCGAAGATACCCGCGAAGTGCTAGCATCCTCATCATGCTCGAACAGGCGATCCAGTTCTTCAAGGCCGGCGGATGGGTCATGTACCCTTTGCTCCTGCTCAGCCTCCTCGCACTGACCCTTATCTTTGAGCGAACGGTCTTCTGGATCCTCGGGGCTCAGCGGACAGGTCAGCGTCACTTGCAGCACTACCTCGCCCTGATCGCATCGGGCGACACCTCGCAAGCCGCCGAAACAGCCAAGAACGATCGAACCCTTGAGGGGACGCTCGTGCGTCGAGCCTACACCCAGGACGCACGCTCTGAAGCCGTGCTGATCGGGCACATCGAAGATCTTCGCCCCAGCATCGAGCGGTTTGCGCCCACGCTGGGAACGATTATCGCCGCAGCGCCACTGCTTGGTATCCTCGGCACGGTGACCGGCATCATCCAGAGCTTCGATCTGCTGGGTGACGCCGCGAGCGTGTCAGACCCCGCCCTCGTAGCGGGCGGCATCGCCGAAGCCCTCTACACGACCGCCTTCGGGCTCAGCATCGCCCTGATCACGCTCTTCCCGCATGTGTACTTCCGATCCCGAGCGGATCGTGAGCTGGGACGCCTGGAGCTGCTCGCGGGCGCTATCGCCGATCAGTCGGCCAAGCGTTAGGACACGCGCTTACTGATCAGTTCGTAGATCTCCAGGGCGGTCTCAGCTGAGTAGATTTCTTCCCGGAACGCCGAATCATTCATCATGCGGCTGATGTGCGCCAACGCCTCGATGTGATCCTTTGTTTTATCCGGCGGCGATGCCAACAGCACAACCAGCCGGACCGGCTGGGTGTCGATCGCCTCGAAGTCGATGGGCTCGGCGGGCTTGCCGATCGCGAGCGCTTGTTGCTTCAGACTCGAGCATTTGCCGTGCGGGATCGCCAGCCCGTGCCCGATCCCGGTGGTCCGGGTCTGCTCACGCGACCAGACAGCGTCCTTGAGTGAATCGAGGTCCCCGACTCGGCCCTGATCGCCGAGGCGATCGATCAGCTCGTTGATCACATCCTGCTTCTCACTCGAGACGAGCGGGGCGATGATGCAATCAGGTTCGAGAATGTCCATCAGATTCATGGTGCGTCCTCGTCGGGGGCGTTCGGGTCAGGAGTGTAAGCAGGGAACTCGCCCGGGTGTGTGCTCGGTGGAAAATGTGCCGCCTGTCATCAGGGTTTCGTGAGCTGGGCTGAAAACGATGCGTCCTGGTAGAGTCCTGCTCTATCTCCGGGCTGGGCAGAGACTTCCACGCGAGCAGCACGACGCAGATCTAAGCCAAGCTCGCCAGTCGCCCATTGGGCGTTCGCTTCGTTTTCTTCGATCTCCATGCTGCAGGTCGCGTAGAGCAGCGTCCCGCCCGGCCCGAGGAGATCTGCAGCGACTTGGATGATCGATCGCTGCGTCTGGACCAGCCGCTTGAGTTGAGCATCGATCGGGCGGTAACGGGCCTCGATCCTCCGGGCGAGCACGCCGGTATTGGAGCAAGGAACATCCGCCAATACCAGATCCGCCCATCCGACGAACTGTTCCTTCGCCCGCTCGGCATGTACGACGCGAACGCTGTCATCGTCCTTGAACAAATCGCGAAGCACACCCAAGCGCTTTGGTTCGACCTCGCAGGCGATGATCTCGCTCTGTGGATACATCGCCCGAAGCTGGCGTGTTTTGGTGCCCTGCCCGGCGCAAAGGTCGATGATCCGCGATGGTGTGGTTTCAAGCTCGATCCTGGCGAGTGTCGCGGTGCTCGCGGGATCCTGCACCCACATGCCGGGGGTTGCATCGAGCACGGAGATCAGCTGCTGGCGGTTCCCTGTAAAGATGCGGTGATCGTGCGAGTCGTGGGATTCGAGCTGCTCAAAGTCAGGGATATCGGGCGCATATCTGGTGCAGAGCACAGTGGGGGGCTTGCAGAGCGTGTGCATGGCCCACGCGGTCGGGTCGTCTCGCATGGTCTCCCATCGCGTGAGCAGCGACGCGGGGAGCGAGCACGCGATACCGAGTCGCCGCCGCCCGTGTTCGGGCAACTCGATCCCGTTGAGCACGAGCGAGCCGCCCTCGCTCAGCGGGATTGTATCGATATGGTGCGCCCAAGCGTTCTCGATGTGCTCGCCCCGGACCGCGGCAACCTTCCGAAGAATCGCGTTCACCATGCCGCCGGCGCCGTGCCGGATATACCGCTTGGCCCAACTCACGGATTCATCCAACACCGCGTGCGCGGGCACGCGATCGAGCAAGAGCAACTGGGAAGCCCCTCCGAGCAGCACACCACGCATGCGTGGCTCCAGCTCGTGACCCTTGTGCCCGCCCACCAACTCGATGACATATTCAAGTGTTCGCCAGCGTCGAAGTGCCCCGTCCACGATCGCGTGTGCCAACGCCGCGTCTCGCGCATCAAGCGTGCCGGTATTGATCTCTGAGGGGATCAGGTCGGGGAATCGAGCGGCGTGCGCGGAGAGGTGGCGGTAGGCCGCATCACGCGGATCGCTGATTGTCGAGCTGTCCGCTGACGGTGTGGCTGGTCGACGGGTTGCACGCTTGTGCTGAGGCATAGCCCTGATTCTATGCCCGCTCGCGGTTCGAGGGTGACACGATCAAACATGGGTTCACGGTGCGTTGCGTCGGCGAACTCGATCCATCGCGACGCTCAAACCCCTATGATCGGGATCAGAGCGGATACAGAGTCTCATGCAAGAGCAGCCCATACAACCAGCAACGACCGCGACATCTCCCGGAGCGAGACGATTCTCGACATACCGCATCCTTTCCGGGATGAAGATCCGCAAAAAGCTGATCGTCTTGCACACGGCGTTCTCGCTGGGGCTTGGCGCGATCCTCCTGATCGCGATTAGGCCGGCGATGACCAAGGTCATCTACGGGGCCGAGGTCGATCAGGCGATGAGCGTGATGAGCAGGGTTATCGCTCATCAGGACGCCTTTGAAGATGCCGGGCAGCTCCCATGGCGAATCAGCCTTGGGGTAGACGCGACGCGGGACCTCCCGGACCAGCTGGTGTATCAGTCACGCGTCGAGCCGGGCAACACGGTGCCCGTTCCCAGCGATGGATTCGGGGCCGGTGTCCTTTACTGGAACCCTCTCACGGATGAGTTCCTGCTCGTGCGTGCCCGTTCCGAGCGGGCGAGAGAGAAGATCCAGCTTGTGTATCTGCTGGTGATTGTCACGCTCATCGTTGGGTATGGTCTTGTCGCCGCAGCGTTGGAGCTCTTTGTCCTCCCGCAGCATGTGTATCGCCCGATCAGCGCTATGCTCGAGGCAGATCACGCCGTGAGCGCAGGTGATCGCGAGCACGAGCTGATCCCGCCCAGCGAGATCCCCGCCGACGAGCTGGGAGCGATCATGCGATCTCGCAACGAGGCGATCCTGGCGCTTCGGGAAAACGAAGCCCAGCTCGCTTACGCGCTCGATCGTCTCGAGCACACCGCAGCGGATCTCCACAAGAAGAACCACCTGCTCGAGACCGCCAGGAAGAATCTTGAGGGTGCCGATCGTCTGGCGTCGCTGGGCATGATGAGCGCGGGCATCGCCCACGAACTCAACACACCCTTGGCTGTCGTCAAGGGGCTCGTCGAGAAGCTGAACCGTGATCAGCATCTCGAAGTGACCGAGATCGCCCTGCTCGTTCGCGTGGTGCGCCGCCTGGAAACACTCTCGGAAGGTCTGCTCGACTTCGCCCGCGTGCGTCCACCCATGAATACCCGAGCGGAACTGGCAAGTCTCATCAACGAGGCGCGAACCCTGGTGATGCTCGATCGGAAGGAGCCGATTACTTCAAAGGGGGTACTCGTGAACCCGCCCGAAGATACAGGCATCGAAATCTGCGGTGACCCCGATCGGCTGGTGCAGGTCTTCGTCAATCTTATTCGGAACGCGGTTGATGCCCTGGTGGAGTCTGGAGTCGCATCACCCACCATTGAGATTCGAATCGAAGAGGAGATCCGCGATGAGGACCCGTGGGTCGCCGTTCGTGTGATCGACAACGGCCCCGGTATCGATGCCGAGCTCATCGACCGCCTGTTTGAGCCCTTTGTTTCCACGCGTCTTGATTCACACGGCACCGGGCTCGGGCTCGCGGTCGCCAACGGCATCGTGCGTGAGCACGGCGGGCTGCTTATTGCCACGAACCGCACAGCCGAGGGCATCAGTGGAGCGGTCTTTGAGGTATTGCTCCCCCAGAACAGGTGAGTTGGCTCGGGCCAATCTGGCTTCTGCACTTGGCAAGATTAAGCTGCTAAAATTCCGGGCAAACCGAACAAATAGGATGCGTATATCTTGAAATAGGCGATAGCTTATGGTACTGTTTCCTGTGAGGTCGAAAACCATGCAAAGCTCTTCAGCCAGTTCATCGCAAGTGATTCCGCTCACGATTCTCTCGCTCGATGATGACGCAGATTTTCGTGAGTACATCGCCGGCACACTGAAAACCGAAGGCCATGCGGTCACCACCGTCGCGTCGCCCGAGGAGTTGTTCCGCCGGGCGGGCGAGCTGCAGCCCGATGTCATCATGCTGGACATGAAGATGGGCAAGCACGCGGGCGAAGATGTGCTGCGCGAGATCCGCACACGCTGGCCAAAGCAGTGCGTCATCGTGGTCACCGGGTATCCCTCGCTGGATTCGATGCGAGATACTTTTAAGCAGGATGTCTTCGATTACATCGCCAAGCCCTTCAGCATGGATGACATGCGCCGCGTGCTCTCCCAGGCCACCGAGCAGCTCGGGCTTGGGCAGCGTCCGATGGACCGGCTCCGCTCGGTGCTCGGGCGGCAGATCCGTCTCGCTCGCACAGAACGCGGCTGGACCCTCCGTGAACTCTCCGAGCTGAGCTCTGTCTCGGTTTCGCAGTTGAGCTCGATCGAGCGAGGCACCCACCTGCCCAGCGTCGAGTCGCTCGTCGCCATCTCGCTCGCGCTCGAGTCGCGCCCCAGCGATTGGTTCGCCGCAGCGGGTTTCTGATCACGCTAACCGTTCGCATGATGGCTGTTCGTGCCTAGTGTTGGCGCGTGACTACTGGCACTGTGCAACCGGCGATCCTCTTTACCGCGTTCGAGCCGTCTGGCGATGACCACGCCGCCGCGGTCATCACGCGTCTGCGGACGCTCTACCCCAAGCTCAAGATCTACGCATGGGGTGGGCGCAAGATGCAGGCGGCAGGGGCCGAGGTCGTCCAGTTCACTGGCGATGACGCGGTGATGGGCATGCCCGGGCTGGCCAAAATCAGAGAGCACCAACGCATCAACACCGAGATCGAGCGGTGGCTCCGTGATCATCGGATCAGCGTGCACATACCCGTCGATTCGCCGGCCGCCAACTTCCCGGTCTGCAAGCTCACCAAAGCAGCGGGGGCCCGTGTGGTGCACCTCGTGGCGCCCCAGCTCTGGGCCTGGGCACCGTGGCGTATCCGAAAACTGCGCCGGCTGACCGATCATGTGATGTGTGTGCTTCCGTTCGAGCAGGAGTGGTTCCGGGCGCGTGGTGTAGAGGCGACTTTCATTGGTCATCCACTCTTTGATCAGTCGCTCGACACCAAGATGCTCGACGAGCAGATCAGCGCCTGGGAGCGGGGCGAGCAGAACATCGCGCTGATGCCCGGCTCGCGACCGTCGGAGATGAAGAAGAACTTCCCGTTGCTGCTCGGGGCGTACATTAAACTCAACAACGAGCACAAGGACATGCGCGGCATCGTGGCCGCCACACGCAAGGAGATTGACCCGGTCCTGCGTCAGATTGCTCGGGAGGCCGGCTTGGAATGGCCCGATTCGCTCCAGATCCGCCACGCGAGCACAGACGCGGTTGTCCGATGGTGTGATTTGGCCATGGTCGTGTCAGGAACCGTGACGCTGCAGATCGCCAAGCAGCACAAGCCCATGGTGATCGTCTACAAGCTCGGGCGTGTCGCGTGGACGCTGATTGCTCGCTGGCTCATCCGCACGGACTACATCACGCTCCCCAACCTGATTGCCGGGCGAGAGATCTGCCCAGAACTCGTCCCGCATTTCGGCGGCAGCGAGCCCATCGCCGACAAGGTGGTTGGGCTACTCGAGGATCAGGAAGCGTTCGCGACCCAAGTCCGCGAGCTCGAGGCCATCGGCAAGGTCTACGACGAGCAGAACGCGGCCGAGAACGCGGCCAAGATCATCGCCCGTTACGCCGGGCTCGAACCGTTCTGAGCCGGTCTCAGAGCCGAAGCGGGATCAGCCCAAGCGTGCAGAACGCGTTGCCGCACCGGTCCACGATTGGGAAGGTCTCCATCTCCGGCATCCCCACCGGCAGGTCGCGATCGATCAGCTCACGCATGGCTATCGAGAGATCGTGGACACCGGCCTCCTGGAGTTCATTGAACAGCACGACCAGCAGCCCGCCGTGGGCGATCATGGGGTCTGCGCCGAGTTTGATGGCATCGGTCCCTGGGCCACTGAGCAGCTCATGAGCGTATTTGGCGTTGGGTCCGGGCACTCCATCGACATACCGGAACTGAGGGATGATCTTGATCTCAATCCACATCGCGTCCCGTGGATCGCACTCATGCGGCTCGATCTCTGGCGTCTGTGCGACGGGCTCAAAGAGTGTCCCGGAGGCACTGAGCAGCTCCTTGTGGGCATGTACTGGATCGTAAAGTGATTTTTTCCCGTCAGGCAACAACACCAGATCGCACCGGTCCCGCTGGCTCCCACGAGGGGCTTCGTGCGGGCTGCTGGGGTAGTACACCTCTCGCAGGCAATGCGTAGGCGAAGCTGTAAATGACTGACAGATCAGGGGATGCAGCTCTGTTTCGCGGAGGGCATCGATTCCCCGGACGGCGTGCTGGTCGCGGAGAAGGTGGTCCTCCTGCTCAAGGCCTAGCTGAATATACTCCAGAATCGATGGCAAGCACCACATGCATCCATGCTTACCGATTGGTCCATCGTTTGCAAATCGAAATCGCTTGTGAGAGAATGCGAATCTTACGCTCACGAACACTTCACTCTTGAAGGCGAGATCTTCATGGAACAGTTGATGAATGTGCTAAACGCGGTCAATGGCGTGATTTGGCATGAGTATGTCCTCTACATTGTGTTGGCGATCGGAATTTTCTTCACGATCAGAACCGGAATCGGTCAGTACAAATCACTGACTCATGGTGTGACTGTCATTCGAGGAAAGTATGACGATCACAATGATCCCGGTGCGATTAATCATTTCCAAGCGCTCTCGGCAGCGCTCTCAGCCACTGTTGGACTTGGCAACATCGCAGGTGTGGGGGTTGCAGTTGCACTTGGTGGGCCCGGTGCAGTGTTCTGGATGTGGATGGTGGGCATTTTCGGTATGGCACTGAAGATGACAGAAGTCACACTCTCAATGCTGTATAGAAATACAGACAATCCCGATGAGCCTCACGGTGGACCGATGTTTGTAGCTCAGAAGGCATTTGCTGAGCGAGGACTGGGTGGGCTTGGTAAAGCTGTAGGTAGCATTTTTGTCGTCACTCTGCTCATCTCCACTATCACCGGCGGGAACATGTTCCAGGCATGGTCAGTCGGTGAGATCACAGAGAACTACTTCAATATCCCGTCGATGGTCACGGGCATCGTTTTGGCGATTCTCGTTGGATTGGTCATTATTGGTGGAATCAAGCGTATCGGTAATGTCGCAGGTCGCATCGTTCCGTTGATGTGTGCACTCTACATCATCGCAGCGTTTGTCGTGCTCTCGATGAACATAGCTGAGATTCCAGAAACGCTCAAGCTGATTGTAGTTGAAGCATTTAGCCCATCGAAGGCTGAAGGCGCGTTCCTTGGCGGTACGGCTGGTTATGCTCTGCTTTGGGGTATGAAGAGAGCACTGTTCTCATCGGAAGCCGGGCAGGGTTCATCGCCAATTGCTCACTCGGCGGCGAAAACCGATGAGCCTGTTCGTGAAGGTGTTGTTGCTGGTCTAGAGCCGTTTATCGACACGATTGTAGTTTGCACGCTCACCGCTCTTGTTATTCTGACGAGCGGAGCATGGAATCGAGGCCCCGAAGCAGATCTACCAGACAATGCTCGCATTGTTGTTGCCGCCTATGACAATGATGGCGTGCCGGGTCAGGATACTGATGACAGTGGTACGAAGCTGTGGACTTTAGTCTCACAAGTTCAGGATGAGACTGGCAACTGGATTCCATCAGCTACTCCTGTAGATGAAAATACCGACGGAAAACAAGATACAAGTGACGATGGGTTACTCCGTTGGGAGATCGCAGAGAGTTTCCCGATTCATAGAACAGATGACGCAGTTCGTATCTCAGGCGCATTCAGAGGGAATGAGGATTTGTTCCTCGTTGTTGAGTCGCATCTCAACGGCGATACAGGGCTCAATCTACATCGAATGCCTGGACGACTTCGATTGATTGGTGAAGATTCGCGCCGAGTGATTGAATGGGGTTCGTTCGCCTCGGAAACAGAGCCGGTGCCAGTATCTGGAGGACGCAATGTTTATGTCGAATATCCAGGGCCATCACTGACCGGTTACGCATTTGACACCGCAATACCAGGTCTCGGGAAATATCTCGTTACACTTGCGGCTTGGTTGTTCGCTCTATCAACAGCGATCTCATGGAGCTATTACGGCGAGCAAGGGATTGTTTTCCTGTTCGGTGAGAAGGCCATCATCCCGTACAAAGCGATCTACTGTATCGCAATCGTTGTGGCTGCTTGGGGATTTATCCGGACGGATGCAGAACTCGATTCACTCACGGCACTCGGTACCGGTGTTATGCTCTGGGCCAATATCCCGATCATGTTGATCTTTGGTGGTGTTGCGATGCGAGCGTACAAGGATTACTTCAAACGAATGAATGAAGGCGGCGATCCACCCCACGCAGCCCCTCCGATCACCGAGGTGGTCGAAGGCAAGGATGTCGAATGACACAACCAGCCGCCCGAAAGGGCGGCTTTTTTTCGATGATTCACGCGATGATCTGCATGAGCCCCGCGATCAGCAGGGCCCAGGCGAAGAGCGCCCCGAAGGTGATCCAGCGGGCACGCTCTGACAGGGCATTGCTGGATTCGTTCTCGACCTCGGGCAAACGTAGGATCTCATCATGCGCGATCAGATCGAAGCCGCCCCGCTGATTCGCCTGCTCAATAATCCCGATAATCGCGCGGATTTGCATGTTGTTGAGTCCCATGCTCACGCCCTGCTCAACGAGTCGGGCGATAGATTCATTGCTCTCAATGCCGCGATCGAGCACAAGGCGGGCACGCATCGCGAACACCCATCGGGGGTCATCGGACCGCAGCAGGTCGCTCTGTGACGGCGTGTTGACGCCGGGCAACGCGCGGTGTCCCCCACGCGACAGCCGGAGCCGGGGTGCGGCTGAGGAGAGCGGGGAAGCGACGATCGGCGTGTTTTCTGTGCTCATACCCGAAGTGGTGCATATGGTGTGCCGAAGTGATGCTCCATGCACGGGCAGTGCCCGATGCGGATGATATGGGCCGGTCATGCTGGTTCTGACGATGATGATGACTGAGAGGCGCACTTGAGCAACCCCCAAGCCGATCCCCAACTGCCCACGGTCCCGACATCGCTGACTGGCGATGAAGTCCGATCACGCCTCAAAGCGATGAGCAAGCGCGGCAAACTGCCCGGGTTCGAGCCTGAGGAGCCCGGTGCCCTGTGCTCCGTTGCCGCCCACGGCACGCCCTTTGACTCCAAACTGCTGATCCGAATCGACGGCGGCGATCTGAGTTTCGAGTGCGAGATGAACCGCCTCATGCCCTGCATCTTCGCAGTGCTGCTGGTCGTGACCGTATGGCCCGGGCTCCCACTCACCAGCACCTTCCTGACTTCATTCGACTGGTACAACTCGATCATGGCCAGCATCGGGATTCAGACCTGGCACTGGTACCTGCCGCTGACGATCCTGCCCGTTCCGTTCGCGTTTCGCAGCGCCCTGATGAAATCACGACGGTCGGCCCACGAGTCTGCGTTGGAGGCCATCGAGAAGGTCCGCTCGGTACTCTGATCACTCGGACTTGCGCAGCCACTCGGTCTCGAGTTCATCGAGCTCGGCTTGGAACGCGTCTCGCTTTTCGCTGAGCGTGTTCGCTTTCTCATAGTCCGTCCAGACATCCGCGCCGCCGAGTTCGGCGTCAAGCTTGCGGATCTCGATGCCAAGGTCGTTCATTCGCTGCTCGATCTTGTCGAGCGGCATCCAGGAGTACTTGCTCTTGGCGGCTTGGATGGCCGGCTTGGGCGAGGGAGCCACCGACACCGCAGCCTTGGGCGTTTCTGCAGCCCTCGCCGGTGTCGTGCGCTGTTCCTCGCGTTCACGCTGGGTCAGCTTCCAATCCGAGTATGTTCCCGGGAAGACCTCGGCCCCGCCTTCGCCGTCGAGCACGAGGATGTGATCGCAGACCGCATCGATCAGGGCTCGATCGTGCGATATCAGAATAATCGTCCCGTCGAAATCACCGGAGGTTTTCTCACCGGTCATCGGGTTCTCGTGGGTCCGTGCGAGCGTCTCCTCCAGACGCTCGCATGCCTGGATGTCGAGGTGATTGGTCGGCTCGTCGAGTACGAGGACATTCTTTGCGCTCGCCAGCAACCCCGCGAGCACGGCCCGCGACTGCTCGCCGCCGGACATGACCCCAAGCTGCTTCTCCTGCTCCCTCCCGGAGAACAGAAACGCGCCCGCAAGGTTGCGAGCGTCCTGCTCGCTCATCATGACCCGCTCGTCGGTGGCCTTGCGGACCGTGTCCTGAATGTGGCGATAGACGGTTTTTTCAGGGTCGATATCGCTTCGATCCTGAGAGAAGTATCCCACGGCCAGCTTGGCACCGAGTTTGATGCTGCCGGTGTCGGGTTCCAGCTCGCCGAGCATGCAGCGGACGAGCGTCGTCTTGCCTGCGCCATTGGGGCCGATGATGCCCCAGCGCTGCCCGCGTTCGATGTGCATCGAGAGGTCGTGAAAGAGCACCTTGGTGCCACGTTCTTCGTTTTCGTACTTCTTGCCCAGGTCTCGGGCTGTGATGACGATGTCGCCCGTCCGTTCGGCTCTGGGCAGGTTGAGCTTGATTTCGTCGAGCTCAACCGGACGCTCAATGGCGTCTTCCTTGGCACGCTCAAGCTTGGATTCGCGCCCCTTTGCCTGCTTGGCCCGTTGCCCGGCCTTGTACTGGCGGATGTACGCCTCCTCGCGTTTGAACATCGTCTGCTGTTTCTCCCACGCCCGGAGCATGGTGATGCGGCGTTCGACCCGCTGCTTGCGGAACGCGGCGTAGTTGCCCGGGTAATCGAGCAGACGCCCGTCCTCGACCTCGACGATGCGCGATACGACCTTGTCGAGCAGGTAACGGTCATGGGAGATCAGGATGACTGCGCCGGGGTATTCCTCGCTTAGGAATGTCTCGAGCCACTCACGACCGGCCACATCGAGGTGGTTGGTAGGCTCGTCAAGCAGCAGTACACCGGGATTCTCCAGCAGCAGGCGCCCGAGCGCGACTCGCGACTTTTGTCCGCCGGAGAGATCGCGGACTTTGATATCGAACTGGGCGTCCGTGAAACCGAGCCCGTGCAGGATCTGGTCGACCTTGTGATCGTTGTGATACCCGCCGGCCGCCTCGATGGCCTTCTCGATCCGTTCCTGCTGTCGCAGCAGCTTCTCAAGCGCCTCGCCTTTGGCATCGCCCATCTTGTGGAAGATCTCGTCGAGCTCAATCTGGAGCTGATCCACGATCTCGAACGCCCTGCCCGCGGCCTGCTTGAGCGTATCGCCCGGTTCCAGCTTCGGGTTCTGCTGCAGGTACCCAACCCGCACACCCTGCCCGCAGCTGACATCGCCGCTGTCTTGTTTGACCAGCCCCGCGAGGATCTTGAGGAGCGTGCTCTTGCCGGACCCGTTGCGTCCGACAACGCCGATCTTCTCGCCCGGTTCAAGGTTGATCGAGACCCCGCGAAGGATCTCCCGCTCGCCGAACGAGAGTGTCAGGTTGGTGCCGGTCAGGATTGGCATGGGAAGCGAGTGTACGCCGCGTGAGCCGATTGGTCAGCCGACCCCGCACGCGCTCCCGAAGAAGCGCCGGTGATGCCCGAGGATCTCGCGGATCATCTCATCGTCCGGGCGATCGTCGTCGCGATCGGGCTGGAAGCAGCCGCCAAGGATCAGCGCATCCTCGCGCGGGAACATGTATTTGTACCCGTCATGCACGCAATAGCCCAGATCCTGCGGCTTCATATGCACCAGGACGCCGCGAGCGGGGTAGATGGCATCGTCACCAAAGAGTGTTCGTGAACCCAGCGCGGTGCAGTTGACGATCACGCTTTCATCGAGGGATTGAAGCTCCGTATGCGAGCCAAACCGGGCAGTGACAAACCGCACACCCAGCGAACGGAGATCCTCGATCAGCGTCCGCAGGAAGCGGGGGGTATGGATATACAGCGTTCTGAACCGGCGCTCAGCTGCCGTAACACAAGGGAAGGGAAATGAATCGATCAGCTCTGGTTCCTCGATCAGCCCCGGGGAGAAGAGCCCTTCCTCTGTCTGTGTGCCCTTGGGCTCGTAGACATCCAGTGATTCGATGCCGTAACGCCGGGGATCGAGTGACTTGAGGGTCTCAAACGACCGGTGCAGGATCTCGTCGCGCCGCTGAAGTTCAGTGGGTGAAGTGCCGAACTCGATGCCCACTGGCAGCCAGATGGCACCGGCGATCACGCTGGTGGTCTCGGTCCCGACTTTGTCAGCATAGATCGTGACCGGGTGTCCACGACGAGCGAGCGAGAGCGCCGTCACGAGCCCCACAACACCGCCGCCAAGCACGCCGACCGGTTCTTTCGCATCGCACTCGGATTCGACCATCGGCACGATCAGCGAAGTGGTTCCAAACGCGATGGTCACCCCGCAACCACCGTGGCCGTAGTGATGGACGACACGCTTCTCCCCGAGCTGTTCGGTCTCCAGGCGCAGCCCGCCATGGCGGCAGGGGCGCAGCCCACAGATCGCCCGGACGATCTGGTCATCGCCGAGTTGCGGAGCCGGTCTGCTGATGGTGCTGGTCATGATGCACTCCCGATCCAGAACCCTAGACACGCCCCCATAGCCCGCCAAACGCATCGAGGAATTCCCTCATCAGGTTGGGAAGCCTACGAAGCGTTTCCTATACTCATCCGTGAGTCTTTCACCCCCAAACCATGCTGACGCCGCAACTTCCGAGCCCCGTATGCCCGCCCCGGTGACGCTCAAGACGCTCAACCGGATGAAGCGAGCGGGCGAGAAGTTCGCCTGCCTGACGGCCTACGACGCGACCATGGCCCGCTGGCTCCAGCGAGCCGGTGTCCCAGTGCTCCTCGCGGGTGATTCAGCGGCTCAGGTTGTTCTCGGGCACGATCGCACAATCGATATGCCGATCGACTTCGCCATCCAGCTCACTGCTGCGATCAAGCGGGGAGCGCCCCAGACGCTAATCATGGGCGACATGCCGTTCATGAGCTACCACACCTCGCTCGAGAGCGCGATGAACAACGCCGCCCGGTTCATGACCGAGGGTAAAGCCGATGTCATCAAGCTTGAGGCGGACGAGACCTTTGCGCCGCTGATCGATCGCCTGACTCGTGCCGGTGTCCCGATCTGTGCCCATGTTGGATGCCGCCCACAGACCAGTTCGGTTACCGGAGGCCCGGTCGCTGCCGGGCGGACGGCCGACGATTTGAAGCAGGTCGTGCAGGACGCTGTTTCCCTTGAGCAGGCCGGCGCGGTCCTGCTGCTGATCGAGGCGGTCCCCGAGGAAGTCACCAAGGCCGTCATGGAAGCCACGAGTGTGCCGGTCATCGGCATCGGAGCGGGGACAGCCTGTGATGGACAGATCCTGGTTGTCAACGACCTGCTTGGCCTGACCGATTCGCCGCCCCGTTTCGCGGAGGCTGTGGATAATCTGGGTGAGCGGATCCGCCAGGCCGGGGCGACCTGGGTCAAGCGGGTCGCCGATGGCACGATCGGTGGCCAGCGCTACTCGATGCGTGATGGAGAGGCAGAAAAGCTCGATCAGCGTGGAGCCGATACGCCCAACGCGACGATGAGCTAAAGTCTGCCGTACAGGGTCTCGCTCAAGGAGCGCATCGTGCGAAAGCTCGTTTCAGCATTCCCAGCCATCGTCGTTCTGATCGTCGCGATCTTTGCGATGATCCTGACGCCGCGTATCGTCGAACGCCTCACACACGCCGAGCAGACCGCCAAAATCAAACTCGCCCGGGCGACACTCAACGAGGACGATGTGCTCCGAGCCATCGACCGGGCAACATCCGCAATCGCCCAGATCGTCGAGCCGAGCGTCGTCCATATTGAGACCGACATCGATATCCGCAGCAACACTTCACCGACGCTCTCAAGCGGCGCGGGATGGATCTACGACACGCAGGGCCACATCGTCACCAACGCTCATGTTGTACAGAACGCCAAACGGGTATCGATCGAGTTCTACGACGGACGCGTCAGCCGTGGGCGGGTGATCGGCACCGATGTATACACCGACATTGCCGTCATCCGACTCGAGGGAGACGCGATGGTCTTCCCCGCCCAGCGGGCGACGCAGCGTCTGCCTCTGCTCGGCGATCGGATCTACGCCTTTGGTTCTCCGTTTGGCTTTAAATTCTCCATGTCCGAGGGCATCGTCTCGGGCCTTGGGCGAGAGGCCGCCGGGTCCAATGTCATCGGTGGCTATACCAACTACATCCAGACCGACGCCGCGGTGAATCCGGGCAACTCGGGTGGACCCATCGTCAATACCGATGCGCAGGTCATCGGCATGAATGTCGCGATCGCCACGGCCCGATCGATCGGGCAGGCACCCGAAGATTCCGGTGCCGACAGCGCGGGGATCTCGTTCGCGATCCCGCTCGGCACCATCGAGCCGATCGTTAGCCAGATCATCGAGCACGGCGGTGTCGAGCGCGGCTATCTCGGAATCCGTTTCGATGGGAACCAAACCATCCGGGTCACGACCGCCGAGAATGAGGGCAGGACGCTCAGCGGGATTATCATCACCGAGGTCGAGGACGACGGTCCCAGTGCCGATTCGGGTTTGCAGCGGGGCGATGTCATCGTCGCGATCGAGGGCTCGCCCGTGATCAACGACGAATCGTTGTCATCGCTGATCAGCTCGTCCCGACCGGGCGAGACCATCCGCGTGAGCGTGGTGCGTGACGAGCAGCTTCGCGAGTTCGAGATCACCCTGGGCAAGATGAAGGACGAGGTCCTTGCCCGCCGAATCCTTGAGCCCATTATGGTCCAGATGGGCATGCTGCTCGACATCAACGCAGACGAACGCCTTGTTGTACGCACGATCTGGCCGGGGATGCCCGGGGCGGACGCGGGCTTTGAGCAGGGCGATATCATCGAACGGATCAACGGCAAAGACTACGGCGACTATTACAGCTTCTTCGTGCTGCTGGCCGACGAGGGCATCCTGATGGGCGAGCCGATCGAGTTCGTCGTCCGTAACAGTCTCAACGAAACCCGACGGCTCGAACTCCGACTGCACTGGTGATCGCAATGCTCAGCCGAGTTCCTTGACCGCCGCGAGCACCTCATCGGCGTGCCCGGGTACCTTCACTTTGTCCCATCGCCTCGCCACCTTGCCGTCCTTATCGATCAGATAGGTCGTTCGATCGATGCCCATGTAAGTCCGCCCATACATCGACTTCTCCACCCAGACGCCGTACTTGGCGCTGACCACCGGGTCGGGCTTGCCGTCCTCGTTCTCCCGATCGTCGGCCAGCAGCGGGTACTTGAGTCCTTCCTTCTCGGCAAACTTGCGCTTGCTCTTGGTGGGCAGGATCGAGATGCCAAACACTGCAGCCCCAGCCTTCTTGAACTTGGTTCCGAGGTCCTGAAAGTCGCAGGCCTCCTGTGTGCAGCCGCTGGTCATGTCCTTGGGATAGAAGAACAGCACGACCGGTTTGCCCGCGTAATCGCTGAGCTTGTGGACCTGCTCATCCTGATCCTTGAGACTGAACGCGGGTGCCTTTTTTCCGGTATCGATCTTGGGCATTGCTGCTCCCATGCACGAAAAGTGCGATGTGGTATAGTCCTGCGATGCCTCAATCCTACACACTCAACGAGAAGATCAACGCCAGCCCGCGAGATGTTCACGAATGGCTTAGGGACTGGGATCATGTCCGCGCTTGGATGGGACCGTCCCTCATCTCCATCGAGATGCTCTCTGATCACGCACCCGACGAGCCCATGTGCGCAGGCATGCGCTTCCGCGAGACACGCAAGATGGGGAAGATGAACGCGAAGGCGACAGTTGAGATCCTACGTCACGAGATTGACGATCAAGGGGTATTCCGGCATGACGCGGTCTTCGACGATGGCTGCAATCGCATGATGTGCGAGTATGTGTACAAGCCCTCAGGCACGGGTACCGATGCGAGCTTCGTAATCTACAACGCCCCCAACAAGTGGTGGACACGCATGTTGGCCGGGGCCTTCGGCTCGATGATGATCAAGATGTGCGCCAAGCACATGAGCGAGCATCTGAGTGATCTCAAAGTGCTGATCGAGAACCCAGAATCGAAGCCAACTCCAGACGCGTGATATCATCTGAAGATGCTTACCCATGACAAACAGCCCGAGTTCAACGGTTCCCGCGTGCTGGTCATGGGGCTCGGGCGATTCGGAGGCGGGCTCGGCGTCACCCGCTACCTGCTCGGGCAGGGAGCATCTGTCATTCTCAATGATCGTGACAGTGCCGAAGCCCTCGCGGATCCACTCGCACAACTCGGCGAGCATCCGATGCTCCGTGTTGAACTTGGCTCGCACGATCCGGCATTGCTCGATGGTATCGATACGCTGATCGTCAATCCAGCCGTACCGCACCCATGGGATCACCCGTTCGTCGTGGCCGCCCAGCGGCGGGGCATCCGCATCACCACCGAGATCGAGATCGCCTACCGGCTGCTCGATTCCCGCAGAGTGATTGCGATCACCGGCTCAGCGGGCAAGAGCACGACGAGCGCCATGACGCACCATGCACTCTCACGATGCGGTGTCTCCACCCTGCTCGCGGGCAACATCGGTGGTTCCCTGCTCGACGCCGTAGGGGATCTTGATCCCGACACACATGTCGTCCTCGAACTCTCCAGCGCCATGATCTATTGGTTGTGGGGTCGCGATTCGCAAGGCCCGATGCCGCCTGCTGTTGCCTGCGTGACCAGCTACGCCCCCAACCACATCGACTGGCACCTTGACGAACTGCACTACAAGCGAAGCAAGCAGCGGCTCATTGAGATCCTCTCGAAGGACTCGACGGCGGTCTTTCCCAGCGAACTCGAGTCCTGGGCAAGTATCACTTCCGCACCCAAACAAATCGTCGCCGAATCGGATGCCGTCGAAGACTGTGCCATACCCGGGTCGCACAACGCCCGCAATGCGGCCTGTGCCATCGCCTGTGCCCAAGCACTACTCCCGGACCTGGTCACCGATGACCTCGCGGCCGCAGTCCGCTCTTTCCCGGGGCTGCCACACCGGCTCCAGCGATGCGCCGAAAAGGACGGTGTCGTCTACTTCAACGATTCCAAGTCAACAACACCCGGCGCAACCATGCTCGCGGTCAACGCGATGGAATCCCTTGTTGAGCGAGCCCGCGTCCATCTCATCGCAGGCGGCTACGACAAAAAGTCCGACCTCAGCGAGATCGCCAACCTCGCGCCTCAGCTCGCCGGGCTCTACGCCATCGGCACAACGGCCAACTCGATCTGCAGCCGGCCCAACGCCTTCAACTGCGGCACGCTCGATCACGCGATGAGCCGAATACATGAGCGAGTTCGCGCTGGCGATATCGTTCTGCTCTCGCCGGGCTGCGCCTCATGGGATCAGTTCAACAACTATGAGCAGCGGGGGGAAAGGTTCGTCGAGCTTGCCACGAGCCGCGTAGGAGCACCGTCATGATCACAGCACTCACGCTCACATGCTTGCTGCTGATCCAGCCCGCCGATCCGCAACCCACTGAGCTCCGCGAGCTGCTGCCTGGCATCCGGATCGGGGAGGGAGTTGTCGAGTTCGAGGGCGAGGTCTGCATCAACGCCCATCACCCCGACACGCCCGATGTGTATCTCGAGATGCTGGTCACCGCCCCCGATTCACGCGAGCACGAATCGCTCGTGATGGCCAAGGTCAAACCATCCAACCTGCACGCCGCCCTGCTCGCCGCGGGCTTCGAGTCCGGCGCACCACTCTCCCGTGACGAAGAAGGCAAGGCGGTCAATGCACATGGCGAATCACTCGTCGTCTCCGTCGCGGTTCTATCCGACACTGACCCGGAGTCCGAAGCATGGACGCCGATCGTTGATTGGGTGACCCATATCGACAACGCATCAAAGCTCACCGAAAGCGAACAGTGGGATGGGCTGGTCTTCGCCGGCTCGCGTTTTACAGGTCGTGGTTATGAGGCCGACGGCACCGGCACGCTCATCTCCCTCACTTCGTTTGGTGACGAGGTCATCGCCCCACGCTGGACGCTTTCACACCACGCCGAAGTCGACGAGCCAGTCTGGATCGCCAACCGGGACCTGCTCCCCGAGAAGGGCACACGCGTCATGGTCCGCATCCAGGGCGTGCCCGAGTCACATGAGCCAGAGCGGGTCGACATCGATGGCGACCCGTGAGTCGCTCTTGAGCATCCCCTCGCTGCGGACCTGCTGCAGGGCGTCCTGCATCGGCTTGGGGCTGGGGCAGAGCATCATGATCTCGAAGCGGTAGAAGTTGGCGATCCGCCCGATCGGGCAGGGCATCGGACCTTGGATCTGCACCCTCGGATCCGCGGCCGCCCGCAGCGTGTCGACAATCTCTTTCGCCCGCGACTGCCCACGATCGTGCTGCTCGTCGCGAATCACGATCCGCACCATACGAATGAACGGCGGCAGCCCCGCCCGGTGGCGTGCACCCAGCTCATCGCGGGCGAACCCTTCGTAATCGTGCCTGGCAGCCCGTGTGATGCTCGCAGCACCGGGGTTGAGTGTCTGCACGATCACCCGACCCGGCGTGCTCCCTCGCCCGGCGCGACCCGCCACCTGTGAGACGAGCTGGTAGGTCCGCTCCTCGGCCCTGAAGTCCGGCAGGTGCATCGCGGTGTCCGCGCTGAGGACACCCACAAGCGAGACATTCGGGAAGTCCAACCCCTTCGCGATCATCTGCGTGCCAAGCAGCAGACGCAGCTCACCGGTCCGGAACCGATCGAGCACCGAGAAGTAATCGCTCGCCTTGTTCATCGAGTCCGCATCGACCCGCTCGTAGTTCTCCCCAGCCACGAGCCCCAGCGACTCGCCAAACCGCAACGCGATCTCGTCTTCGACCCGCTGTGTGCCCGCGCCCAGCTCGATGACCGGCTTGCCCGAGATCGGATCGACCTTGGGGATCAGCTGCTCGCTCAGGCAGTGATGGCAACGCACAAACCGCTTGCCTCCGCTCTGGCGGACGCTGCCGCGGTGGACCACCATCGTCGTGTCGCACTGCTCACACTCTAGCTTCCAGCCACTCGCCCGATCGGAGCTGACCACAACCGACGCAAAGCCCCGTCGGTTCAGCAGGAGGATCGCTTGCTGCCCGGCATGAATCGTTTGCTCCAGCGCGTGTCCCAGCGATCGACCGATCGCGAAGTCCTGGTTGTGCCCGAACGACTTGGGCGCCTTCATCCGCTCATCCGCCAGGGCCATGTTCACGATCTTGACCTTGGGCATGGTGCCCGAGCCTACCCGTTCTGGCATCGACCACAGCGCGTACCGACCGGACTTGGCGTTATGCCAGCTCTCAAGCGACGGCGTGGCCGACCCGAGGATCACCGGGCACGATTCCAGATGCCCGCGTTTGACCGCCACATCACGCGCGTTGTAGCGGGGGAGCTGGTCCTGCTTGTACGACCCGTCATGCTCCTCGTCCACGATGATCACGCCGAGGTCTTCCAGCGGCGCGAAGATCGCTGATCGCGCCCCGATGACGACGCGGGCATCACCAGAGGCCGCGAGCGACCACTGCTGGTTCCGTGCGGCCTTGGTCAACCCCGAGTGCAGCACCGCCACACCCGCATCGCGGAAGGTGTTCACGAACCGCCCCGCGGTCTGGGGCGTCAACGCGATCTCGGGCACGAGCATCAATGCCCGCTGGCCCCTCTCCAGCACGCGGCGGACTAGGTTGATGTAGACCTCGGTCTTGCCTGATCCCGTCACACCATGCAACACATGCGGCTGAAACGAACCAAAGGTGTTCGAGATCCCCTCGACGACCGCCCGCTGCGTCGCTGTCAGGGTGTGGCTGCCCGAATCGTCCGGGGCGAGCACATCAAAGAGCTTTGGAGCCTTGATCTCCTCAACCTCGGTTTCCCGAAGGAGCCCCGCAGCGAGCAGGCGGTTGATGCTCGCGACGGATTTCTCTTCGATCCGAGATGCCAACAATCGCGGCTCGATCGGAAACACGCCGGCATCGATCGCCCGGATCGCTTCCCATGCCCGCCGTGCACCCTTGCTCAGCGATTCCAGATCCGCAGAGCCGGATTCAGGATCGATCTCCACGGCTTTCTTGCGCCGCCGACCAATATCCGCTTTCACCGCTGCGGGCACCACGCTCGCGAACACCATGCCCAGCGGGCACATGTAGTAGACGCTCATCCATTTGGCGAGTTCCACCAGCGACTCAGGGAGCACGGCCGGGGTGTACTGCGAGATGCCCTTCACCTTGCGCGGGTCGTAGCCATCCAGAAGTTCGGGCCCGCCGACCTCGATCACATAGCCACCGGTGGGGGTGTTGCCGCGTCCGACAGGGGCCATCACCCGCTGCCCGACCTGGACATGCTCTTCGGCCCCGTAGCTCAGGCCCTCCATCCGATCGATACCGCTCTCCAGCGCCACCCGCGCATAGCGGGGATACACGCAATCGTGCGTTTCTGTCGGCTCGGATTGGGGAAAGAGGTCCATGGTGTTCATACACTGTAATCCAGCATGAACGAACAAAGCCCATCGACCGTGCAGAAACCCATCGCAAGACTCGCCCTTTCCAACGGCCAACTGTTTTCAGGTGTCGCATTCGGTGCCGCTGGGAAGCAGATTGTCTCAACGGGCGAGCTGGTCTTCAACACCGCGATGTGCGGCTATCAGGAGTCCCTGACGGACCCGTCCTATATGGGGCAGATCCTGATCCAGACCCAGCCGCTCATCGGGAATACCGGTGTGAACCATGAGGACACAGAGTCGAGAAGGGTTCAGGTGGCTGGCTTCGTGATCCACGAGCTCACCCGTCACCCCTCAAACTACCGCCTGGAGCAGGAACTTAGCGATTATCTCAACGACGCCGGGGTGCTCGGGATCGCCGATCTGGATACCCGCGCCCTGACCCGCTCGCTCCGCAGCGGTGGGGTCGTTCAGGCCGTCCTTACAGATCGAGAAGATCTCACCGATGAGCAGCTCGTGGAGATGGCCCGCAAGGTCGAGTCCATGAGCGGGCAAAACCTCGCCAGCGTCGCCGGTTCACCGGAAGCATGCGATTGGGAAGCGACCCTCGAGGCGTGGGGTGCTGAGACGCTCCCCGCGTTCGATGCCGACGAGGCCCCCAGCGTGCTGCTGTTTGATTTCGGCATCAAATCCAATATCGCACGCCACCTGGCCCAGCGTGGGCTCCGGGTGAAGTTGATCCCGCAGAGCACCACCGCCGAGCAGATCAAGGGCATGGTCCAGCAGGGGCAGGCCCACGGGCTGTTCCTCTCCAACGGCCCGGGTGACCCCGAGGCCGTGCAGGCCGTTGTGGCGACGCTCCGCGAGCTGATCGCGGACCCCGAGCTCTCGGACCTGCCGATCTACGGCATCTGCCTTGGGCACCAGCTTCTCTGTCTGGCGATCGGGGCCAAGACCTATAAGCTCCCTTTCGGGCACCGCGGAGCCAATCAGCCCGTGCATGCCATCGAATCCGGGCGGGTCGAGATCACCAGCCAGAACCACGGATTTGCGGTTGAGCCCGAATCACTCACCCGTGCGGGTGGGGTCATTACCCATCTTCATCTCAACGACAACACCGTCGCGGGCTTCCGACATGCGACGCGCCCGATCAAATCGGTCCAGTTTCATCCAGAAGCTTCGCCAGGTCCGCATGATGCGTCGGTCTTCTTCGATGACTTTGTGCGCCGTATAAAAACGGTATTCCCAACGGTTGCGGGCACATAAGCACTTATCGGGCCATGCACTGGGAGCCGGCCAAGATGTTATTCGCCCGCAGCACCGAAGAAAATCTGCCGATTTTCCATGAATGCCCCCTTGCGGGGAATGCTGAATGGAGTATATTCGTGGTTGTACCGTCGTGAGACGGAACATGCCGTGCATGCACGGCGAACCTCTTCGAGTACTTCGGTGCCGAAGAGTTGCCGCAAGGATGATTGTTCAGACTCAGATTGGAGCTGATCAACCACCCGGTCAGGGGAGAGAGAACCTCGACGCGGTAAACATGTGTTGACGACTGCTCAGGCAACTGTGCTCAGAGGGTCTCATTCGTTCGTTCATGGTGTCTAACTGAAAAACTTGTTTCTCCGTTAGACATCTGTGTCGAGTTGTGGTTTCACTGTTTCAAGAATCAAAAAGAGGAGCTTTTCCATGAATGCGAAGAGTGCACTGACCCTGGCCATGGCCGCTGGTATCGCCAGCACCGCGGCAGCGTCGAACACCCCGACAACCCTCGGTCCGACCCAGGGCAACGTCCAGCAGATTGGTCACATCTACTACAATGTCGCTTCGGGCGAGCGTATCGTCACCGTTCTCGGTGATGGCCAGACCGCTCCCGCCGATACCGGCAGCAGCGTCGCCATCTGGTCGGCGCAGGTCCAGAACGCCTGTGCGGCATTTGGTTACACCACCTCGTACTTCTTCGGTGTGGACAACCCCACCCCCTCGTCGTCGCTGGCGACCAACATCACCTTCATGGACTACGGCGACATCGCCAAGGACACCGTGGTTGACTGCTTCCAGGTCAACTGGGTTGTCAACCATGCCGACACCGACACCGACCTCGACTCGATCGGTGACGGCGTTGAGGAGCTCGCTGGTCAGTGGATCATCTGGGACGCGGACAACGGCCGTGCGCTCAACCAGTCGACCCGCCTGCCCCTCGTCAATGTCCTGTTCTTCAACCTCCCGGGTAACATCGCTGCTCCTGGCTTCCTGAGCGGCTACACCCTCGATGTTGACCTCGTTGCTGGTTTCACCGGCACCGACCTCAGCTTCGAAATCGGTGACTCGGACGGCGACTGCCAGACCGCGGCGTTCTGCAACAGCAGCGTCGACACCAACAGCGACGGCATCCCCGACGGCGTCTCGATCGCCAACGCGGACCGTGACTTCGACAGCCTGCCCGACAGCGACCTGGACGGCGACGGCCTGTTCGACTGGTCCTGGACTGTTCGCTTCTACCAGCCCGGCACCGGCAACGACTTCGACAGCGACGGCGACACCGGTGTGGCCGCGACCAGCTCGTCGGACACCATCGGCGTGAGCTTCGGCTTCCCCGAGGGTAGCGCTGTTGATAACGGCGACGGTACCTTCACCTACAACATCGATACCGCGGTTGACGCCGCTGGTACCGGTGAGGAAGACCGCTTCGCCCTCTACAACCCGCCGATCGATGACGGCATGGGCGGCGAGCTCATCCTCTACAACGGTGGTTACTGGTTCGGTGGCTTCGCCTGTACCGGCGGTCTGATCTCGACCGGTGGCGTTGGCTACAACCCGGCCGCGATGTTCCAGTTCAGCCTGTACGGCCCGGGCGTGGTCAACCCCTGCCCCGCCGACCTCAATGGTGACGGCATGCTGAACTTCTTCGACGTTTCGCTGTTCCTCCAGGGTTACAACACTGGTGCGGACTACAACGGTGACGGCTCGACGAACTTCTTCGACGTTTCGGCGTTCCTCACCGATTACAACGCGGGCTGCCCGTAATGTAATCGCCTGATTCACGGTTGATCGGCTCGCCGATCACATCCTGATACAAAACCAAGGACACCCGCAGCTCCGGCTGCGGGTGTCTTCTTTTTTGCTGTTGAAACTGAGCTGGAATGCCGGGCTGTCTCGGATGAGAGCGACCGGCGGTGGTCAGTCGATCTGCACGCCGTGCGATTTGAACGCATCGCGGACGGGGCCCAGGTGGGGCTCGTAATGCCGCCAACGCCCCATCGCGCGGGTGTACATCTTCTGTCGCACCTGATCGGTGGAGGCCGTGTTGACGGCCCGCTCAAGCTCGTGGAAGTTCAGGCACCGCTCGTCGAACTCCAGACCCAGGAACTCGAGCATCCGTTCTGTCTGTGCCCGCTGGTCTTCCACCAGTTGCTCATAGGACACCTCAAGGATCGGCAGCGAGCAGACCCGCTTGAAGTGCTCGATGTACCGCTGGTGCAGCGCATAGAAATGGGCGAACCATTCCGGCTTATCGGTGTACGCGTGGGCATTGACGCCCTCGAAATCGAGCAGGTAGCTGCTGATGTAGTTATCCAGCGGCTGGCGTGTGCAGATGATCACGCGGGCGTTGGGGAAGAGCTGCTCAATCAGCCCCAGGTGCTGAAAGTTGAGCAGCAGCTTGTCGCAGATCCGCTCGGGCTTGCTGCCCGATGGGGCCTGCTTCTCCATGTCCTTGAGGATGCGTCTGGCCGTGCGTGCGAGCGTGGCCTTCTGGAGGCCCCGTGCCATGGCAGCGATCGTCGCGGACGAGTCGGGGGGCGTGACCAGCTCACGCACGGCGTTGAAGATATTGATCCGCTCGCCCGCGCCGTAGGCCTTGGGGTGCGAGCCGATGATCTGCTCGACCAGCGTCGTGCCCGAACGGGGCATGCCGACGATGAAGACCAGCTTCTCCGAGTCGACGCCCGATCGTTCCAGTGTGCCCATGGTCTCGGCGTTCCACGCCTGGGACCGTTGTTCGAAGAGCCATTCCCGCTCGCCGGGGTCGTAGGTCTTTGCGTTGAGTTCGGCCCCACGCGTCGCGGCCGCGTACGCGTCGTCGTATCGTCCGGCTTTGTCGTAGAGGCGGGCGAGAACATACCAGTGCGCGGCGATGATCTGCTGGTCCGAGTGCGTTTCATTCGCGAGCGGTTCAAGAACCTCGATCCCACGCTCGGTCTGCCCCATCTGCCCCAGCAGGTTGGCGAGTATCCGCACCATGCGATGGTCACGCACGCCCTGCTCATAGAGCCGGTCGAGTATCCCGATCGCCTCATCCTGCTCGCCAGAGAGCCTCAGGGCCCACGCGAGTGAGACCTGGTGGCTGACCTCGTTGGGCTCGAGCTCGATCGCTCTGGCGAAGGCCTTGCGTGCCCCGTCCATGTCGTCGAGTCGGTGGAGGATCTCGCCGAGCTTGGCGTGGAACGAGCCGATGGTCTCCTTGAGCGAGATCGCTTTGCGGATCGAACGCCGGGCTTCCTCGAAGCGTCCGAGCAGGGCGTAGGACACGCTCAGCGAGTAGTGGGCGTATGGCCAGCCCGAGTTCTTGCTCGCGAGTGACTTGGATGCCTCGAGCGCCACCTCACGCTGCCCGCGCAGCTGGAGCTGCTCGATGCGTCTGAACTCTTCAAAGGCCTTCTGGTGGGCTGGGTTCTTCGATGGACCTGATTGCATAGGGGAGTCTATGCGCCAAGTGTCAGCCGATGGAACTGGGCTCGCGCGGTTCGATGGGCGCGTGCTTCCTGGGTTTCTTCTCGTTGAGCTCCTCGAGCGTGTGGAAGTACACGCCGTCGCGCTCGGTGTCGGTTGTCTTGAGGACGATCTCTTTCTCGCCGTCCCATTGGATGAGATCGATGCTGCCGTCCGCTCTTTCGACCAGCGCGTTGCAGTTGGCCTGGTCTGTCCAGCACCCGCTGTTGAGATAATCGGGCCCGTCGTCGTACAGGCTGATCTCCGGGTTGTGGATGTGCCCGCAGATGATGCCGTCGTAACCGTGCTCGCGGGCGTAGTGGAGGGCGCTCTCCTCGAATCTCCCGACGATCATGGTGGCCTTCTTGACCTTGAGCTTGATGAACTTGGAGAGCGACCAGTATCGCAGCCCGAGGCGCCGTCGGATCCGGTTGACAATCCGGTTGATCCAGATGGTGAACTCGTAGCCGCGGTCACCGAGCTTGGCGATCCACGGCGCGGTACGGGTCACGAGGTCGAACTGATGTCCGTGGAGCACGAGGTACTTCTTCCCGCTGACGGTGGTGTGCACGACCCGCTCGCTGAGCTCGATGTTGCCGAACTCGCGCGGCTTGTTGTGCTCGCTGAGGAAGTGCATCAGGAACTCGTCGTGATTCCCGATGGTGTAGTGCACGATCGCTTCGCGCTTGGCGAGCTTGAGCAGGCGTTGTACGACATTGATGTGCTCTTGCGTGTTGCGGGCCTTGAGCAACCCAGCCTGCTTCCAGCGCCAGATGTCGATGACATCGCCGTTGAGGTAGAGGAAATCAAACTCGTTCTTCTTGAGGAAGCTGTAGATCAGCTCGGTCTCGGCCTTCTTGCTTCCCAGATGAAGATCCGAGATCCAGCACGCTCGGTAACGCATCGTTGCACCTGCCTGTGAATGTGGGCCCAAGGATCATCCGTGACTTGGAAATCACACTTGGACCCGAGGGTAGCGTCTTGAGGAAGTGTTGTGGACGCGTTGTTGACGAGATCATGCGATCTTCACAAACCACTGCGAACGGGGTGCTTAGGAGGGAGCGGTGGCGTGCTCGAATGTTCAGAAAATGTCAGCATCGCGGCGCATTGGGGCTGATATCAACCCCAGTTCTGGTATGCTGGGCAAGTACATTCGTACAGGGGCAACTGATGCGTACACACACCTTGCGTTCCCGTTGGGCGTCTGCTCAAGGCGTCCGGGCCTTCACGCTGATTGAGCTGCTCGTGGTCATCGCGATCATCGCGGTGCTTATCGGCATCCTGCTCCCCGCGCTGGGTTCGGCTCGGCGTACGGCACAGCGGACGATCTGTCTTTCCAACATGCGTCAGCTCGGGCTGGCCAACAGTCTCTATGCCCTCGACTACGACGGTCAGTCCATGCCCACGGGGCTCTTCGAGACAACCCGCGGGCGACGCAATGCACGCGGCGATCTCAACACCATCAACTGGGCATACCTCTACAACCGTCCCGGCAATCGTCGGAAGGATGTTGGTCTGCTGATGGATTATGTCGACAACGCCAACGAGATCGTGGCGTGCCCGACCAACCAGCGCCGTGATGCGACGGGCATCCCGAACGACCCGGACAACATCGGTCAGCTTGGTGAGTATTTCTATGGCGAGAGCGAGCTGAACTTTGACTACAGCTTCAGCAACCCCTGCCAGGGCGCGAAGGATACCGCCCAGTTTGATGTCTGGTATTTCAACCAGCCCCACGCCGCCGATCCGGTGCTCAACAGGGCCCAGTTTGATCACCTGATCAATCAGGGCAAGATTGAACGCATGCCCGGATTGCCGATCATCATCGAGGAGAGCGGGTGGTGGTTCAATAACAACGGCCCGCAGGGCGTGACAGACGGCGCGTGGGGCAACTATGACCAGTGGAGCACGCGCCACGAGGGTGGCGGCACAACCTACTTCCTTGATGGGCACGCGGAGCTCTTCGTCCCGCCGGGCAACGGCTTTGTGAACGACAACCCGGACGAGAGCTACGGCGATACAGGCTTCACTTCCTGGGACATCTATGTCAAGGTCAACGGCCGTGGCAGCCACTACCGCCTGAGCGACATCGCCGACGCTCAGGCCAACGCCCGCGACGGGTTTAATCCGGGCTACGGCGCCATCAACAACCCGCAGCTCTACCGCTAAGAAACAACCCGCTCTTCAGAGCGGGCTGCGCCTTGTGATCTACATATGTTCTTTACGCTTAGGTATCAGGGTTCGCACGGGTCGAGCCGGCAAGCCGGGGCAGCACGATCGCCGCGCCGATGGCGAGCGGCACGAGCAGCACAAGCGGGCTCAGATGGATCTGTTCAGGGATCGTGACCTTGCCGATGCTGCCGACACTGAGAATGTGCGCCTTGGCCCAGGGGTACATCTCGGCGTAGATCCCTGCGCCGATCAGCATACCCAGCACGCCAGAGATCGCGTGCCGCGAGCCCGCGCCGATCGCGGCCACGGCGGTGCCCGGGCAGTAGCCGAGGAGCACCATGCCGACGCCGAAGATCAGACCGCCGAGCGCGTTGCCGAGCAGTTCGGTGCCCTTGACATGCATAGCGATATCCATCCCCATCGCACGCATGCCGTAGATGCCGAGTCCGCCGACGATAATCGCCGTCATCATGACCTTGAGCACGGTGAAGTCCTTGAAGCGGAACTGATTGACGATGACGTTGAAGCTCGTCACGCCGCCCTTCTGGAGCAGGAAGCCGAACACCAGCCCGGTGATCGCACCGAGAACCAGCGTTGTTGGATCAGCGAACCATGCGTTCATGACGCACCTCCCTTGTCTTTGAGACCTGAGTAGAGCAGCAGCGCGGTGGGGACCCCGCCCGCGAACATCGCACCCATGAAGATCCAGCCCGAGGTTGCGAGCTGCATGCCTCCCGAGAGCCCGTGCCCCGAGGTGCATCCGCCAGCCATTCGGGCGCCGATGATGAGGATGATGCCGCCTGCAAACGCGGCTGAATAGCGCAACGCCCTCGAGCCGCCGAAGCGACGCTGCCAGAGATCGGGGATGTGCTCGGCGCGAACCTTGCCGCTGAGCCTCGCCGCGATGAATGCACCGAAGGCAAGGAAGATGACGAGTGCAAACTGCCAGTCGACCACGGCGTTGGGTTCTGCCCGGGTGCCGATGTACTTGACGAAGTAGGGCGTGTTGTCGGCGTGAGCCGGAGCCACGATCCGCTCGGCCGCACCCGTGGCTCGCACCATCGTGGTGGAGGTGCCCAGGGCCTTGTTCATGGTCGCGAAAGTGATCCACGAGAGGACGCCGAGCATGGTGCCCACGACATACGGCGACCATCGGGGCGTTTTCAGCAACCGTACGACGGGATTTGCAGTCATGTCTGTACTCCTTTCATATCGCAACTGTGCGATAGAATCTTGATCAGGTGGTTCGTTGTACTTGAAGGCGTGCCGACGCGTACCGCGCCTGGACGCACTGGATGATCGATCGCATTCCCGGCTCGATGACCCGGCAGTAGACGCAGCGGCCCTCGCGTTCCATGGATACCAGCCCGTGCTCTCGCAGGCGCTTGAGGTGCTCAGATACCACATTTTGAGGGGTATCGGTGAGATCCGCGATCTCGTTCACCCGCAAGCGGTGATCGAGCAGGAGCTCGACGATCTGGAGCCGCACGGGGTTGGCGATCACCTTGAGGCAGGCGGCCGCTTCCTTCATATGCTCAATCGGGGTGATCTGGTACGAGTCGGGCATGCTCTAATTATATCGTACTAATACGATAAAACAATGAGCTTTGGGGATGATTTTCTCCGTGTTGGCAGCAAATGACGCGGGAAACCGGCACGCCTACGATCTCGACCCGCCCGAGCACCTGCGATCGGCACCCGATTCAACCCGCAATCTGGAGAAACCCAGCATGGAAACCACCCTCATCATCCTGAAGCCCGATGCCGTTCAGCGTGGGCTGGCCGGCAAAATCATCACCCGCTTCGAAGAAAAAGGCCTGGCCATCGTCGGCATGAAGATGATGACCATCAGCCAGGAACTGGCCGCGACCCACTACGAGGCCCACAAGGAGCGTCCCTTCTACAAGGGGCTCGTGGGGTTCATGACCAGCTCACCGGTGGTCGTGATGGCTGTGCGTGGGGTCGGGGCGATCTCGATCGCCCGCTCAATGATGGGTGCAACCTTCGGCTCCAAGGCCGAAGCCGGCACCATCCGTGGCGACTACGGCGTCTCGAACTCCTTCAACCTGATCCACGGCTCAGACAGCCCCGAGGCCGCCGAGCGTGAGCTCGGGCTGTTCTTCGGCGCCGGCGAGGTCCAGGATCTCGATCGCGCCATCGAGGGCTGGGTCTACGACATGAGCTCAGGCTCGCCCGAGTAAGCCCGGAGTTCACAGTTATTGATACTGCAAGCCCCCGTAATGCGGGGGCTTCTTTATGGATGCAAGGAAGACTGGCATGGTAAAAAAAGCACCCTCTGCGTTGGGGTGCTTGGTATCTGCGAGTGCAACGATTTGAAAGGTGCTCAGCGAGCGGTGGCCGGCTTAATCTCGCCGATCACTGCCGGGCTGTCGTCGATCTCGATCACAATCTGATCGGCGATCTCACGACGGTGGATCTCGACATCACGAGGGAAGTCGAATGCGACACGGACGCGCTCGCCCTTGACGCTCGCGATGCGAACAACACCGATCGGGTTCTTGGGATCCCCGATGACGACTTCTTCACCTTCTCGGCGGGTAATAACCAGCATCCGATGCTTTCTCCAGTTGCTCCCGGCTTCATGCCCCGGGTCCTGAGAGTATATCGCGCCTCACGGATCGGGCAAGACAATTCCTTACCCCTATGCGGACAAGAATTTAGAGTCATTGTCGAGCTGTTCTCTCTGGACGGTACCCGATCAAAGCCAGAACTCAGGGTGGAGTCAGCCGCCCAAGAGCGATTCGAGTTGCCCCCGGACAGCCTTGGCAATTGAAGGCGCATTCGGAGTATCGCTGTGCACGCAAAGCAGGTCGCATCGCTTGTCCTGTATCAGGGTCACGCATTGGGCTGCAGCGTGTTCTGCGTCATCGATCAGTGCATCGGGCAACGCGCGAGCGCGGAGTGTGCCGTCTGGCTCATAGACACGATCGCAGAACCCCTCACGAGCGACCAAATGCCCTGAATGTTCAATCGCTTCGATCGATCCCGACCCCACGGGTAGCACGATCCTGGCTTTGGGAATGGTCTGCTCGAAGACGCCCGCGAGCCATACCGCCAGGTCCGGATCAGAGGCGATATCGTGGTAGAGTGCGCCGTGTGGTTTTACATGCTCGATCGCAGCACCGAGCGACTCTGCGATGCGCGAAAGAGCTCGCAACTGATCTGAGACGGACGCTTCGAGAGCTGATCGTGAAATCTCAATGTGCCGCCTCCCGAATCCGTCGCGATCCGGGTAGGACGGATGCGCACCGATGCCACAATGGTGCTCGACGGCAGCGGACATGATCGCGAGCATGGAATCATCGTCACCCGCGTGCCCGCCACAGGCGATGCTCACCGTGTCCACATAAGGCAACAAGGCGAGTTCACGATGGCGTCCAGCGCCCTCAGCTGCTTCGCCCGTATCGCACCCGAGTTGCACCCTTCGGACTCTCATCAATCGGCGACCTCACGCTGAAGGAGTTCGGCCGCGTGTTCGCGGTCAATCCACTGGAACACGATCTCGTCACGCGGGGATGCCTGCGCAATGCGAGGCAGATCGACATATGCAACACTCCCGATCACAGGGTATCCACCCATGGTGGGGCCATCGACCCCGAGAACGATGGGGGCACCATTAGCCGGGATCTGTATAAAGCCAGGGAGCATTCCGACGCTGGGGATTCGTTTCGGGATCGATCCACAAATCTTGGCATCCGTGAGGCGAACTCCCGCGCGATTGCTGTGGTGAGAAACACGAAAAACGGACTCGGTCATCGCTGTCCGCTGTGCCTCGCTGAACATCGACCAGTGCATGCCGGGAACGATGCGAACAGGAGATGTCGACGTGTTCTCATCATATGGAACAAGATGCTGGTTGCAGGGGTGGGGGACGCCGAGCGGGAGCGTCTCGCCGGCGCGGAGCGGATGCCCAAGCCCGACAGCGGGCAGGGAAACAAGTGATGAGCGGCTACCAAGTACCTGTTCGGTCAGGATCCCGCCCGAGAAACACAGGTACGCGCGGGCACCTTGAAGCAACCTTCCGACACGAATCGTCGCTCCTGATCGCAGGTGATACGGTCGGTTCATCTCAAGCGCTATCTGCACGCCTGCTTGCTCGGCGTTCAACTGGGGTGCCATCGCTCCGGTCAGGCAGATAGTTGTCTCTTGCTGCACGCGGTAGCTGCCGCCCAGCATCGTGAGCTCGATGGCCGCGGCGTTGGGATCGTTCCCTAGGATCGAGTTGCCGATGCGGAGCGATCGGACATCGAACGCACCACTCTGCGGCACACCGAAGTGCATGAACGCCTCGCGACCGAGGTCCTGCACGCTGCTCTGAAGCCCCGGGTCGAGCACCACGAGCCCGCTCATCGCTTTGCACCTTCCTCTTGCTCTTTGAATGAGTCGAGACCGATCGGTAAAAACCGAACGCGATCGCCGACGCGCAGCATCCCGGGCGGGCAGTGTTGCGCATCAAACATACGGAGCGGGGTCCGTGCGATCAGGTGCCATCCGCCGGCGCTCTCGCTGGGATACACCGCCGTCATATCCTCCGCGATCGCGATACTCCCCGGCGGGATCCGTGTACGCGGCTCATCGCGACGCGGGAGCCGCAAACGATCATCTAGCGAACGCAGGTAGCCGAAGCCCGGCGAGAAGCCCAGCGCTTCAACCTGATACTCACGGTGTGCATGCATCTCAATGAGGGTCTGCACTTCAAGTCCCAACTGCTGGGCAACGGGTTCAAGGTCCGGAGCGAGCGCGGGGTCATAACACGCCGGGATCGTGATCAGGTCTGTGAGCGATTCTTCCTCAGGCGGCTCGATGTGGTCCAAAGCCGACGCAAGCAGGGCCGCGGCCTCAGAAGCTGCAAGCTGTGTGATATCAAGTTGGATGAGCACGCCTTGTGACGAAGGGATCACGCAGCGAATAGCCGAGCCAACGATCTCACGGAGTTGCTTGCTGATCCATCGCGAATCCACGGCCCTGAGGGAAGAATCGCGTGCCCGCACAAGCACCGCGTGTTCAGATGCCCAGATCAACTCCCAATCGCTCATTGGCAGAGCGTAGTGCACAATGATCCGACAGGGTGAAACCGAGATTCACGCAAGTCAGTGATACCAAACAAAATCAAGACATTAAACAATGGATGTTGAGTTCGAGCGGCGCATAAAAATACCCCGGTTGAACCGGGGCTTGCGTAAGCACGGGCGGAAGGATTCGAACCCTCAACCTCCTGATCCGTAGTCAGGTTTTCTATCCAATTGAGCTACGCCCGCATTGTCGACCGCCTAGGCGGCCAGTAGGGGGTAAGAATAAGCCCGCTTGCCCCAGATGGCAAGTTCTACGCTCCCGAGAGGTTGATTTCTTGCCTCAGAGGGCAACAATATCTTCCCGCTGGGTTGGATGCCCGGCTGTACTCGATTCAGGTACCTGGAAGCGAATCAGGAAGCAAAGATACATGGCTCACTCGAACTCTGCCAAGAAGCGCATTCGTCAGAACATCACCAGCCGTGCCCGCAACCGCTGGCATATGCGGACCATGCGCGGTGCGATCAAGTCGTTTGAGAGTGCACTCTCCAGCGGCAACAAGGACGAGGCGACCCAAGCATTCCGTGCGGCGGCCAAGATCGTTGACCGCTCGGCGCAGAAGGGCGTGATCCATCGCAACCAGGCCTCGCGTCGCAAGAGCCGCATGAATGCTCGTCTCAAGGCGATGGGCTGATTCGATCTAAGCACGATCGAGAACCAGACGATACGATATGAACCCGGCTACTTGGCCGGGTTTTTCACTGATCGATTCACCACGGATGACCAGGTCGCATGCGCCAAGCGCAACGCACCCAACCCGATATCCTGCCGACCCAGACCGGCACCAAGCTCCCGCTTGCACGCGGCGGCTATTTCGGGCTCTCATCCCAGCCGCTGCATATTCTGCTCTTCCTCACGCCGTTCATCATCTTCTATGAGCTCGGCTCAACAGGGCTGATCGGTAAAGGGCTTGAGGCGACCCTCGAAGCTCAGGAACTGCTGGTTCGGTTCTTCGATCTCTTTGGAGCCGGTGTGCTCGGGCTGCACCTGCCCATGCTGGCGCTCGTGGTCACGCTTGTGGTGCAACACCTGATGAGCCGCAAATCGTGGAGCATCCACTTCGGGGTGCTGCTGGCGATGCTTGCCGAGTCGGCGTTCCTGACCGGGCCGCTCATCGTGCTGGCTATCGTTATCGAGCCCGCGGCGGTGGCGGCCCTGTCGCAACAGGTCCCGACCGATGCCGTGGTAGAAGGAACCAATACGCTCGAGGGAATCTACCTCGCGTTCGGTGCCGGGCTGTATGAGGAACTCCTCTTCCGTCTGGTGCTGATTACGATTCTGCACTTTGTCGTGAGCGATGTGCTCGGGTTCAAGCACAAGACCGGGCTCATCGTGGCGGTCGGGCTCTCGGCGATCGCCTTCGCCTGGCACCACAACGAGGTCATGATCCCCGGCGTGGGCATCAACTGGCGACTGGCGACTTTCTACACCCTCGCGGGTGCCTACTTTGGGCTGCTCTTTGTGAGCAGGGGGCTGGGAATCGCGGTGGGGGCGCACATGATGTACGACCTGCTGGTCTTCGTGATCATGCCTGGCATTCAGGGCCACGATTGACCAGCGGCAGATTTTGCCGACTCTGGTCCAAATTCATTCAGATTCGTCGAATCTTCAGGTACAGGATCTGTCACCTGCTGGTAGGCTCAGGACATTGCACGAGGTACCTATGTCTGAGATCGAGTTCGCACTCGACGGGTTGTATGCGGCGGGGTGGTGGCCCCTCGAGGGCGATCCCTGTCTTCAGGCCGAATGCGACCGCCGCTGGTATCCGACTATTGACTCCATCCAAGCTTCGCTCGACGCGATCGGGATCCATGTTCGCATCGAACGGCCCGCGGAAGGGCACCCTATTTCGATCTTGTGGTCCAGCGTGAAGTATGGCTGCGAGCGGATCACCGCTCGCAGCGAGGACGCGGCTTGGCTGATGGTCTATTCGCACCTTTATCCCGCGATCCAAGCCGCTGAGCGAGGATTGAGTCAGCCCAGCTCAGTTTCAGCTCCTGCTTGACGAACACGAACTGGGGGCTAAAATCCCGCCTGATCTTCGTCCTGGCCCCATCGTCTAGTCTGGTCCAGGACACCAGGTTTTCATCCTGGTAACGCGGGTTCGAATCCCGCTGGGGTCATTCGCCGGGCGGCCGAAAGGGTGCTCGGCATTTTCTCTCTCGGCGTGTGTTCAGCGACGGACGCCCTGTGTTAACCACCTCTGTCTTGGCCCCATCGTCTAGTCTGGTCCAGGACACCAGGTTCTCATCCTGGGAACGCGGGTTCGAATCCCGCTGGGGTCATTGATCGGCTCGCCCAATCGGCGAGCCGATTTCTGTTTTGCCCTACCCCAAATCCAGCTCGCCCACCACCCGCTTGATGACATCGAAGTCGAAGCCCCTCCGGGCCAATCGGGCGGTGATCCGGCGCTTGCGGACCTCCCGGTCATGGCGATCGGAGATGGTCCTTGCGGCTTGCTGTGCAAGCTTGCGAGCGTCGGCGATTGTGTCCCGATCTTCGAGCATCTCATCGAGAATCCGCTCGATGAGATGCGAATCGATGCCCTTCTCGCGGAGCTTGCCCGAGAGCAGGCGGCGTCCGGCGGGTTTGCGGCTCAGCTGCGATCGGACAACCATCCGGGCGTATTCCTCATCATTCAGAACCCGGAGCTCGGTCAGGCGTTCGACGCACCAATCGATCGCATCGGGCTCGTAGTGGTACTCACGAAGTTTGCGCTGGAGTTCCCCGCTTGATTTGGCACGCTTGGTCAGGATCCGGATCGCGGCCCGATACGCGTTGCCACGGTCCAACTCGACGCGCAGGGCGGTGTCCAGTGCTTCATCCCAAACGCTGCCGACCTCGAGCTGGTGGTGGGCTTTGGTTTCGATCAGGATGCGACCGACACGCTGGCGATTGACCCTGATCGATACACGGGCAGGGTCGTCTGGGCATGCACGCAAAGAGGTGATTGTGGCGGAGCCGTCGAGCGGGATGGGCTCGGGCTCTGGCTTGCGTCTTCTTGATCGGAAACTGCCGTTCATTTGAGCGTGATCATCAACCCCTCAAGCTCGGAGCGTGCCTTCGCCTCGCCGGCTTTGATCGCTCGCTCGATGCCGCAGCGAATCACTTCCACGGCGTCCTCGCGCCGACCGAGTTCTTTGAGAGAAATCGCTTTGAAGTAATAGGCGTAGCAGTACGATTCATCGATCGCCAGTGCTTGATCGAAGCACTCGATCGCTTGCTCGTGCTGCCCGAGCTTGGCGCGTTCCTGCCCGATGCCGTAATGGACAAAGGGGTCTTCAGGGTCGATCGTCAGGAGTTTTTCAAGCTGCTCAATCGTGGGCATGCCTGATCATAACGCGCGACGATCAATGTGTGTAGACGCTTTGATTGTAAAGTGTTATGTGGATATGAGGATACATATAGGCGGAAGAAATCAGCGGTAGCTGAACACGCCACGCCCGGTCTTGTCACCCAAGCGACCCGCGACAACCAGTTGCTTGAGCAACGGACACGCGCGGTAGCGGTCGTTGTTGAGGCCTTCGGCAAGCACGTCCATGATGTGCACACAGGTGTCGAGTCCGATGAAGTCCGCCAGACGCAGCGGGCCCATTGGGTGCGCCATACCGAGCTTCATGATTTCGTCGATGTGCTCGGGCTCGGCGACGCCCTCCATCCAAGCGTAGAACGCCTCATTGATCATGGGCATGAGGACGCGGTTTGACACGAAGCCGGCACGGTCGTTGGCAGGCACCGCGACCTTGCCCATCGCCTCGGCCAGTGCGATGGTTCGCTTGGTGGTTTCGGCGCTCGTCGCCAGCCCGTTGATGACTTCCACGAGCTTCATGACCGGCACGGGGTTGAAGAAGTGCATGCCGATGAACCGGTCGGCGGCATCGCCGACACTGGTGGCCAGGGCGGTGATGGAGATCGAAGAGGTGTTGCTCGCGAGGATCTGGTTGCCGCTGAACTGCTCGGCGAGCCCGGCGAAGATCTTCTTCTTGACCTCAAGATCCTCAACGACGGCCTCGATGACGATGTCCGCGTCGTGCAGGCCATGCATATCGGTGACATACGTCAGGTTGCCTTTTGCGGCCTTGACCTCGTCCTCGGTCATCCGCTGCTTCTCAACGGCGCGGGCGAGCAGCTTGTCGTGCAGGCCTTGGCACCTGGCCAATGCGTCGCCCGAGAGATCGTAGACGACGGTTTCGAATCCGCTGACGGCCGCGACCTGAGCGATACCGCCGCCCATCTGTCCGCTGCCGATGACGCCGACTTTCTTGATCCCGTGGCTCATGCTGCTGCTCCTCACGCTGCGTAATGGTGTGTGTATTGGGGTCAAAATCATAGACAACTGCCATTGGAGTATCAGCCCGCAACCCGTTCTGCCCGGGTTTCCGCATGGGCTTTCCTTGACATTCTGCGTACAATCACACCCGCGCAACGGTGTGCGCACCGTCCCGAAGAACCCAGAGGAACTGACACATGGCCCAGCAGCTCGGCGAAGCGACCAGCGCCTTTGAGAAGCTCGATCGGTGCGCCGATCTCGACCATCGACCCCGCGTGCTGCTGGGTAAGATGGGGCTCGATGGGCACGACCGAGGTGTGAAGGTCATCGCGAGGGCCCTCCGCGACTCAGGCGTGCATGTGATCTACTCTGGGCTGTGGCAGACGCCCCAATCGCTGGCGATCTCGGCCCGCGACGAGGATGTCGATGTCATCGCCGCCTCCATGATGTCCAACTCGCACCTCGTGCTGGGCAGGCACCTCATCGATGGGCTGGCCAAGGTCGGACGCCCCGATATCCCCGTCCTCATGGGTGGCATCCTCCCGCAGGAAGACATCCCCAAGCTCAAGGAGATGGGCGTCCGCCAGTGTTTCCCCACGGGGACCGGGCTGATTGATATCGTGAACGCTGTACGCGGCACGGTGCACAAGCAGTCGCTCAAGGTTGATACGGACCATCCCAGCGCTCAGCTCTCGCGGGATATCTCGCTCATCCACAACGAGAAGCCCATGCGCGAAGACGCCACGCGTCGTCGCCCCAAGCGAGTCATCGGCCTCACCGGCTCGCCCGGTGCAGGCAAGAGCACCCTCGTCGCGCAGCTCGCCCGCGAGCACTTTGTCCGTGCCCAGAATGATCCGAGCATCGGGCGATGCGCCGTCCTCGCGTTCGATCCCAAAAGCCCGATCACCAACGGCGCACTGCTCGGCGATCGACTGCGTGTCGACTTCAACAACATCGGTGAGCATGTCTATTACCACTCGCTGGCGATCCGCGGCGAGGATTACCACGGGCTCAACGATGCCGTCGAGCTCATCGGCGGTGCGTGCGAAGGCAACGACGCATACGACACGCTGTTCGTCGAGACCGTTGGTGCGGGCCAGAACGAGACACGGATCCGCGACTATGTGGATCTGACGGCTGTGGTGCTGACCCCTGGCATGGGCGACGCGGTTCAGATGGATAAGGCCGGTATCTTGGAGATCGCTGATATCTTCGTGTGCAACAAGGCCGACCACCCGGGCGAGGACGAACTCGTTCGCGACCTGCGTGACATCGCCGGCAAGGCCCCGATCGTGGAAACCGTGGCAACGCACGCCAAGGGCATCCCTGAGCTGTTCGATACGCTGATGTCGATGGGGTCATGATGATCCCCGAGTCGCTCCTTCAATCGACTCGGGAGCTCTCAGGGCTCCTGCGTGCTCGGGGGCGACAGATCACCACGGTCGAGAGTTGCACGGGCGGGCTTGTTGGGGCTTGCCTGACGGCACTGCCGGGCAGCTCGGACATCTACCCGGGCGGGTTCATTTCGTATAGCAATGAACTCAAGCAGCGGGTGGTAGGGGTTTCAACCAGTACGCTCGAGTCCTACGGGGCGGTTAGCGCCCAGACGGGCATTGAGATGGCGTTGGGTGGTCTCCAGCACGCCCAAGCCGATTTTGCGATCGCGATCACCGGTATCGCTGGACCGGACGGTGGAAGCCAAGAGAAGCCCGTGGGGACCGTGTGGATCTGCGTCGCAAACCGCGAGGGATACCAAGACTGCCGGCGGTTCATCTTCCCGGGTGATCGGGATCAGGTGCGTGCTCAGTCGGCAGACACTTCGATGCGAATGGCGATTCAGGCACTCGGGGGCGGAGTTGCGTCGCTCCCGCATGAAGCCGAGCATTGGCAGGGGTAGCATTGACTATGCAGTGCACCGTCAACGGCGAATCAAGAGCGATCGAAGATGGCACAACCATCGAGCAGCTTATTGAGCAGCTCGGGTTGGCCGGGTCGATCTGCGCGGCAGAGGTCGACAAAAAAATCGTTCCCAAGCGGGAACGATCTTCGTTTGCGATCCAAGAGGGAATGACGATCGAGATCGTCACCCTCGTGGGTGGTGGCTGAGCTTAGGAATCGTCTTCTCCCGTATCGAACTGCTCGAGGCCCTCACGCTTGGCCATGGCGCTGAACGAGAACGGGTTCTCGGTGAAGTATCCCGCGTCGTCGAGTTCCTGGCGGCGCGCCTGGTTGATGGCACTGCGTGCATTCATGCGGTACTGCTCGAATGTGAGCGGGCGTGGGGCGAGCACGATGGCCAAGGCGAATGAGCGGGTGCGTGGCAAGGCCGCCTGAACCACGATCGGGCTCTGCTGCACCTGCGTGGGCAGAGCGAGCGGGTCGAGCCCGCTGGCCGCATCCCGGACGGCGGAGCGGAAGATCTCGCTGTTGAGTTCCGTGGGCACGCTGCTGGCAAGCCCGCGATCGATCGATTCCTTGCGGACACGCAGTTCACGCAGCACCCCGGGGCGAGCCGCATCGCTGTCGCTGAGCATGGCCATGACCTGATCAATGGCCGGGGCCAGATCACTGTTCTGCTGGGCCAGTTGGGTCAGCTCATCGCCGCGGGCCACGAGCAGTTCATACGCCTTGAGCGACTTGTAGTCTTCAACGACACGCTCGCGCCCGACATCGTCGATGCCGTCTGCGGGGCCCGCATCGCGTACATCGAGCACCATCGCGTAGTAGCGGTTGCCCTGCTGATCGATCGCGGCGTGATCCACGATGGGCAGCATCGGCTGGACATCAAGACCGGTATCTTCTGGCGCGTTCTCATCAAAGAACTGCGGGAGCAGGTAGGTCGGAATCTGCTTGGAGCCGACACGATACATCGAGAAACCGATGCCGTTGAGTGTGAGGATGTCGTTGGGGGACAGCCAGCGGTCGCCGATGAGCTGGACCTCGATCGTGGGCATCGAGATGCCGAACTGTTCGTTGATCCGCTCGGTCACGAACTGAGCGACCTCGTCGAGCTTGGGCGCGTTCTGGTCCCAGTCTTCGGGGAGCTGGGTGATGCCATTCTGCTTGGTGAGTCCCTTGGTCTTGTCATGGATTCGGGCGCGGATCATGCGATCGGCCTCGACCATCATGGCCTGGGCCTGATCCTCGCGGAACTTGCGTTCCAGACCGGCGCGCTCGCCGGCGAAGTCGCCAGGGTACTGATCGCGGTTCTGCTGCCAGATCTTGCTCAGCTCGATGCGATCAACCTTGACGGCATTCTGGAACGCCTGCTGATCGAGCTTGATCCAGCCAAGCTTGATGCGGGTGGGCTGCCAGTAGCCGAAGCCGAACTCGTTCTCTTCGGGCTTATGGACCTTATGCTCGTTGAAGAACGCGGTGAGAGCTTCTTCGCTGGGCTCCTCGATGGCATCCGAAACAAGCGACGATTTGATCAGGACCGCGTTGACGGCCACGCCATCAAACTGGTCCTTGCTGATCTCGATCGCGTTCAGGTCGCTGAACGAGGGGACATTATCGAGCCCGTTGAGCATGCGGTATACGCCGCGTGCTTCTGCGAGGATGCGGTAGGCGTCGTCCTCGGTGCCACGCAGGCTGGCGGCTGTGCTCAGTGTGCGCTGGTTGATGATGTTGATGATCTGTGACTTGAGTTCCGTTGCACGCTGGTTGTATGCCTCGGGGCTGGCGATCAAGCCGCGCATGCGCTCGTTCTCAGTTTGAATGATCGCTTCCTGCTCAGCGAGCAAGGGAATCCACGACTGACCGTCACCGGCTTCGCCGACCAGCCCGGCCTTGCGGGCGGCGTCCGCCAGCAGCAGCCAGTGCAGGGCAGCGTTGGTCTCCGAGGTGCTGTCGAGGCCGAGCCCGCCGTTGCTCCTTGGCTGGAGCGATCGCGGGTAGGCGTTGCCCAGCAGGGAGATGGTCGCCTGAGCCCGCTGGATATCGCCCCGGTTGAAGGTTGTGCCGTCGCCGAGCTTGGCCACCTTCGATTTGAGCGGCGAGGGGCTCATCTGTGTGAGGATCGGCTGCAACAGGAAGACGACCATCAGCAGCGAGCCACCCACAACGAGGATGAGCAACTGGTACTTGCGAATGAACTTGATCATGGGTGTTCAATCTCGTCAGGTGTGAATAAACAAATCCTCGGGCGCAAGACCCGAGGATTCGCGTTGCTCATCCTCGGCGTCTGACGGTGCCGGACGCGAGGGTTGATTGTATTAGCGGTAGAACTCGATGATGAGGTTGGTGTTCACATCGAAGGGGATCTGATCGCTGGTGGGCAGCGCCGCGACCTTTGCGTTGAGCTCGCTCGGGTTGAAGGCGATCCAGCCCGGAACCTCGTGGCCGCCCAGCGACTCCATGTTCTCACGAGCGACCTTCTGGATCTTGGTCTTGAGAGTGATGGTGTCGCCGACCTTGAGTCGGTAGGAGGGGATATCGACCTTGCGACCGTTCACGAGCACATGACCGTGACCGACCATCTGGCGGGCGGCCCAGATCGTGCGGGCAACGCCCATACGACGGATCACATTGTCCAGACGGAGCTCAAGGAGCTGCATCAGGATGTCGCCCGAGTTGCCGGGACGACGCTTTGCCTCGTCAACGGTGCGGCGGAACTGCTTCTCGAGAATGTTGTAGTGGTAGCGGAGCTTCTGCTTTTCCTGCAGGCGGATGCCGTAGTCACGCAGGCGGCGACCGCGGTAGCCGTGCATGCCCGGAGGGGTGAGCTGACGCTTGCTGGTGTGCTTGGGGATGTCCGCGATGGGGACACCGACACGACGCGAGAGACGGACCTTGGGTCCGGTGTAAGTCGCCATAGGCGGCTTCCTTTCTTCCGTCCGCAGGGCGGTTCAGTCCGCCTGCGGTGCTGCGAGGATGCTCGCAGCGACCATGCCGGGTGGCCGAGGCTTCGGTCCGGCGTGAATGGCCCGGGCACAATGCCTGGGAGGGTCCTGATTGAAGACCACCAACCGCTCTGGGTCAAGCGAGCGATGCGATATGAATCACCCGCCTGTCCGGCTCCGGTTCGGGTCAGTCGGCCAGCGGGTCGGGGCGGTAGAGCTTGACACCCAGCGCCCAGTTCTTCTCGGTGAAGTTCCCGCCCAGCGAGACGGCGTTTTCACGATCCGGGCGGGCGGCCGTCAGGGCCATGACCGTCTTGGCATCGAGGTTGTCGATCAGCGAGACGAGCACCGCCTCGGGCGATGAGGGCATCTTGGCCGAGCCGTACTCGGGCTTCTCGTGGTGCGAGATGATGATGTGCTGCAGGATCGTCAGGGCTCCCGCGGGCATGCGGGTGCCACGCTCGTGCATCATCTGCTGGGCCTTGTCGTGGAGCATGATCGCGCCCTCAACGAGGTGTCCGATCAGCTCACCGCGATCGGTGTAGCCGAAGCCGCGGTCGTAGTAGAGTTCACGTGTCTTGCCGAGGTCGTGCAGGAAGAGTCCCATCATCACGATGTCGCGGTTGATCTTGGGGTAGATCGGGCAGATGACATCGGCCAGCTGCATGAGCGTGAGCGTGTGTTCAAGCAGGCCGCCGAGGTATGCATGGTGCAGGCGTGCCGCGGCGGGGGCGTTGCGGAAGCCGTCCATCAGGTACTCGTCTGCGAGGTAGGTCTCGGCGAGGGCCTTCATGGCTGGGTGCTCAAGCGTGTCCAGCAATCGCTTGACTTCCGCGAACATTTCTGTGGGGTCGCGATCGGATGCCGGCAGGATTTCCCGGAGTTCATCTGGTGTAGGGTCGTGCGGATCGATACGGTGAATGATGATCTGCAGCTCGCCCTGGTAGGCCTGTGTCTCGCCCTCGACCCAGACAAACCCGTCTGTGGGGAGCCGCCGGAACATGCTCTCCTCGATCGACCACATCCGACCCGAGGCCTGCCCCGAGGAATCGCCGAGCAAGCAGCGCAGGTACGGCTTGCCTTTCTGTGTGGTGCCCATCTGGGCGTTGGCGATGGAATAGATACCGTCGAGTCGCTCTGAGGGCTTCATCTCGGCAATGGTGCGGCGCGCTGTGTTCATGCTCATGGGGACAGCATAGATATCCCGACGCTCGATCTCCATTTCCAACCCGCCTGAACCCGATCGGGTACACTTTGGTCTTCGCTCTCAGGAAGGATCTCATCGCGTATGTCCCAGCCCGTGTCTACCCGCAACAACCGACGACTGGCGATCTCGCTGCTCGCGGGGACATGCCTCGGGCTCTCGAGCGTCCCGGGGACCGCGATCGCGGGATCGCTCGCCATGGTGCAGCCCGATGCTCGGGCATCGTTCGATTCGGTCGATTTTGCGATCAACCCTGTCGTGGGTGAGATCAAGGCCAAGGCCCGGTCGGGCTGGGTCTGGCGTGAGGGTACCACGCACCGCATGCAGCTCGTGGGAGATGTTGAGGTCACACTGGCCGGCAGTCAGTTCGTCGCTCGGTCGGCGAGCTTGTGGCTGCGAAAAGTCTCGGATGGTGAGCGTGGCGACATCTATCAGGTCTTCGCGGTCTTTGAGGACATGCGGAGCGCCGACGGGACGATCACCATGCGAGCCCAACGCATGCCAGTGCGCGGCGTGATCGAGCTGAACTCGCCCATCAGCCTCGCGATGGACGCGAGATTCAGTTCGCCGCCGAAGCGAGACAGCGAACCAGGGCGGCTGCTCGCCAACGCGGAGCAGGTTTTCGCGGAGCGGGTGCTGGGTGTTGATCAGCCCAGGGCTGAGCAACAACAGGATCGCCCGTGGTCACCGCCGACTGATCGCGATTCCACTCCGGGAGAGAACAAGGCGCCCAAGAACGAGCAGATTGCTGGCGACGCATCGACGCAGCCTGTGACGAGTGCGGATCGTCCTGCGGGGCCGGTCTTCGATGCCGATGGCATCTTCTCCATCGCGATCGGTGGGCGAGTCGTCATCGATGGCGTGCGCGGTGGAACGCAGTCCGTCATCACCGCCGATGGCGGTGTCAAGGTCCAGTACCTGTCACCGTCCACGCGTCGTTGGGTCGATTTCAGCGCTGAGCGGGTTGTAATTTACACGCGCGGCGACGAGCCGGTGACTGGCGTCTCACAGTTCGGGACGGGTCAGATTGAGGGCATCTATCTTGAGGGCGGCGTCTACGCGGGCGATGCCCAGTGGTCTGTGAGAGCGCCACGGATGTACCTCGATGTCGTGAACAACAAGGCGTTGATGCTCGACACAGTCTTCTGGACTACCGATCGCGAGACGGACATGCCCCTGTATGTCCGTGCGGACAGCGTGCGTCAGTCGGCCAAGGACGAGTTCCTCGCTGAAAACGCGACGATCTCTAACACCGCTTTCTTCGAGCCGGATGTGACGATCGGGATCAAGAATATCAAGGTCACGCTGGATACCCCTGGCGAGCGTGAAGCGGAATCCGATCCTCGCCCAGGAGTCATTGTCGAGGCCAAGAGCGTGACGCTCAAGGCCGGGCCGGTGCCGATTCTTTGGCTGCCGGGGTTCAAGGGTGACCCGGGCGACTTCCCGTTGCGGCAGATCCAGATCGGGGATTCGAATCGATCCGGGCTGGCACTTCAGACACGCTGGAACGCGCTCTCGCTGTTCAAGATCGATGCCCCGCCGGGCGTTGATGTTGATCTGAATCTCGACTACTACGGGGAGCGCGGCTTCGGCTTCGGTGTTGAGGCCCAGTGGCAGACCGAAAAACATAAGGGTGGGGTATTCTCGTACCTGCTTCCTGAGGATAATGGCACCGACATCACGCCGTCGGGTCGTCGTCTCGAACGCGATGGCGAGACTCGCGGCATTTTCGCGTACCACGATCTTTGGCGTGTGACAAACCAGTGGACTCTCGTCAGCGAGCTCAGCTACATTTCGGATGAGGCGTTCGTGCCATCATTCTTCGAGCAGACCGCACGCTCGACCGAGGCGTTCCGCAACCGCATCATTCTTGAGCGTCTGAGCGACGACACCCAGTTCAGCCTGGAACTTAGCAGCACGGTCAACGACTTCATTGTCCCCGAGCATCAGCTCCAGTCGCCGGGCTACAGCGTGAGCAAGACCCCCGAGGCCCGATTCATCGCGCTCGGTAAGGACCTGCTCCCGGATATCGAACCCGGCTTGCTGACCTATTCGTTCGAGGCCCGCGCGGGCGTGCTGCGTCTGGCGTTCTCCGAGGTCGACGCCCGCGAGTATGGGCTGATCAGCAACTCGCTCGCCGACGACGCGTTCGGAACGACCGCGACGCAATCATTGGGCGACAAGTTCCGCGCGATGGGGCTAGATGAGAGCGCCGTGACCCGCCTCGACACACGCCACGAACTGAGCTCCAGGTTCGACATGGGCCCGATCAGGATCAACCCGTTCCTGGTCGGTCGGTTCACGGCCTACGACGATGATTACGCCCTCTACTCTCCAGCACAGGACGACGAGTTCCGTTTCTGGGGCGCCGCTGGCGTGACATTCTCAACCACAATCAGCAAGGTCGACGATTCGATCGAGAGCCGCTTCTTCGACTTGCACCGGATCCGCCACATCGTTGAGCCTTCGATCACGATCTGGGGCAGTGATTCGAACTTCGATCGCACCGATGTCCCGGTCTATGACGACGATGTCGAGGATCTACTTGTGGGCAGCGCCTTCCGTGCCGCGATCGACCAGACCTGGCAGACCAAGCGTGGCGGTGTCGGTCGATGGCGTGATGTTGATATCGTCAAGCTCCGTACGGAGTATGTCAATATCGACGATTCGATCGGCAGCGTCGCGATCCCTGAATACTTCTCTTCGCGTCCAGAACTCTCGAATCCCGGCGAGTATTTCAACGCCAGCATGATCGTGCAACCGACAGACGCCTTCGCGATCGCCGGCGAATGGGAGTACGACCTCGAGCAGCATTCTACGGCCAAATCCAGCATCGGTGCGATCCTTGAGAACCGCCCCGGGCTGACGACCTCGGTCGAGTACCGAGAGGTTCAGCCGCTTGATGCGACCTTCCTGACCGTGGGGGCCCGCTACCGACTGAGCGACAAGTACGCGCTGGCATTCAACGCAAACTACAACTTCCGGCTGGAAGATTTTCAGACTTTCAACACCCAGATCCTGCGTCGTTTCCAGATCGGCACGCTCGGTGCCACCATCAGGTACAACAACATCCGTGGCGAGACCAGCATCGGTTTCGTGTTCCGCCCGCTTGGCGCTGGTAACGAACTCCCGATCGATTCGTCCTGGGGCGGCTGAATAAGTGATCAGGCGTTCAGCGCATTGAACATGTTCAGCTGGGCTTTGGTGGCGACCTCGCAGGCGACAGGGTGGTCGATATCGACCCGGTAGTTGCCGGAGAAGCAGGCCGTGCAGTAATGGGCTGGCTCGTGGTTCATCACGCTGAGCATGCCGTCGAGACTCAGGAAGTGCAGCGAATCCACATTGAGGAATGCGCGGATATCCTCGACGGTCCGGTTGTGAGCGATGAGCTGGTCTCGGTCTGCGAAGTCCACGCCAAAGAAGCAGGGGTGCTTGATCGGCGGGCACGAGATACGCAGGTGGATCTCCTTGGCACCCGCTTCGCGGAGCTGGTTCATCTTCTCGCGCGTGGTCGTCCCACGGACGATCGAGTCGTCAACGATGATCAGTCGCTTGTCGCGGACGATATCGCTGATCACATTGAGCTTCAGGCGGACCGCGGCCGATCGCTGTTCTTGGGTTGGCTTGATAAAGGTCCGTCCGACATATCGATTGGGGACGATGCCCTCCCGGTAGGGGATGCCTGAGGCGTTGGCGTACCCGTTGGCAGCGCTGCGCCCCGAGTCGGGCATGGGCATGACATAGTCCGCCTCCACGGCCGCCTCCAGAGCCAGCTTGGCACCCATGCGCTCGCGGGAGATCTGCACATTCTGCCCAAAGACAGTCGAGGCCGGGTTCGCAAAGTAGACATGCTCGAAAACGCACTGGGCGAGCTGTGTAGAGGGTGCCGCGAATCGCCGTGAATGGACGCCCTCGTTGTTGAGCGTCACGATCTCGCCCGGCTCGATCTCGCGGATAAATCGGGCACCGGCGACATCCAGCGCGACGGTCTCCGAAGCGACCATCGGCTTGCCGCTGGGCAGCTCGCCCAGAACCAGAGGACGCCAGCCCCACGGGTCGCGTGCGGCCTCGATCCGATCCGGGAAGAGGATCACCACCGAGAACGCGCCGAGCAGGTTCCTCAGCGTCGCGGCAACCGGGTCGGGCGTGTCACGCTGCTCAGGCGAAGCGAGCAGGTGCACCATGATCTCGGTGTCCGAGGTTGTGTGGAACAAACGCCCGGCCTCTGACAGCACATGGCGCCACGCCAGCCCGTTGACGAGGTTGCCGTTGTGGGCCAGGGCGACAGGGCCGTCGAAGGTCGTCTCGACGAGCGGCTGTGCGTTCATCGCCGCCGAGCCGCCCGAGGTGGAGTACCGGTTGTGCCCGATGACCCCGCGCCCGTCGGTGGCTTTGTCGTAGTGCTTTTCAAGTCGCTGGATCGAGAGTTCATCGAAGACCTCCACGACCAGCCCCTCGCCCAGCTTGGAGGCGATGTCCTTGCCGTCACAAACCGCGATACCGGCGGCTTCCTGCCCGCGGTGCTGCTGAGCGTACATGCCCAGGTAGACTTTGCGGACCGCGCCCGGGTCGTTCCAGATGCCGATGACGCCGCATTTTTCACGCGGCTGATCGTTGGTCTCAGCCAGAGACGGTGACCGCGCATCGTGCCCACACGGGGTGCTGGGCAGGACGGGCAGCGAGAGTCGCTTGGTCATCAGCGTGCTCCAGATGGGCAGAAGTCGGGGGAGGAACGGGCAGGATAAGTTTAGCGCGGCTGTGAGATTGTCGAATCAGAGCACCCGCAGATTTTCGATCCGCGGGCAAAGTCCGAGCTCTGCGCCGCGATTGAGAAAGCTTTCGATCGCATCTCGCCCACGCTCACCCATATCGATTGTCAGCCCGGACACGTACATCGATAGGTACCGATCGACGAGCTTCGGGTCGTCCCATTCAGTTCGATCGCCTTTGTTGAGCTGCAGATACAGTCGCGACGCCTCGCCCATCTCAACGCAGCAACGAACAGAGGCGTTGAGAACCCCGGCCAGTTGCTTGCAGGTGCCTGCGCCATACCGATCATCGAGGTCATTGCGAATGACATTGAGCCCCAGCGGCAGCGGTTTGCCTGTCTCGGAGTTCCACCACTTACCCATGTCCCCGATTTCTCGCAGCCGCAGGTCCCCGAAGGTGAGCTGGGCCTCGTGGATCAGTAGCCCCGCGTCGGCCTGGCCCTGCGAGACGGCTTCCGGGATCTCTGAGAACAGCATCTCGCGGATTTCTACATCGCCAGCCGCCATCCGCAGCGTCATGTACGCCGATGTGTTTACGCCGGGAATCGCGACAACGCCTCCCTGAGTCCGCAGATCATCAATCGATCGCAACTGAGAGTCTTCTCGGGCCACCAGACGCGGGCCGTAGTTCTCGCCGAACGAGCCACCGCCACTGGTGATGATGTACCGGTCTGCGATCGACGGGTAGGCGGCGCACGAAATCGCGGTGATGTCGTACGCCGACGCGTGGCGATCATCGATGACCAGCTTGTTGAGTTCCTCGACATCGCGCGCAACAAGGTTGAACCGGAACGGGCCTGTATCCACCTGCGGCTGCCCAAGATCCCCCTCGATCGGGCGTCCGTCCGGGTTGCGCACGCCCACGAGCGGCCACCACATGACGAGGTCATCGGAGTCCGGGGAATGGGCAAGATTGAGCTCGATCACATCGGTCTGCATTCGCATATTTGAGTCTAGGGACCATCAGTAGCGGGGAACGCCCGGATCGATCCGCAGCGACCACCAATCAATGCCGCCAGCGACGGAGCGTGCGCCACTCAATCCCTGCCGCTGCAGGAATATCGCGGCATTGAGTGATCGACGCCCGGAATGGCAGATCAGGGCGATGGTTGTGTCCTCATCGGCATCGATCTCGTTGATTCGGGATGGCAGGTCACCCATCGGGATGTGCGTTGCCCCGCCGATCGAGCAGATGGCGAGTTCCTCGGGTTCCCGGATGTCGATCAGAACGAAATCATCGTCGCCTTCGGAGTGACGCTTGGCTGTATCGACCACGCTGATCTCAAGCGATTCCTGAAAATGCCAGCGTGGCGGGTTTACGCCTTGTGTTTCGTCACTCATCATCGGTTCCTGTCGTCTTGGGATCGGGCATGCCGGACGCCCATTCATCCTGTTGCGTTCGCTTGTAGGGCCTCGGGGAGACCTGCTCCTGGCCCAATCCGTTGTTCCAAGTGAGGTAGCCCACAGCAAAGACGCTCCCGATCGTCGAGCGCCCGAGTTCACGCACGGTCTCCCACATATCCTCGCCCCATGAGTGCGACTGCGGATCAAGTACATCGCCGTCCTCGGGGAATCGCCCGTACGCTCGTGCGGCCATCTTGGTCGAGAGTGGCGGCATCAAGACCATAGAGTGGGCGTGGACCGTGCCATCGAAGTGGGCGACGAACTGGGTCGGGCTCCATACGCCGCGATCCGGGAAACCCTTCTCAAAGAGAAACGGTTCATCATCATGCTGATCAACGAACGACTGGGAAGTGCTGAAAGAGGGTGGGATGTAGCTCCCGCCCATTGCGATCCGTTCATTGCGGTTCTGCGTGCATCCTGTGAACAGGATGGTGGCGGAGATGAGGCAAAGTGGGCGTTGCAGACGCATTGAGTGATCATACGCCTATCAGCGGGTTTCTGCGTATGATTCCTTTCAAGCAGGACCCGAAGCATGGCCAAGAACAAGAAGAAATCCAAGCATGGCCCCCCAAGCTTCAACAACAGACGGGCGCTCTACGACTACTTCATTGAGGACACCCTCGAGGTAGGTATCGTGCTGGCCGGGTCCGAGGTCAAGGCCATCCGCGATGGCAGCTGCTCGCTCAAAGAGGGCTTCATCACGGTGAGCGTGGATCCGCCCCGATTGATGCTGCATCAGGTGGACATCGGGCCCTATCAGCCTGCTGGTGCCCTCAACCACCGACCGAAACAGGACCGGATGCTGCTGGCCAAGAAACGGGAGATTATCAAGCTTGCCCGTCAGGTGGACCAGAAGGGCGTCACGCTCGTCCCGCTTGAGTTGTATTTCTCGCAGGGGCTTGTGAAGATCAAGCTGGCCGTGGCCCGGGGCAAGGCACAGCACGACAAACGCCGATCGATCGCCGAGCGTGAGAGCAAACGCGAGCTTCAGCGCGTGATGTCGAAGCTCGATCGCTGATGGGATCTCGTCAGCGCATGAAAAAGCCGCGTTATCAACGCGGCTTTTGTGATTCATCAGACCCCGGCGGCTTTGGAGTTCTGGGCCATGCTCAGCTTCAGGCGGGCACGCTCCTTAGCGCGGGTGAGCTGCTCGACGGCTTCGAGTTTGTTGGGCGCGTCTTCGGGGATCACGCGGGCCTCTGCCTCGGCCAGCTCGGCCTTAGCGTCGCTCTCGATGAGTTCCTCGGCCGGGATCGCTCGCTCGGCAAGGATGACCAGCTCGTTGTGACCCATCTCGACAAAGCCGTCCTCGACGTAGTACAGGCGTGAGCCCGAACCCGATGACGCGGGGAAGTCGAGGCGGAGCTTGCCCAGCCCGAGGCGCGAGACCAGCGGCGAGCCGCCGTGCTGGAAGCCGATCAGGCCGTCCCAAGCGGGGACCGAGGCGTACACGACCTGCTCGTTGAGCAGCTCTTGCGATGGGGTGACGAGTCGACAGGTGATGGTGTTGTCAGCCACTTCGAGGTCCTTCTCACGCGAGCCCCATCAGCGGGGCGAACCGGGGCGAGCACACGCTCGCCGGGCCGAAATGATAGACCCGCCGAGGGGCCGATTCAGGGCTCGTGGGGGCCTTTCAGGTGCGTTTCGATGCGGGCGAGCATGTCCCGCATCTCGCGGATCAACTCCACCTGTTCGTTGCCTTGCGATGCTTCCGGGAGGGGCGGGGTCGCGGTGCGAGTAGACGAGACCCCCTCGCGATCGTGCAGGCGGTCTCGCTGCGCAAGGACGGCCTTGCGGAAGCCTTTGGTATCCACAATTCCGACAATGTTGACCAGTGAACCACCCGGCCCGGAGGATTGACCGGCCGTCTCCACCTTGAAGCCGTGGAGCCCGAAATAGCGCATGATCGGGCCTTGGAACATCTGCAGATCGGTGATTTTCTCCAAGGGGATCGTCGACTCAGTCTTGTTCAGGATGCCCTTTTTGATGTCAAGTGTGCGTTCCGTGAGCGTGCACGAGAGGTTTGCGAGGTAGCGATCGACGAAGAAGCTCGCGATGATGTAGTAGATGATCGCGAGCGGGATCGTCACGATAAGGCAGGTAAACAGGATGACCGGGGAAAGGGTCCAATACCTCTTCACCTTGGGGTCAAACTCGGCTTCACGCAGGACGGCTGGTTCGCTCATCGGCATCTCCTTCGGGGCGTTCGGATGCCATTTTACCATATTTCCGGCATACGCTGCTCCATGACCCGCAGGCAGATCCTGTGCATTCTGGGGCTCTCGATAGCGTGCGTGGTGGTTGTGATGCTCCGCCTGCTGATCGGCAGCGACTCGTGGGGTTTCAGCGATGATCCGACGATCCAGTCATTGCGCCTCCATCGCGTCTGGGTGGGGTCGATCGTGGGGGCGGCCTTGGGGCTCAGCGGGGCGCTGCTCCAGTCGCTGCTTCGCAACCCGCTCGCCTCGCCCGATCTCATGGGTCTCTCGGCCGGGGCGGGCTTCGCGGTCACGCTGCGGACATGGCAGTTGGGCACGCTGATCGGCGCAAGCGCTGCAGCATTCCCGGCGCTGATCGGAGCAATGGGGGTGCTGTTCTTCGTCTGGTTCCTCAGTCAGCGACGGGGGCTCATCGACCCGATCTCGATGATCCTTGTGGGCGTGATCGTCTCGGTGATCCTGGGGGCGGCAACGATGCTGCTCGCCTCGCTCATGCCTGATCGAGGGTTTGCCGTTTCACGCTGGATGATGGGCACGCTCCGCGAGCAGGTCGATCAGACCACTCTGATCGTGTGTGGGCTCTGCGTGCTGACGATCATCGCTTGGTCGATCGTCTCATCCCGATCATTCGATGTCATGTCGCTTGGCGAGGACGAGGCACGGTCGGTCGGTGTCTCCGTATCACGCGTGCGCGTGGGTCAGTTCGTGGGCTCGGGTGTGCTGGCCGCGATCTCTATCGTGCTCGCCGGGCCGATCGGCTTTGTGGGGCTTGTGAGTCCACACCTCGTGCGATTGCTTGCGGGCCCTTCTCACCGGGCGCTCGTCATCGGCTCTTCACTCTGTGGCGTGGTGCTGGTGGTGGGGGCGGACACGCTCGTTCGGGCGATACCGACAAGCTCAGGGCGGATCCCGATCGGCGTGGTGACCGCCCTGATCGGTGGCCCGATCTTCCTCTTCATGCTGCTGCGGATGCGGAGATGATTCAGCTTTCGATCAGGCGTTGAAATAACGGGCGCTCGGGTGGTGGGCGATGATCGCGCTCGTCGATTGCTCCGGGTCGATCTGGTGGTTCTCTGTGAGGTGACAGCCGATTCGTGTCGGGTCGAGTAGTCTCCAGAGGATCTCGTGATCGCTCATGTTGGGGCAGGCGGGGTAGCCGAACGAGTAGCGTGAGCCGCGGTAGCTCTGCTTGAACAGCTCGGGGATGTCGTGCGCGTCCTCGTGGGCGAAGCCCAGCTCGGTGCGGACCCGCTTGTGCCAGTACTCCGCGAGCGCTTCTGCTGTTTCCACGCCGAGCCCGTGCCAGAACAGGTAGTCCTGATACTCATCTTTCTCGAAGAGCTCCTTGGTGAACGCGCTGATCCGCTCACCCATGGTGACGCACATCATCCCGATGACATCTCGGCGTCCGAGCGATTCGCACTCCTGCTCGTCGCGGAAGAAGTCGCTGATGCACAGGTGCTTGTTCTGCTGTTGGCGTGGGAAGCTGAACCGCTCGATCTCACGGTCGTGGTCCTTGGGGTCGTAGACGATCAGGTCATCGCCGGAGGAGGTGCAGGGGAAGTAGCCGTACACGAGCTTGGGCTGCAGGATCGGGTCCTTGAGACACCGATCGCACATCTGCTTGAACTTCGGGCGTGCGGTCTCGTTGAGCAGGGCCTCATACTCGCTCTTGGAGCGATCGCCACGCTTGATCTGCCACTGGATCGAGAACAGCGCCGTTGGGTTGATGTAGGCGAAGATGTCACGAAGGTTGAGGTTCTCGACGACCGTCGTGCCCCAGAAGGGTGGTGTGGGGACCGGGTTGGTTCGGTCGACCTCGGAACGGGTCGCGACCTTGGTCGCCACGGCGGTGCCACCGCCGGCGCGAGCCTCATGTTGCTCGACGGAGGCCTTGCGGCTGGCCTGGCGGGTCGCGGCTGCTTCAAGCAGGGCCGATGTGCGACCGCTGGTGATCGCGTCCATGGTTGCCAGCCCGTCAAAGGCGTCCTTGGCGTAGAGCAGCTCGCCCTGATACACGCTCCGCAGGTGCCCCTCAGCGTACGAACGGGTCAGCGCCGCACCGCCGAGGATCACCGGTACCTTGATGCCCTTCTCATTGAGCTCGCGGAGGTTCTCCTCCATCACATTGACGGACTTCACCAGCAGCCCCGAGAGCCCGATCGCGTTGGCCTTCGTTTCCTCGTACGCGCTGAGAATCGCGTCGATCGGCTGCTTGATGCCCAGGTTGTGCACTGTGTAGCCGTTGTTCGTCAGGAGGATATCGACGAGGTTCTTGCCGATGTCGTGGACATCGCCCTTGACGGTCGCGAGCACGATCGACCCCTTGGATTGTGTGTCCGCCTTGTCCATATGCGGCTCGAGCAGTGCGACGGCCTTCTTCATCGTCTGCGCACTCTGGAGCACGAACGGAAGCTGCATCTGCCCCGAGCCGAACAGCTCGCCGACAACCTTCATGCCCGCGAGCAGGTGCTCGTTGATGATCTCCAGCGGCGTGTACTTGGTGCGGGCCTCATCGAGCGATTGCTCGAGATGCTCATTCTCTCCATCGATGATGTGCTTCTGGAGCCGTTCCTCAAGCGGGAGATCCGCGATCGAGGTCGTGTTTGTTTCCTCGGTCGCGTCGGCAAACAGGTCAATCAACTCGTCGAGCGGATCGAAGCTCGTGTCACTGACACCCTCGGGCAGCCCGGTACCCCCGATGCTCGTGTCGCGCCGATCGTAGATCAGATTCGATGCCGCGGTTTTCTGGTCGTCTGGGATGCGATTGAGTGGCGTGATCTTCGAAGCGTGCACGATCGCGCTCGTCATGCCGCTTTGCACGAGCTCGTGAAGGAACACCGCGTTGAGGATCGTGCGGGCAACGGGCTTGAGCCCGAACGAGACGTTCGAGAGCCCGCAGGTGAGCTGCGTGTCGGGGAAGGCCTCGCTGATCCGCTTTGTGCCTTCCACCAGCGCATGGGCGCTGCGGCGGTCGCTGTCGAGCCCGGTCGAGATTGGCAGAACAAGCGGGTCGATGAACAGGTCGCTGACCTTGAGTCCGTGAACCGCGGTGGCCCGTTCAATCGCCCGCTGTGCGATCTCGAACTTGCGATCGGCCGTGCGGGCCATCGCTTCCTCGGGGTCCTCGTCGATCGTGCCGATGACGAGCCCGGCCCCGTAGTCCTTGGCGAGCTTGCAGAACCGGTCGAACTTCTCTTCGCCGTCCTCGAAGTTCGCCGAGTTGATGATGCATTTGCCGCCCGCGGCTTTAAGCCCCGCCTCGATCGTCTCGGGGCTGGTCGAGTCGAGCATCAGTGGCGCGTCGGCCTGCTGTACCAGCCGCGAAACGACCTCATGCATATCACGCGGGCCGTTGCGTCCGGCAACATCCACATTCACGTCAAGCACATGCGACCCGTCCTTGACCTGGTTCTTGGCAAGCGAGCAAATGCCCTCCCAATCCTCGGCCTCGAGCAGTCGCTTGAACGCCCGCGAGCCCGAGGAGTTGCACCGCTCGCCGACGATCAGGAACGACGCATCCTGTCGGTACTCGACCGCGCTGTACAGCGACGAGCACGCCGGCACGATCCGTGCCTCGTGCCGCTTGCCCAGCGGGGTCTGCGACACCAGCTCCGCGAGATAGGAGATGTGCTCAGGCGTGGTACCGCAGCAGCCGCCCACGGCACTGATGAGCCCCTCACGCAGGAACAACTCCATCGCGTCCTTGAAGCCCTGCGAGGTCAGCGGGTAGATTGTCTTGCCCTCGACCAGCGTCGGCAGCCCCGCGTTGGGCATGAGCGTGATGTGCCGGTCCCAGCGTGACGCCAGCGTCCGCACGGTGTTGACCATCTCCACCGGGCCGGTCGCACAGTTGAGCCCCAGCGACGCGATGGGCAGCGGACGCAACGCCTCGATCGCGGCCTCGATCGAAGAGCCAACCAGCATTGTCCCCGTCTGCTCAATGGTGACCGAGACGAAGATCGGCACCGTGCCGCGTGCTATTTCGAGCTGATTGTGGGCGAGTTCGATGCCCGCGATGGCCGCCTTGATTTGCAGCAGGTCCTGGCATGTCTCCAGCAGGATGCAGTCCACGCCGCCGGTTATCAGACCGCGGGCCGCATGGGCGTAGGAGTCACGCATGGCATCGAACGAGATCTGCCCGAGAGTGATGAGCTTCGTGCCAGGACCCAGCGAGCCCGCGACATACCTTGGCTTCTCTGGGGTGCTGTAGGCGTCGGCGGCCTTGCGGGCAATCTGAGCGGCCTTCTGCGACAACTCCTCGGCTTTGTCGTAGAGATCAAACTCGCCCAGCGTGTGGGCGGCCGCCCCGAAGGTATTGGTGGTCACCACATCCGAGCCGGCTTCGTAATACCCGCGATGGATCTCCTCGATCACATCGGGTCGGGAAAGGCACAGCACATCGGGGCAGTTCTCGCACCCCATGTAGTCCGTCTCGATATCCAGCTCGTAGCCCTGGGTTTGCGTACCCATAGCGCCGTCCCAAATGAGAACGCGATCATGAAGGGCTTCGAGCAACGATGGGGGTGTGGAGGCCATGCCAAGACTTTATCCGAATATTCGGATAAGTGAATCGAAGTGGGCTCGGAATATGAAAAAACCGGGCCCGAGGGCCCGGCTGAAGTTTTATACAGCTACGGTGCCTTACGGGCAGCCAGCCTGGAACGCGGCGAGGAACGCGGACACATCAAAGAAGTTGAACATGCCGTCGCCTGTGAAGTCAGCAGCGGGGTCCATCGAGTTGTATGCGGTCAGGAACGCCGAGACATCGAAGAAGTCCAGGTTGCCGTCGCCGTTGAGATCGGCCGCACAGGTCATCGGGTCTTCACAACTGAAGCTCTCGATGCGGACCGCGTCGACCGCTGCCTCGATCACCGAACCGTCCCCAATGTCCTCGGCGATAAATCGGACGAGCACGAGGTTCGTGGGCTCGACAAAGTCTGCAACCCGGAACGATACATCGAACCAGCCGCCCGAGGACTGAGGATCGCTTGGGCCAACCACTTCAAGGGTTGTCCAACTGATGCCGAGGTTGTTGGAGATCTCAACGGTGAACACATCTGCGCCTGGGGCGGCACCCGTGCCCGAGCCGGTGTTGTCATACCAGCGCGAGTAGCTGATCACGGCTTCAGGCGCAGCCGAGAGATCGAACAGCGGAGAGTTCAGGATCGTCTGCCCGTTGTCGACGTCGGTGTTGCTGCCGGGGCCGCCGTTGCCGGTGAGGTAGCACGAGCCCGAGCCGTCGGCATCGCTGGGCGCATCGCCGCGTGAGCCATCGCCCGCGGGGACGCCGCGTTGCCAGACACCCTCGGCCTGACCGCTGACATTGCCGGACACGGTCCAGCCCATGTTGGTCTCAAAGTTGTCATCGAACGGGACGAGCAGATCACCCACGATCGCGGTGAACGGGTCGCTCGAGCCGCCCTCTGGGAGCGTAACGAATCCGTCGGTGTCACCCTCGACCGAGATGTAGAACTCGACGGTGTCATCACAGCTCGCGCCTGGGATCGTCGCGGTGTAGCTGTTGCCGCCGTTGCTGGTCAGCGACGTGGGCGCGTAGCTGCCGCCGTTGATCGAGGTGAAGAGCTGTGCCGAGCCCGGGACGATGCTGTCCTCACGCGGATCGATGGTGACATCGAACATCGTGGGCATGCCGGGATCGAGCTGTGTTGGGGTGTCGGCCTCGATCGTCGGGCCCATGAAGGGGACATCAACAACGAGAAGCGATACCTGGTACCGCTGCACATTGTTGACATTGGTTGCGCCATCGACGATGAAGAAGACCTCACCGCCTGCGGTGTTGACATCGATCGCGAGCGTCTCAGTGCCGCCGAGCCCGGTGTCGTTTGCAACTCCGAGCGTGTTTCCACCGGCGTCGACCGCGGTGATCCGCAGGTTCTGGATCGAGTTGTAATCGGTCGTTCCGCCCGACGAGCCACAGCTGGAGGTCTGCGGGCCCTGGTCATAGTTGGCGGCGTCGGGTGCGACCGCGAAGAGCAGGCGGGCCGGCTCGTTCACGCCAACACGGAAGTAATCGTCGTCGCTGTTATCGTCGACACCGACATTGGTCACCGCCGCGGCATTGCCGACCGAGAAGGTGCCCAGGTCGGTCGCCTGAGCGATTGAGTTGTCGGGTTCGTTATTATCACCATAGTGGCGGATGCCGTTGAGGATGTCGTCGAGCTGAGGCCCGTTATATGCGGTCGAGACGAACGGCTCCATGAGCTTGGTCTGGTTGGCGGGGCAGACATGCAGCATGCCCAGCCCGTGCCCGTGCTCGTGGGCAGCGACATTGCGCAGACGCAACGAGTTGTTGCCGGTGGTGTTGTAGAAGGTATCGAAAGCGTCAAAGATCATGTCGCCGTCGTTGGGGAAGTTGTTGTACGCGAGCACTCCGCCGTTACCGTCGTTCTGGAAGTCGAACGCCGCGATACGCAGATCGCCACGGACACCCAGGACACCATTGCCGCTGTTGGTATTCGAGCCATCGTCGTTGGGCTCGAAGACATAGGTGACATTGATCAGCTCTTCCCAGCGGTCAAAGATCTGATGGAACAGGTCCTGCCACTGCTGCGTGTTGCCACCATAAACGCCGTTAAGCCAGGCGAAGAGTTGCGAGTTTCCTGAGCCGAGACCGATGCCGAGATCCGGCACGAAGGTCCCATCGGGAACGAACGAGTAGGTGAGGGTGGTGGGGTCGCCCTGGGAGAGCCCGCCGCCGTCTGTCGCAGTCGAGGACCAACGCCCGGTCTGCTGGAAACGAACCTGGAACGGGAACTCGATGAGCTGATTCACCGCGTAAGCGTACTCGGGGTCCGTGTCGGGCGAGAAGCACATGTGCGGCACCATCTTGCCCGAGTCCAGCGACTCAACGATCGCGTTGAGGATGTTCCACTGCTCTTCGCTCAGTCGAAGCGCCAGCTCGTCGGACACGATGAGCTTGAGATAGTCGCTGGCCGAGATCTCGGGATCGACCTCGGGTGCCTTCGGCTGGGTGCCGTGAAACAGCTGCTCTGCAAATGGGGCAGAACCGATACCGCCTTGGCGAGCGATGCCGAGCTGCTGCTCCTGCGGGAGCTGAACGAACATCTTTTCAGCGAGCTGCTGCATCACGATCTCGTCGTGCGAAGCGATCGAGTCTGGGAATGCGTGCTCGGTCATCGCGCTAGCGTGAACCGCGAGCCCAGCTATCGCCAGGATGGCGGCGGTGTTCAGGTATGTCATACTCATGTCGTTCTCACTCCTCTTGTGGACATATCTATTGATCGGCATCAAAGGCGCCGTGATTTAGGGCTGATAAAAAGCAAACGGGCGGTGCGGTTCCGCTGTTTGCGGACGCGCACCGACCCGTCTGTGAACACATCAGTCGATCAGGGGCAGCCGGCGTTGAACGCGTTCAGGAACCCCGACACATCGAAGAAGTCAAAGCTGCCGTCGTTGTTGAAGTCCGCTGCGGGGTTCATCGTGTTGAACGCCGAGAGGAACGCCGAAACATCAAAGAAGTCCAGCACACCATCGCCGGTCAGGTCGGCCGGGCATTCCACGGGCGGGAGCTCCTGCGTCAATGCCGAGATCTGGTAACGCTGCACATTGTTCACATTCGATTCCGCAGAGACGATGATGTAGTACAGACCGGTCTGCTCCAGATCAAAGCTCAGCGTGTCCACGCCGCCCGCGCCCTCGGTGTTGGCGCTCGCGATCGGGATAAAGATGTTGTCCGAGCTGTACAGGTCGATGCGCAGGTCCTGGATTGAACGGTAGTCGACAACAGGGCCTGAGCCACACGACTGGGTCTGCGGCCCGCTCTGGTACTGACCGGCCTGAGGACCGACGAGCACGGTGATCGCAGCACGCTCTGTCAGGTTGAAACGGAAAATATCGATATCGCTGTTGTCATCGATGCTCATATTCGCGAGGGCGTAGATATCGGTCGCATCGAGTGAGCCCATATCGATCGCGATGGGCAGGTCGTCGTTGGGCTCGGTGGGATCCCCGTAGTGGCGGTGGCCGTTGAGAATATCGTCGAGCTGGGGCCCGTCATATGCGGTCGAGACGAACGGTTCCATGAGCTTGGTCTGGTTTGCAGGGCAGACATGAAGCATGCCGAGCCCGTGACCATGCTCGTGGGCGGCCACATTGCGAAGTCGGATCGAGTTGTTGCCAGTGACGTTGAAGAAGGTGTCGAATGCATCGAACACCATGTCACCGTCATTGGGGAACTGGTTGTACGCGAGCACGCCGCCGTTGCCGTCACCCGAGAAGTTGAAGCCGCCGATACGGACATCGCCACGGACACCCAGGATACCCGCTGCGCCGTTCATGTTGACGCCGTCGTCGTTGGGCTCGTAGACATAGCTCAGGCCGGTGACTTCGGCCCAGCTGTCAAAGACCTGATCGAAGAGTGCCTGCCATGTCGCGGTGCTCCCGTAGCGACCGTTCAGCCAGGAGAAGAGAACCGAGCTGCCTGAGCCGAGACCGGCGGTGTTGGGGATGAAGGTCCCATCCGGAACAAATGAGTAGGTCAGCGTGGTCGGGTCGCCCTGGCCGAGGCCGTTGCCGTCGGTGGCCGTGCGTGACCAGCGGGTGGTCTGCTGGAAAGTGACCTGGAACTGGAACTCGAGCAGCTGGTTGATCGCGTATGCGTACTCGCGGTCGGTATCGGGCGCGAAGCAGAGGAACGGCATGGATTCGCCGTCGTCGATGCGATCGGCGATGTTGTTCATCAGCTTGATCTGATCCTCGCTGAGGCGAGCAAGCAGTTCATCCGAGACGAGCAAGTCAAGATACTCGTGTGCGGTGATGCCCGGATCCACAACCCCTTCCATGTCGATCTGGGCGCCATTCTCAAGGGCGCAGAGATCAAAGCCCTCGGAGCCGATTCCGCCAGCGAGGGCGATTTTCTTCTGGTGCTCATGGGGCAGCTGCTGGAACATACCCGACGCGATGGCATGCATATCGAGTTCCTGCTGACTCGCGATGCACTCGGGGACCACGGTGGTGCTGGCGAGAACGCTCCCTGCAAGCATGCAGAGCGTGGCGGTTGAAGTCATGATGAAGGCGTTGTGTCGCATGTGTTCTTTTCCTTACTTTCCGTTCTCGCTCGCGGAACGAGCAGGCGGCGCCATGATCGCGCGATTCTGAAGTTCAACACCCCAGCCCCAAACCACGAGCCGGCGGCGATACCAAAGTCCAACACGCCTGCGGATCACCGTAAGCGTTCGTCCCCGATTCCTGCATAGATCACCTATGGTTGAGACCCATAGGGTCCAGATACGCCTCCAAAGACACGGGCGCAAGGACATTGACGCCCCCATCTACGCATCGGGGACGACATGGATTCATTTGTACCCGATCAGGCCCTTGAAAATCGAGGTTGATGAAAAAAAACACCCATATTTCGGGTGTTTTGTACACGTGGTCTAGACTCGGCAGGGACCGATAGTCCGTCAGCCGCGATCTGTTTACTTCTTTTTGTTCTGGAAGTAGTTGCCAGCAAACTTCTTCTGGAACTTCTCAACACGCCCGGTGGCGTCAACAAAGGCCGATTTACCCGTGAAGAAGGGGTGCGAACCCGACCAGACATCGACCTTGAGCTCCGGAACGGTAGCCCCGACGGTCATGACGACCTCGCCGTTGTAGTAGACCTTGCAGGAGGGGTACCAGGTGGGATGGGTGTCGCTTTTCATCGTCAAATCCTTTGTTTCCTCCGGTTTCCATCCGGAGGGCCCCAACGATAGCCCCCGCTTGGGGTTGGGTCAATCTGCGGGCGACAATCCCAGCCATTGCCCTATCTCAGGGCATCTTCGTCTACGGTATGTCCAACCATCAACACGAGGATGTCGTATGGCAGATGAGCATTCTGAACTCAAAAATGGCAAGCAGACTCCTGAAAAGATCCCGGCGCTGGTGTCGATCGCGTGCTTCTGGCCGGTCGCCCTTGTTGCCTTCGGAGGCCTGGTTGGTGGCATTCTTGGAGGCATTGCAGGTGCGGTAAATCTGGCGCTTTATCGGTCCAAACTCCCACGATGGTCGCTCTGGCTTCTCAATCCGGCTGTTGGTCTAGCTGCTTTCCTTCTATGGTTGATTATCGCGGTCGCGATCGGTTTGGCGATGCAGAGCAACAGTACGGGCTGATTGCGATCAAAGTTGAGAATTCTGATAGCCTTACGGCTTGGCCGGCGTATCGTTCTGACCGCGCCCTGCACGATCAGGACCATGGCGCGATAAAACCACTCCGGTTGCTCGCCTCTGACGCACCTCGCGCACGCCTGACATTCCGGAATATTCACGGGCGAACCTGATGGCCCGAGACACCCCACCGGAATCTGTAAAGGCACCGGCAGCTGAGAAACAAAAACACATGAAGTTCAACGAACTCGGGCTCTGCGAGCCCATCGTCCGCGCAATTGCCGACAAGGGCTATACCGACGCCACCCCGATCCAGGCCCAGGCGATCCCCGCCGCGCTAGAGGGTGCCGACATCCTCGGCACCGCCCAGACCGGGACTGGCAAGACCTGCGCCTTTGCGCTGCCTGTCCTGCACCTGCTTGACGAAGACAGCGGGCATAGGGATATCCGTAATCGAGGGCGTGGGCGTGCACCCCGAGCACTCGTGCTGGCACCGACCCGCGAGCTGGCATCTCAGATCTTCGACAGTTTCGTCGCTTACGGGCGAAACCTGAAGAACCTCCGCCACGCGGTCGTCTTCGGGGGCGTCAACCAGCGCAAGCAGGTCACCGCCCTTCGTGACGGCATCGATGTGCTCGTTGCCACGCCGGGTCGGTTGCTGGACCTGATCAACCAGGGCTACGCGGACCTGAGCGAGGTCGAGCTGCTCGTCCTTGACGAGGCGGATCGCATGCTGGACATGGGATTCATCCACGACATCCGCAAGGTCTGCGATATGGTCCGCGAGGACCGCCAGACGCTGTTCTTCTCCGCGACCGTGTCGCGTGAGATCAAGCAGCTCGCCGGCGATCTATTGACCGACCCGGTGCTGATCGAGACCGCGCCAGAGGCGACCACGGTCGATGCGATCACGCAGCGCATCTACACCATCGAACGGGAAAGCAAGAAGACACTTCTGCTTCGTCTGCTTGAGAACGAGCCGGTTGAGCGGATGCTGATCTTCTCCAAGACCAAGCACGGCGCCGACCGAATCGTCAAGGGGCTGCGGAGTATGGACATCGCCGCCGAGGCAATCCACGGCAACAAGACCCAGAACGCCCGGACCAAGGCCTTGGGCAAGTTCAAGAAGGGCGCCGTCAAAATCCTCGTCGCGACCGATATCGCGGCCCGCGGTATCGATGTCCAGAACATCACCCATGTCATCAACTACGACATGCCCCTGGACCCGGAGACCTATGTCCACCGCATCGGACGCACCGCTCGCGCCGGCGCAACTGGCATCGCGATCTCGTTCTGCGACCACGACGAGCTGGGGCTCTACCGCCAGATCGAGAAGCGTTCGCGGATCGATATCCCTGTTGGTAATGACCACGAAGATATCACCTTCAACGCTCCCCCAGCCCGGCGTTCACACGAGGGCGGAGGCGGCAAGCCCGGTCAGCGTCGAAGTGGCGGTCGCGGCCCGCGTCGTGCGTTCGACAACACCACGCCACGCAAGAACCCCAAGAGCAAGAACGCCAAGCGTGCCGCTCGCACGCAGACCGCAGGTGCGACAGCGGGCAAGCCGACCAAGCCACGCAAGGCCAAGTCGGGTTACCCCAAGGCCAAGCCTCAGGGATCACGCGGCCATGGCGAGTCGCGTCGCTAAAGGGAGCTGATTCGCGTTCGGTAGACCTCGACGACTGGCGGTCGCTCAAGAAGTGCCCGCCAGCGTTCGAGCATTGATTTCATCTCAGGGTCTTCGCGCACCCGCAGGTCATCGCGATCGAACGACTCCTGCGAGTCGTACTCGATTACTTCGATGAAGCGGTGCTCGTCGTTCTTGTCTTCAAGCAATCGAACGCGGATCCCGCCCAGCGACTCGTAGAACGGGATCGCTCCGTGAAGGAATGAAAAAAACCGATCGCGCGTGCCCTGCGGTATCTGGATCCGCAGGTGCAACTCGATCGGTGCGTGTTCTAGTTGTGTCAAGCTCATCTCAAGCTCAGAGCAGTGACTCGGGGTTCTGCAAAGATTCCACGATCTCCGCGAGCGCCAGCGCGGCGGTCGCGCCGTCCACGACACGATGGTCGCACGCCAAGCTCAGCGGCATGACCTTGCCAACCATCGCCTGCCCATCGCGGACAACCACGCCGTCGTAGGCCTTGCCGACTGCGAGGATCGCGACCTCGGGGGCGTTGATGACCGGCGTGGCAAACTTGCCGGCGTGTGAGCCGACATTGCTGATCGTGAAGGTCGAGCCCATGAGCAGCTCACGCGGGATCGAACGATCGCGTGCCGCCGTTGCGACATTGACGATGGACTGACCCAGCTCGACCACATTCATCCGGTCGGCGTCGCGGATCACCGGGACCATGAGCCCGTTCTCGGTATCGGTTGCGATGCCGAGATGGACCGCGCCGTACTGGATGATCTCCTCACGCTGCTCGTCGACGATCGCGTTCATCGCGCCGAAGCGACCGGCGAGTGACTTGGCGACGGCCGCGCAGACGAACGGGAGGAAGCTGAGCTTCACACCGGTCTGGGCGCTGACCTCCTTGCGGAGCGCATCGAGTGTTGTCACATCGGCTTCGTCGACCACCGTGAAGTGGACGGCCGTGTTCACGGACTCGCGCAGGCGGTTGGCAATGGTCCGCCGGATGCCCTTGAACGGGATGTGCGCCTCGCTCTGCCCGGGCTGCACCATGCTCTGCTGCGCGGGGTTGGGGATCGGGCGGTAGCCACCCGGGCCTTGGTAGCCGGGTGCTGCCGGTAGTCCCTGCTGCGGCATCGGCTGTGGATAGCCATAGCCGGGCGGAGGTGGCGGGGGGGCGTAGCCGTAGGGCGGGTACGCGGGGTAGGGCTGTGGCGGGTAGTGATACGCGGGCGGCGGGTAGCCATATCCTGGCTGTTGCTGCGGGTAGTGCTGGTAGCTGGGCTGGGGTGCGTACGGCTGCTGGGGCGCGTACGACTGACCGACATTGGTCGAGGGGAGATTGAGCGGCTTGCGAACCTCCGCAGGACGCGACGGGGCTGGTGCCGATTGTGTTGGAGCTGCAGGTGCCGGGGCGTTCTGCTTGGGTGCTGCCGACGAGGTGGGCTTGCTCGCGCCACCGTTTTCTGCGGCGTTGCGGACATCCTTGGCCGTCACACGACCGCCGATGCCGGTGCCTGCGACCGCGTCGATATCGATGCCGAGGTCGCGGGCGAGTCGGCGTACGGCCGGTGCGGCGAGCGCCTTGCCATCGCCGCTGCCCATGCCCGCGAGGGTGTCCGAAACCTGACCGACGACCGTTCCGGCGTCTTCGCGTTCTTCACTCTTAGCTGCTGCGGCCTTGGGTGCGGGCTTGGCGGCCGGTGCGTCATCGGGGCCGCCTTCGTAGGTCACGAAGACCGCCCCGACCTTGATGATGTCGCCATCGTTGCCGTGCAGGGTCTTGATCTTGCCCGCGCGCGGCGAGGGAACCTCGACCAGCGCCTTGTCGGTCTCCATCTCGGCGAGGATCTGGTGCTCCTCGACCTCGTCGCCTTCGCTGACGACCCACTTGATGAGCTCGGCTTCTTCGAGCCCCTCACCGAGGTCGGGGAGGATGAACTGGTTCGGATCGGATGAGACTTTGCCGGCCATGGGTTTCCAATCTTCGTATCTGCTCAGGCCCGCTGGCCTGGTGTTCGTGTGAATCAATCCCGATCAGGCGAGGATCAGTACGCCAGGCACTCCTCGATGCCCTTCTGGATGCGGGGGGCTTCCGGGAGGTAGTCGAGCTCGAGCTTGTAGTACGGCATGATGGTATCGAAACCCGCGACGCGCTGGACGGGGGCCTGCAGATAGAGGAAGCATTCCTCCATGATGCGGGCCGCGATCTCGGCACCCATGCCGCAGGTCAGCGGCGCTTCGTGGACGATCACACAGCGACCCGTTTTCTGGACGGACTGGGCGATGGTGTCCATGTCGAAGGGGTAGATCGAACGCAGGTCGATCAGCTCGACCGAGACATCCTCGGGCAGGTTATCCATGGCCTGCAGGCACTGGAAGACCGGTGCGCCCCAGGTGACGACGGTGAGATCCTCGCCCTCGTTGACGATCTTGGCCTCACCGATGGGGATCTCGTACATCTCCTCGGGGACCTCTTCCTTGAACGAGCGGTAGACACGCTTGGGCTCGAAGAAGACGACCGGGTCCGGGTCCTTGATCGCGGAGATCAGCAGCCCCTTGGCGTCGTAGGGCGTCACGGGCATGACGACCTTGATGCCGGGTGAGTGGGCGTAGATCGCCTCTGGCGAGTCGGAGTGCAGTTCGGGGGCGTGGATGCCGCCGCCGACGGGGACGCGGACCGTCATGGGGACGGTGACCGCGCCGCGTGTGCGGGTTCGCATGCGCCCGGCATGGTTCACGAGCTGGTCGTATGCCGGGCCAAGGAAGCCGTCGAACTGGATCTCGGGGACCGACTTCATGCCGGCGATCGCGAGCCCGATCGAGGTTCCCATGATGCCCGATTCGTCGAGCGGGGTGTCGACGACGCGGTCTTTGCCGTGCTTGGCCTGGAGCCCGTCGGTGACGCGGAACACGCCGCCGTTAAGCCCGACATCCTCGCCGAGGAGGATGACATCGGGGTCGCTTCCGAGCATCTGGTCGAGCGCCTGGTTGATTGCGCCGACGAGTGTTTGCTGTGCCATGTGTGACTCCGGTCTGGTTTATCCGGCGGCCGCAGCTGCTGCGGCCGCGGCGGCTTGGTCTGCTTGGATCTGATCTTCCGCGGCGAGGATCGCCTCGATGCTGCTGGGCATGGCCGCGTTCACGAGTTCGACAACCTGCTCGGCGGGCATCTTGACCTTGAGCTTGGTAGTCCTTCCGCTGACTTCAACGACGCAGGTGGCGCCCTTGGGCTGCACGGACTTCACATACACCGCGTTGATGTACTGCAACTTGCCGCGTGTGTCAGTGAGCCCGATGAGCATCAGCGGGCCTCCGTGGCCTGCGCCTTGAGACCGATCTGGGACGGGTTGCGCCCGATCGAGCTGGTCCGCATGGTCTCACGCTGGAGCTTGAGGTCCTCGGGCAGCGTGGCGTACATATCGTCGAAGAACTCGTTGGCGTGCGGCTTGCTGACATTGATCGCCGCGTCCACGACCTCCTTGACGATCCGCTGGGCGCGGGTCTCGAGCTCTTCCTGCTTCTTGTCGTCCCAGATGCCCTGGCTTTCCATGTACTTGCGGGTACGGATCAGCGGGTCCTTGTCGAGCCACGCGTCGACCTCGGCCTGATCGCGGTAACGACGCGCATCGTCGGCCGTGGTGTGGTCGCCGAGGCGGTAGGTGACGCCCTCGATGAACGATGGGCCGCCGCCCTTGATCGCCCGATCGCGGGCGTCCTTGGTCGCCTTGTATACCGCGAAGATGTCGTTGCCGTCCACCTGGATGGTCGGCATGTCGTACGCCAGCGCCTTCTGGGCGACCGTGCGCGAGTTCATCTGCTGCTCGCGGGGGACCGAGATTGCCCACGAGTTGTTCTGGCAGTAGAAGATCGTGGGGACCTGCATCACACTCGCGAAGTTCATCGCATTGTGGAAGTCACCCTCGGAGGTCGCACCGTCACCGAAGTAGGTGATGACCGCCCGGTCCTTCTCGCCGCGGTTCTTCATCGCCCAGGCGATGCCGGTCGCGTGGAGCATGTGCGTCCCGATGGGCACGCTCAGCGGGGTCATGTTGAGTTCGGCTGGGAACTTGGAGCCACGCTCATCGCCCATCCAGTACTGGATGACATAGTGCATGGGCAAGCCGTGCATGAACAGGGCGGCGTTCTCGCGGTAGGACGGGACGACCCAGTCGTTGCCCTTGACCATCGCCAGCGCCGAGCCCACGGCGTTGGCCTCCTGCCCCTTGTTCTGGGGGTAGGTGCCCATACGCCCCGAGCGCTGGAGCTTGAACGCGATCTCATCGAGTTCGCGACAGATCCGCATCTGCTCGTAGAGGTAGACAACCTGATCGTCGCTGAGGGTGTCCTTGGCGAGCTTCTTGTCGAGCTTGCCGTCCTCGTCGAGGATCTGCAGGTGCTCGATTTTGGCTTCATACACGGTGTGGTGTGGCATGCGTTCTCCTACACCCCCGGGTCGTGGTCACCGATCGCGCATCCGTCGTGCGAAAAGGGCGGCGGGTGCATCGCGGAAGCCGATTCACCGGGGTGAGCAAGTATAGGAAACACAGGCAGAACTTTCCCCTGAAGTCCACCTCGGTTCTGGCCAAGGGAGACGCGAAAGTGCATGCATAAAAAGAGACCCCCGCAGCAGCGGCGGGGGCCTCGAACCTGAGCTCGTTGTGGCAGTTGTTAGAGCTGCTCAATCGTTTCCTGCATGTGCTCACGCCCGGTCGCGCCGTGCGCCTCAAGACCCGTGCCCGGGAACTGCTTGATGTGGTCCTGCTTGTGCTTGCGACCGGTCCCCTTGGCGTTGGGTGAGCTCTCGGGGATATAGAAATCGCTGTTGGGAAGCGTGCTGCTGTGGGCCAGCGCCAGATCGGCGGCCTTGAGCATGGTGTCGTCCGCGTTCTCGTGCAAGCCACGGAAGCAGTTGTGGATCTCGAGCTCGGCCAGGTCGAAGAAGTGGATCGCCGAGGCCTTGTTGCGATCGAACTCGGTGCCCGATTCGCCGTTGCGGATGTCGGCATCGAGTCGCGAGAGCGTGCAGGCCCATGCGTGCATCTGGATCGCCGCGTCGGCGAGGCGGGCCTGGGTCGCCTGAGCGGTGACGATGGCCGCGTCCTTCTTCTTGCTGATCACCTTGAACTGGTAGGTGAACTCGCTGATGAGCTTGGACAGACGATCGGCGTACTTGCGGAGCGAGGGATCGACCTTGTTGATGCTCGGGGCCTTCTTGCGCATGCCCAGGAACACTTCCATGCCCAGGGGGATGGCCGCGCGGAGCATGGTGGGGGTGAACTTCTTGTTGTCGGCCATCTCCTTGATGCCCAGCATCTGCTCGGCCAGCTGCTTGCCGCCGTAGGCGAAGACGAACGACTGCATCACCTCGTTGGCACCCTCGACGATGGTGTTGATGCGTGAATCGCGGAAGATTCGTTCGAGCTCGTTCTCGGTCATGGTGCCCTCGCCGCCGACGATCTGGACCGCGTCGTTAACCGTGCGCCAGCCGAACTCGGAGCAGAAGACCTTGCAGATCGCGGTTTCGAGCATGATGTCGTCGTCGTGACGGTCGAGCATGCCGGTCGTCATGTAGAGCATCGAGTCCATCGCGTAGCAGTACGCGCTCATGCGAGCGATCTTCTGCTTGACGAGCTCGAAGTCACAGATCGGACGCTGGAACTGGTAGCGGGTCTGCGACCACTTGATCGCCTGATCCATGGCACGCTTAGCGCCGCCGAGCATGCCGGCCGAGAGGGTGCATCGACCGTAGTTGAGGCAGGTGAGCGCGACATTGAGTCCGCGGCCTTCTTTATGCAGCAGGTTGGCCTTGGGCACCTTCACATTCGTGAACCGGATGCGTGCCTGCCAGGTGCCGCGGATGCACATCTTGCTGCGGTTCTTCGAGAAGATGTCGATGCCTTCCATGTCGGGGTGGCACACAACCGCGGAGACCTTCTGCTTGCCGTCGATTGTCTGCTTGCCCATCACGGTGAACAGGCCCGAGATCGCGCCCGAGGTCGCCCATTTCTTCTCGCCGTTGATGATGTAGTGCTCGCCGTCTTCGCTGAGCTCGATGGTCGTCTCCTGACCACCCGCGTCGCAGCCGACCTGCGGCTCAGACAAACAGAACGCGCTGAGCCATTCCTTGGCCAGCTTGGGCAGCCAGCGGGCCTTCTGCTCGTCGGTGCCGAAGAGCATGACTGCCTTGCAGCCGATCGACTGATGCGCGGACACCATGACCGCAGTCGAGCCGCAGTACTTGCCGATGGTTTCCAGCACGCGGTTGTAGCTGGTGATGCCCATGCCCAGGCCGCCGTACTCCTTGCTGATGGTCATGCCTAGCACGCCCATGTCGAAGAGCTTCTGGATGACCGTTTCAGGGATGTACTGCTCCTGATCAATTTCGATCGAGGGGTGCTCGTTCTTGAGGTACTGCTCAAGCTCGGCCACCAGGCGATCACACTCGGCCGTCTCTTCGGGCGAGGACTTGGCGACCTCCGGGTAAGGGAAGTAGAGCTCTTCTCGGAAGTTGCCCCAGAAGAGGTTCTTCACCGCGCCCATAGTCGAGGGCTCGGGTCCAAGCAGCTGCTCGGCATCGGCGATCATCTGCTTATCGCGATCCGAGACGCCCTTCATATTCTTAAGATCGGCTTTCTGTGTGTCGGCCATGGTTGATGCTCCTCTGTTCTCAATCTCGCTCGCAGCGGTTTCGCCTCGGGCGGGGTGTATTACTTCTTGGATTTGTTGAAGAACGCCTCGATCGCTTCCTGTGCCGGCTCGGTGTTCCGCAGTCGCACGAGGTGATCACGCTCACACTGCAGCGCCGCGTTCCAGCCGGAGTTGATCCCGACCCGTACCGCGTCGAGAACGGCCTCGCAGTGCAGCGATGGAGACAGGTCGTCGCTCGCGTTCTTGATCGCTGTCTCAACATCGTCGGGGTTCATGACTTGGATGCACCGTGAAGGGTGACCCGAACGCCCGCTCCTGTCCTGACCGATCAGCCAGATCATGGCCGTATGGATCAGGTCCTCTCGCGAATCACAGGTCTGGTCAAACATGTCCAGCTTGGCCGCGTCGTCGGATTTGAATGGGGTGCCGTTCGCGGTTGCCACGATCGCGGCTTCGGGGTCGATGCGAGCGGGCAGCATGTTTGTTCCGCCCCATCCCGGACAGATCTTGAGCCCGGCCTCGGGCAGCCCGATCAGGAACGGCTTTGCCCCTGGCTCGATTAGCCCGATGAGCCCGTCGCAGTGCATCGCCAACTCCAGCCCGCCGCCGAGCGTCGTGCTGTGGATCGCGGCCACGGTGGGGCAGGGCAGGTCGGCAATCCGCTGGAAGACACGGGCACCGAACTCAAGGTAGGTGTGCAACTCGGAATCGCTCAGGGCCATGATCGCCTTGAGGTCCGCGCCAGCGACGAACGCACGCTCACCCGCCGAGGCCAGAATGAACCCATCGAGATCGTCGGGGATCGTGTCGAGTGTCGCGTCGAGCTGCTCGAGCAGCGATTGCTCAATGACCACGACAGGGCGTCCCTCCTGACGCAGGGTCAGGGTGGCGATTTTCTTGGTACCGTCCCCGGCACTGCCATAGTCAACGGGCAGGAGTTCGCGGCTCATGCGATGTCCGTATCTTGCGATCAACGACGCCATGGACGACGACCGTGTCGACCCGGCGCACGCGCTCTCGCAGGGATTGCGTGCACCGAAATCATACGCAACCGCACAAGAAATGAACAGAACGCCACGCCCGACACTTACTGCTTCATCCGAGCAGCCAGGGCGCTCTGCGCCTCGGGTGTCGCCAGCACGCTGGCCGAGAGCTGCGCCCCCTGCATGACTAGCGATTCTTCGAGCGAGCCATCAAGCTTGTTGAGCAGGCTCTTGGTTGCAGAAAGTGCTTTCGGACCGCCGCTTGCGAGGCGATCCGCAATCTGGTGCGTCAGCGTCTCCAGCCCATCGCGGTCCGGGGCGAGCTGATCGACCAGCCCGATATGAAACGCCTGCTGCCCGCTCATCACCCCACCCATGAGCATCGCCTTGCGAGCGACACCGGCACCGAGTTTTTTCACGACCCAGGGCGCGATCACCGCGGGGCAGATGCCAAGGTCCACCTCTGGGAAGCCAAGTTTCGCGTCCGCATGCGTGACAGTCACGTCGCAGACGCAGGTGAGTCCGCACCCGCCGCCGATCGCCGCACCGTTGACGGAGGCAAGCGTGACCTGATCGAGCTTGCGGATCTTGAGTGTGAGCTCGGCCAGGCTTGTAAGCAGTCGCTCGCCCATCGCCGGATCACCTGAGAGCTCGATCAGCACCGCCTTGAGGTCCATTCCCGCGCAGAACGCCCGCCCGGCGCCGGTGATGACCAGCACACTCGTCTGGGTGTCCGCAAGCGAATCTACCGCTTTGTGCATCGCTTCGAGGATCTCGACCGACATCGCATTACGAGCGTCGGGTCGGTTGATCGTCAGCGTGGCGATCTTGTCGTTGATATCCAGTAGTACGGCGTCACTCATCTCTTGTCCTTGCCAATCAGCCCCACAATGCCGCGAGCCGTTCTCGTTCTTCGTCCCCGCCTGTTAGCGAGAGTGATCCTTCGAGCCCTGTCTTGATACGCTCATCGCTCACATCGCAGATGGCGTTGAGCCAGCGTTTGGTGGTCCGGCAGCCGTGCCCCGGCTTGTTGGCGAGTGTAATGCCGATCTCAATCGCCCGTTCGCGTACCTGCTCACTCGATTCAACCAGTTCGTGAACCATCCCGATCTCATACGCTCGTGCCGCACCGATCAGGTCCGGATCGAGCTGGCGGGTCCGAACCACTCCGGGGCGCATCGCCGCGAGCATGAACGGAGCCGAAACGACGGGTGAAACGCCGATCAGAGTGACCGGGTATCCCAGCTTCGCATCCCGATCAGCGAGGACGACATCCGCTCCGCCAAGCAGCGCACAACCCCCAGCGACCGCGGCCCCATGAACGCCCAGCACGATCGGGGCATCGCACTCGCGCATCGCCCGAACGCAGCCAGAGAGCCCGCTCAGGAGGGAACGCATCGTCCCGCCAGAGCTGTCCGCAGCGCACGCCTTGAGATCGAATCCGGCACAGAAGACCTTGCCCAGCCCGAGCAGGACGATGGCGCGGGCGGAGTTGTTCGATTCGATGGCGTGGTGCAGGGTGTCGAGCATCTCTGGCAACATCGCGTTCCGCTTTTCTGGGCGGGCCAGCGAGAGTATCACGACCTCGTCTTGTCTCTCGGTTTGGATCATGCCAAGAGCCCCGCCGCGTACTCGCTCGCTTCGAACAACGCAGCCTCGTCAATCCCGGTCCTGAAGCCTGCTTCGCGGATGGTCTGGTTCAGCAGCATCGTCGAGATGTTCCCCGGAGCCCGTGCTGTCTCGGTTGACGCGTACGGGCAGCCGCCCAATCCACCGGCCGAGCCATCGAACGATCGCACACCAAGCTCGAGTGCTATCCGGACGCAGTCGCTCGCGTGCCCGAAGGTATCGTGCAGGTGCAGGGTCAGCGTCGGTTCGTCGAAGTCATTGCTCGCGCGACCTTCGAGCCGATCGATCGCCTCCATGATCACCGGCTCGATCGTCTCTGGTGTGGCCGCGCCGATGGTGTCGCCGAGGTCGAGTTCATCTGCGCCCATGTCGAGCAGGCGTGAGGCGACATCACCGACCGCGACGGGCGATACATCACCATCGAACGGGCAGCGAACGATGCACGAGATGTACCCGCGCACCATCAGCCCGTGTTCATGGGCGAGCGGTATCAGGCCCTCGAATCGCTTGAGCACTTCATCAATCGTGCCGTTAGTGTTTTTGAGCGAGAACGCCTCGCTCGCCGCCGCGAACACGGAGACTTTGTCGATCAGACGCTCAATCCCGTTCTGTTCACGAGCCCGCTTGTTCACCTCTATCGCAGATTCGAGTCCACGCATGTTGGGCACCAATGCCGAGTAGCAAACGCCCTCACCCTTGCTCTGTGTCACCAGCTCGAACAGCCCCGAGGCATCGCCGAGTTGCGGCACCCACTTGGGGCTCACAAAGCTGCTGACCTCGATCTCGTCCACATTGGCACGGCGCACGAGTTCGACAAGGCGGGCTTTGTCGACCGTTGGCACGATCGCCTTCTCGGCCTGCAGCCCGTCACGAGGGGAAACATCTGTGATGCGCACACGCGAAGTCATTCTCCCGCGGGCTCCTCGCTCTTGGGCTCTTGAGTGGGGGGCGTCTCGCCGTTCTCAAGCTCCATCTGGGCTTCCTTGTCATCGCCCGAGAGCTTGAGGAAAGGGATCGTGCTGTCGATGTTATTGATCGTCTTACGCAGCGATTCCAGGTGTTTGTTGGTCGCGGTCAGCTGATCTTGCAGGCTCTTGAGCTGCTGATCCATCGAATCCAATCGGGCTTCGACGGTCGTGAGGTTCTCATTGGTCTGGCCGAGTTCCTCATTGATCGCCTGGAGTTCTCCCTCGATCCGCCCGAGATTGCCGTTCGATGCAACAATGCCGTCGTTGATGTCCCAGACCACGCAGCCAGGAAGGATTGCGAGTGCTCCGGCAAGGCCCAGGAACAGTATCAGGGTGCGGTGGGATGCGGTCATGGCGTGGTCTTCCTCGTGTTACTCTTCGAGCCGAATCTGAATCAGATCCATGAGCTGATCGACCCGCTCAGGATCGTGCTCGCCGTTCTGCCGGATCGTGATCACGATGTATGAATCGCCGTGGGCGAAGCCGACCACGCGAACGATCTCAGGGGTGGTCCGGACGACTCCGTCCGTGTCCGTTGGCGTATCGAGCTCCCGCTGGAACATCAGTCCGTGATGTCCACCCAGCTCGACTTCATCGAGGCCGTTCGACTCCTCGGGATACAGATCATGCTCATTCGCATAGGTCACGCTGTCCCACGCGGGTCGCAGGTACTGCTCGGCGAGAAGGCGTTTCGAGAGTGTGCTGTGACGAGCATCATCGCCGTAGGTCACGATACTCACCGTGTCACCGCCGGCCGTGAGCCGTGTGTTCTGCAAGATACTTGAGCGCATGCCCAGCGGCTGCGCACGAACAAAGGAGCCATAGGGGATCAGGTCCAACTGACCAAACGCGAGCTCGACACCCTTCTGCGGCATTGCTCCGAATCGCCCAAGCAGGCTTCTTGTGGTAGCATCGAGGTCGTGGAAGACCACCGCGCCGGCAATAGTGGAGACCACTTGTCCGGGCAGATCCTCATCCCCCTCAAGCATGTAGCTGCGGATCGTCACAGTCGCGATCTCCGTGCCAATCTCCGTGCGCAGATCTTCACTGAGCGGAACCTCGATGGTGCTCAACAGCGACCGAACCACACCACCATCTTCCATCGTCACCTCGCTCGAAGTCGGCTCTGGTAATGCGATTGCGCCCGATCCCATGGAGAATCGCCCCATTTCACGCTCGCACAGCCCGCGATGCGCATCCTCAAGCGAGAGCTGGTCGCCCGGGTACATCAGCTTGATGTGCGTGTAGCCACGATGACGGACTGGTGCCCCGAGCACGGTGCGGGGGGTGACGCCGCCGGACACGGACACGAAGTACTCATCCTCGGGCATGCCCGTTTCAGCAGGCATCGGGGCGAACATCAGGTCCATCGGCAGGTCGAGCTGATGCCCGCTGTAGGACACCGGGAACACCGGGCGATTGAGCTCGCTAATCGGGCGGTTGAAGAAACCCTCTGCATTGTTCGAGAGATCAGCGGCGTAATCGATGTTGCCCGTAAAGTTCGCCGCGATGACGATATTGCCATCAACGGCTGAATAGATCGCGTTGTAGTACCGGTTCCCGTTCGCGGTCAGCACAAAGCACTTGCCGCGGACCAAGCCCTCTGATCGATCGCCACCCGGCAGCGTTGTCGGGCTGGACCACTCGAGCTTGAGCTGTCCCTTATCCTGCTGTTGTTCCAGCGTCCGGGTGTAGCCGGTAATCTGCTCGCCCGCGGTCTCCGTCGGGTCATAGCCCTGCGGGACATTGATCAGCTGGACCCGCAGCGTTCCCTTCTCGAGCGCGATGTTGGATTCAAAGACATAGCTATTCACCTTGCGTGTCTGCTCGATACGAGAGCGAACGGGCAACGCGATCGGATAGCCGGCCATCGAGTAGAAATAGGTTGTGTTCGGCTCAAGGTCGTTGATTTCGAGACTCGATACAATCTCTGTGGCCAGCAGCACATCCGAGGCGACCTCATCCCCCAGCGGCTCGTGCATCTTCAGCGTAATGCCAACTCCAGTGCCGTTGTCTAACTCGATCGCGTAGCACTCGGCGAAGGCGGTGACTCCGTTGGGTAGCACCCCGATGGTGATCCGCTTGCCCTGGCGTTCCTCGCCGAGGATTTCGGTGGAGCAGTCTGCAAACTTCAAATCATGGTCATCGCCGTAGGCGCTCTTGATGGCTTTGATGGCATCCGTCACTGTCGCGTTGAGCAGCTGGTCGGCAGTCCCAACAGTCGAGAGCGCGTCGATGGTCTGCGTCAGACGGACGAACGGCATCGCGCCATCGGTACTCAGGGCCAGCCCGTCCGCAGCTCGGCGCTGGATCGACACCGCGTAGATCGATGAGTTTGAAGATTCGCGGACAACGGGCTCGTACGGGACCGCGAATGAGAACTCGAAACCCGCCGTATGAAACTCGAAGAACTGAGGTTCAGGAACCTCGACCGGCTCTGTCTCAGCCGCATTCGCCTCAGCAGGCGCGGGTTCTGTATCCTGCGCGACAGCCATGCAAGGTGTTCTGCAGAGCAAAGTCGCCAGCAGTAGGAAAAGAGTGCTTGGTCGCATGAAGTGCCTTTCGCTCGGTTCAATAGCTCGCGCAGCCAATCTCAGACCTGTAACACACCGGTCTTGAACTCCGCAGAATAGTCCCAACCCTGATTCGCCGCCCGCAACGCTTCGATCAACTCCTCACGCGTGCGGTGCGGTTCGATGATCCGATCCACCCAGCCCCGCGCGGCCCCGTGGCGAATGTCCTGCTGCGCATTATACGAGTCCCGCACGGCATCAAGGATCGCCGTATGCGTCTGAGCATCGATCTCCTCGCCCTTGCGTGCTCGCGAGCGTTCCTCGATCATCGCAAGCGTGCCCGTTGCCGAGCCCGCGCCCATGACCGCGCATTTGCTGCCCGGCCATGCCATCGCGATGAACTGATCGAACGCCCTTCCGCACATCGCGTAGTTCCCTGCACCGAACGAGCCACCCATGATCACCACGAGCTTGGGCACCACACAGTTGCTCATCGCGTTGACCATCTTGGCCCCGCTGCGGATGATCCCGCCCTGCTCGCTGTCACGACCAACCATGAATCCGGTCGTGTCGTGCAGGAAAACGATCGGGACCTTGCGTTGATTGCAATCCATGATGAAACGAGCGGATTTATCCGCGCTGTCGTCGTAGATCACGCGAGGCATGCTGCTCGCCTTACTCGGCCCTGCCTTGCCGCCCGGCATCTGGCGTGTTGTCAGCTTGCCCTGATTGGCCACAATCCCCACCGGCATCCCGCCGATCTTGGCGTAGCCACACACGACCGATTCGCCATAAGTCGCCTTGTACTCATCGAAATCGGGCTCGAGTGACTTGTGGCCCTCCGCGTTGGGCATGGCCCGCGAGTCCACAATGCACGCGATAATGTCCTTCACATCGTACTGCTGGCCCGGCTTGTCTGTGAAGATGCTGTAGATGTCCCCGCCGTCGCGGTAGGCCTGAACATGCGTCTGGGTGATCTCTTCGAGGTTGGCATCGGGGTATTTCTCGACGAGCGAACGGAGCCGCCGCAGGCACGCTTCATCGTCAGGCTCATGAAAATCAATCGTCCCAGAGATCGATGCGTGCATGCTCGCCCCGCCGAGTTCCTCATCACTCACATCCTGACCGATCGCCGCCTTCACCAGCGCCTGCCCCGCCAGATACAGCCCTGATCCCTCTGTCATCAGCAGCGTGTCGCACATCACCGGCAAGTAACCGCCGCCAGCGACACAGAAGCCCATGATGGCCGCGATCTGCGGGATGCCATCGGCGCTGATCTTCGCGTTGTTCCGGAAGATCCGTCCAAAGTCGTCCGTGTCCGGGAACACATCCTCCTGCATAGGCAGGTACACCCCCGCCGAGTCCACCAGGTACAGCAAGGGCAGGCGGGCCATATGCGCCATTGTCTGCGCTCGGATGATTTTCTTGCAGGTCATCGGAAAGAACGCCCCGGCTTTCACCGTCGCGTCGTTCGCAATGATCATGTGCTTCTTTCCGTGAACAGACCCGATGCCGACAACCACGCCCGCTCCAGGTGCTCCCCCGGCATCCTCATACATCTCGAATGCCGCCCAGAGCCCGAGCTCCTGAAAGTGGGAGCCCTCATCAATCAGCTTTTCGATCCGCTCTCTTGCCGTCAGGCGGTCTTTGGCATGCTGGCGTTCAATGGCCTTGGCCCCGCCCCCCAGCCTGATCTGGGCTTCGGTCTCCAGAAACGAGTTGGTCAATGAACGCAAAGTCGAAGAGGTCTCACTCATGGTCCACAACGGTAGGGGACCAACCGGGAATCTTCCCTCTCCTCAACCATCGCCACCCGCCTTGCAGGAAAGCTCGAATGGCTTTACGCTGTCCTCATGACCACCCCATCTCTCATTCAAACCGTCAAACTTGCCCTGATCACCATCTCGCTGCTCCTTCAGGCGCACGCCTTTGCGCAAGATGCTGGTCAGAAAGCAGATTCCGATTTCGTTGTCTATCCCGACGCAACCTCCGTCACCTACCACTCAGTCACCATCAACGGCCAGCAGATCCACTATCAGGCCACCGCTGGCACCCTCACCCTCGCCCAACTCCGCGGTAAGCACGAACCAACCGCACAGGTCTTCTACATGGCCTACCGCATGCTCGAGAACCCACCGGCAGAAGGCGTCGAGCCCGCATTCCCTGATCCCGCCAATCGACCCATCACCTTCAGCTTCAACGGCGGCCCCGGCTCTTCCTCCGTCTGGCTTCATCTCGGTATCTACGGCCCCAAACGCGTCAACCCAATCGATGAGTTCGGCAACCCCGGCCCACCCCCATACGCCCTCGTCGAAAACGAATACTCGCTACTGGACAAATCTGACTTCGTCTTCATCGACCCCGTCGCGACCGGCTACTCACGCGCCGCCGAAGACGGCAACCCCAAGGATTTCCACGGCGTCCGCGAAGACATCAACTCTGTCGCCGAGTTCATCCGCATCTACCTTGGCAAGACCAACCGCTGGGGCAGCCCCAAATACATCACCGGCGAGTCCTACGGCACCACCCGCGCCGCCGGCCTCGTCGATGAACTCCAGGACACCCACGGCATCGCGATCAACGGCACCATCCTCATCAGTTCCATCATGAACTTCGCGACTGCCCGCTTCGATGTCGGCAACGATCTCCCCTATCCCCTTTACCTTCCCAGCTTCGCCGCCACCGCCAAGTTCCACGAAGCCCTCGAGGAACCATACCAGTCCATGCCTCTCCAGGAGTTCCTCGCCGAGGTTGAAGAGTTCGCCATGGGCGAATACTGGCTTGCTCTCGCCGCAGGCGATCAACTCGACGACAACGCCCGCAACCACATCGCGAGCAAGCTCAGCGACTACACCGGTGTCTCGGAGCAGTACGCCCTCCAGACCCAGCTCCGCATCAACATGCCCCGGTTCCCCAAGCAACTCCTCCGCGACGAGGGCAAAACCGTCGGCCGCCTCGATTCAAGATTCACCGGCTACGACCGCGACGACGCCGCCGACTCCTACGAGTTTGATCCGTCCTACACCGCCATCCAATCCATCTACACCGAATCCATGAACCAATACCTGCGTCAGGATCTCAACTACAACTCTGATCTGCGCTATGAGATCCTCACAAGCGTCTGGCCCTGGTCATACCGCGGCGTCGCGGACAACCAATACCTCAATGTCGCCGAAAACCTCCGCAGCGCCATGCACAAGATGCCTTACATGAAGGTCTTCATCGCCAACGGCTACTACGACCTCGCGACGCCCTACTTCGCAACCCAGTACACCATCGACCACATGTTCCTGAGACCCAGTATCAAGAACAATATCGAGATGCACTACTACGAGGCCGGTCACATGATGTACGCCCACCTCGGCATGCTCCAAAAACTCAAAGCAGACCTCGACGCCTTCTACGACAAGAGAGTTTCTGAATAACCCACCGAGCACCGAAATCTGGATATCAAACTCCCGAATACAATCCTGTACCTCAACAACAGGAGCACAACATGTTCGGCCTACCCCCCATTCCACCGCTCGAAGGCATGCACCCGATCGTCGTGCACTTCCCCATTGGTATCCTGCTCATCGCTTGGCTGCCCATGCTCGTCGGTGTCATCGACAAGAAGCGACGCAATACATGGTTTGCCTCGGCATTCATGCTGCTGCTCGTCGGGACCATCGGCGCCTTCGCCGCGGTCTTTACGGGTGAGGCGACGGAAGAAACCGTCGGCACGACATCACAGCTGATCGAGAACGCCATCCACGAGCACGAGGAAGCCGCCGAGATGGCACGCAACCTCTTCATCGCGACCACAATCGTCTTCCTCGCCGTCTGGCTGACCTGGGCCAAAATCAACGAAAAGAAAAAGGCCATGGTCGCTGTCGCGGGTGGAGCGCTAGTCGTGGCTTCCTATGCCGTGGCATCCCTCGCACTTGCCAACGCGGGCCACTTGGGTGGCGTGCTGGTCCACCAGCACGGCATCCACGCACCGATCACGGCTCAGGCAACCCCTTCGGGCGTGCTCAACGATGCCATCGACGAACTCGGCGATGATGACGACGACTGAGCTGAAAAACTTATCCACAAACACAACCCAACCATTTGACCCCGTGTTCGGGGTCTGGTATAGTCGCTCCGCCGGGCACGCGTGCAGCACCGCCCCCGGCCGGGTCGTGGGTTGATATGGACATCGCCCCGTCTGATTCTGTGCTGATCCCCGTGCGCCCACACGGCTGCGGGAGGGTTCCTGATACCAATCAGCCCCTCCCAACAGCGCCCGAGGCCCCGCACGGCAAGCCTGAAAGGCACAACATCATGGCCAAGTCAAAGAAGGCGATCGAACACAAGCCCGTCCCCGAGAACGACAAGCAGAAGAAGCAGGCACTCGATCGGGCACTCGCCCAGATCGACCAGGCCTTCGGCAAGGGCTCGATCATGCGTCTCGACGAAGACGCCTACAACAACATCCCCGGCATCTCCACCGGCGCCCTTTCTCTCGACCTCGCGCTCGGGGGCAAGGGCATCCCCCGCGGTCGCATCGTCGAGATCTTCGGTCCCGAATCATCCGGTAAGACCACCCTCGCACTCACCGTCCTCGCCAACGCCCAGAAGAAGGGCGGCGTGGCCGCGTTCATCGATGCCGAACACGCCCTCGACCCCACCTGGGCTCGAAAAATCGGTGTCAATATCGACGACATGCTCGTCTCCCAGCCCGACACCGGCGAGCAGGCCCTCGAGATCTGCGAACTCCTCGTCCGCTCAAACGCAGTGGATGTCATCGTTGTCGACTCGGTCGCCGCACTGATCCCCCGTGCTGAAATCGAAGGCGAGATGGGCGACTCGGTCGTCGGCCTCCAGGCACGCCTGATGAGCCAGGCCATGCGCAAGCTCACCGGCGTCATCGCCCGCTCCAGTTGCACCGTCATCTTCATCAACCAGATCCGCGAGAAGATCGGCGTCATGTTCGGCAGCCCCGAAACCACACCCGGTGGGCGTGCCCTCAAGTTCTACTCTTCCGTCCGCCTCGACATCCGTCGCACCGGCAGCATCAAGGAGGGCGATGTCGCCGTCGGCAACCATGTCCGCGTCCGCGTCGTCAAGAACAAGGTCGCCCCACCCTTCCGCCAGTCCGAGTTTGACATCATGTTCAACGAGGGCATCTCCATTACCGGCGACCTCGTCGACCTCGCCGTCGAAGACAAGGTCGTCCAGAAGTCCGGTGCCTGGTACTCCTACGGCGAGATCCGCCTCGGCCAAGGCCGCGAAAAGGCCAAGGAGTTCCTCGCCGAGAACAGCGACCTCTTCGAGGAGATCAAGCAGAAGATCCTCGACATCCGCCTCCCAGCCCGGGCCAAGGCCGGGGCCGTGACCGCCGCCGAGGAGATCGAGGCCGACGAGATGGACCTCGACGAACTCGAACTCGCTGAAGTCGACTAACCCATTGGGCACGAGATCAGCGAACCCGTGGGCTTGCCATCATGCACCAGCGGGTCAATGATCTCCCCCCACGCGGATGTGGCGGAATTGGTAGACGCGCTTGGTTCAGGTCCAAGTGGGAGTAAAATCCCGTGGAGGTTCGAGTCCTCTCATCCGCATTCAAGACCAGCGGGGCCCATCAGGGCCCCGTTTTTCATGCGCAAGCTGGGACCGAAGTGCCAGGGGGACATGAAAAAACCGCCCGGGCGATGACCCGGGCGGCACATGGTTTCATCACGCTGATCCCGAGAGATTACTCGGTGTCAGTGGGGACCGAGACGAACGAGCTGAAGTCGTAGCCCGGCTTCGTCTGGTTGTAGAGATCGTCGATCGACTTGGGATTGTCGAGGTTCGTGGGCATTGCCAGACGGCTATCCCAGTTCCGCTGGGCCGTCAGCTGGAAGCTCCGCGAGGTCTGGTTCAGACGCTCGAGGGCAGCCAATGACTGCTCCGAGTAGGTCGCGGCCTGAGCGGCGGCGATCTCGTTGCGGGCGGCCTGCTGCTGGGCCTGGGCGTAGAGCTCAGCGTATGCACGGTTGCGATCCGACTCGGTCGCCGCGACGCGATGGTCAAAGCGGCTGCGGACACCCGACTCGCGGGCATCAGCAACGGTGAACTCACGAGTGGCAGAGGCCATCGCGACCGAGTAATCGGCCTCGATGTTGCCACGCGAGGCGATGTCCTGGGCCTTGGCGTAGCCGAGCTGTTCGTCCGCAGAGGCGAAGAGACGCTGAACTTCCGCGTCACGCTTGAGCTCGTTGGCATGGACCATCGTGGTCATGTAATCGAGATTCGCATCGGTCTGCTTCTTGCTCGCGATGTGGCGGGCGGTCAGCTCCGAGGTGTTCGCGATCGCGATCCGCTCGAATGCATCGGCCATGGCGACATTCTCGTCGAAGTTGGCCTTGGCGATCGCCATGTAGCTCTTGGCCTGCTGATCGAGGCGAGCCAGTTCGGCGTTGAGGATCTGGCGGGCGCCGTCGATCTCCTCACGCATCTGGGCCACCACGGCACGCTGCGACTGCTCCAGCGAGCTCGCCTCGGCGAGCAGCTGGGCGCTCTCGGCCTGACCGCGGCGCTGGGCCGAGTCACGCTGCACGCTCAGCGAAGCGACCTTCGATTCGCCGATACGCTTGGTTGCCTCGGCCTGAGCCAGGAGCTGCTTGACCTGCGCGTCGCGCTTCTTGCTCATGGTGACCGAGTTGCCCTTGAGGGTCTCGACGGTCGCCAGGATCTCGGTGCGACCGCTCTCGGCGTCGACGAACGCGCGGTTCTTCTCGGTCTCCGCGCTGGCGAGCAGCGAGGTCGAGTTGGCGTTCAGGCGAGCAACCTCGGCGTTCGACTTCTGCATGAACGCATCAACCGAGGCCATGGTTGCGAAGTAGTCGGCTTCCTTGCCGGCGAACCAGTCGTTGAACTTGCCGGTATCGGCGTCGCGCTGTGCGATCGCTTCGAGGCGATCGGCGTCGGCCTGCTGGCGAAGCTGCGAGGCCTTGGCCAGCCCGGTCTTGAACGCGGCGATCCGCTCGGCCTCGACATTGACGGGCTTCTTTTCAGCCTTGGCCAGCTCGGGGGTGCTATCGCCGGCGCTCACGCCCTCGTTGAAGTCGGTGGTGTTGCTGGGGATCACGAAGCTGCCCTTGCGAGCCTGCTCGGCGAACTCCTTGCTGAACTTGGCCTGCAGGGTCTTGGCCTCGGCGTACGCCTCGGCCTCGATCTTGTTCAGTTCGGCCTCGGCCAGCGCCTTGTCGTGGGTCGCTTCGGCCTTCATCGCCGCAACGCGTGCATCGACTTCGGCCTTGACATAGGCGCTGCGGGCGACCTGCTCCTCACGCTCGGCCTGGGCGAGGGTGTTCTGGATGTCCGCCATCGACTTGGCGTACTGCGTTGCGACCCACTGCTGCGCCTCGGTGAAGGTGGTCTTGGACGAATCCAGCTTTGCCTGGGCGTCCGAGCTCATGCGGGCGTACTGTGCCTGATCACGGGTTGCCTGCTCGCGGGCCTGCAGGTCGATGTCCTCGGCCTCAGCCAGGGTTGCCTCGTAGGTGACCCGCGCGGCCTCGACCTCGAGCTTGTAGTTCTCGTCCGCGTCGGCGACCTGGAACTGATTTGCCTGCGCGTCGAGCGTTGCGATTTCGCTGCTCATCTGGGCATCGAGCGAGTGGGCCCGCTGGCTCAGCTGAGCGTACTCGGCGTTGTACTGGTCGGTGGTGGTGTGGATCAGCTGGCTCAGGCGGCTCACCTCGGCGTTGCTCTGGTCGGCGACGCTCTTGGCCTGGGCGCGGAGGGTCTGAACCTTCTGCTGCGCACGCTGCTCGGTGAAGTCGGCGGTCTGGACCATCTGATCGATCTCGGCCTGGCCGCGATCGTTGACGGCCTGGTAGGTCGCCATCATGCGGTCATGCTCAGCGAGCGACGATGACCACTCCTTGTCGGCGTCCGAACGCATGCGCTCAATCTCGGCCTGCCATTCCTGGACTGATGCCACGAGGAACGCTTCCTGACGCTCCCACTTGGAGGCGGCCGCGAACTCACGGGCCTGGATATCGCTGTTGAGCTTGGAGATGTTGGCGTTGTGGACATTACGGGTCAGCTCGGCATCGGCGTAGCCGGTATCACGAGCGACATAACCGTCCTGGAGGTCGGCATCGGCGCCGGCCATCGACTCGGTGTAGAACGCCTCAGCGTTGACCTCGTAGGCCTGAGCATTCGCACGCTGGGCCTGGATCGAGGCGCTGCCCTCACGGGCTTCCGAGACCCACTTCTGCGGGAGCTCGATCTCGCTGCCCTCGACCACATAGGTCTCTGGAGTGAAACTGCCCTGGGTCTGGTAGGCGTTGAGCTCGACGGTCGCGAGCTTTGCCTGGTACTCAGGGGTGAACTGTTCGGTGCCGCCTACGCGGGTGAACGACGAGCTGGTCTCGCAACCGGTCATCCCGGCCGCCATCGCGATCGCGAGGGGTGAGCAACCAAGCATCAGACGGAGGGTACGCACGGCATTGTTCGGTGTTGGGTTCTTCACGGTCGAGTCCTCAGGGGGTGATGATGTGTTCCATGTGATCGGGCCCGAACTTGCGAGCCACAATCATCTGATCGGAATCCCAACCGGCCAGGTCGAGCCAGGACGCGCCTCTTCATATACTCTGGTTCCGGTCGCAACGAATGCCCGGTCTGAACTTCTGATAACCTTGGTCCAAGGGCAGCACAGGCAACACGCGATGGCACTCATCTACACCGGTATCGACGAAGCGGGGTACGGCCCGATGCTCGGCCCGCTCTGCGTCGCCAGCGTTACCCTTCGTATCGAAGACTGGACCGCCGGCTCGCCCGCCCCCGACATCTGGGGAATGCTTGATCAAGCGGTGTGTGCCACAAAGAAAGAAGCAAAGAAACGCATCGCTGTGGGAGATTCAAAGGACCTCAAACTCGCCAATAACTCGAAAACCAGACATCCGCTTTACCATCTCGAGCGAGCGATCCTTGCCTTCCTGAGCGCCCGCGATCATCTTGCACCCGAGGACGATCACACGCTCTTTGCATCGCTCAATGCCGAGCTCGAGAGGACGCCTTGGTACAGTGGGCTTCCGATCGATCTGCCGCTCGGGATCGACAAGGACATGCTCGGCATCGAATCCAATATGCTGCGGACCTGCATGAGCAAGGCCGGCGTTGAGCTTCTCGATATCCGCGTCCGCGTTGTCCCAGAGAGTGAGTTCAATGCGCTGTACACGCAGCACAACACCAAGGCCGCCGCGACCGGAACCGCGCTGAGAGAGCTGATTCAGAACTCCAAGAAGCACGCCGGCGATGAGATCGAATCACGCATCGTGTGCGATCGCCAGAGCGGGAGAACCAAGTACGGCCGCCTGCTTTCACACCTCTATGGGGATATCCGGACCGAGGAGGAATCCGCACGGGCTTCCAGGTACACCTGTGATGGTCGAACCGGCGTGCTGTTGACCCCTGGTGCAGATGGGGCCTACTTCCCGGTGGCCCTCGCATCGATGGCCGCCAAGCTGGTCAGGGAACTGGCCATGATGCGGTTCAACCGGTATTGGGAATCGATGATCCCCGAGCTCAAGCCCACAGCGGGATATGTTCAGGATGCTCGCCGCTGGCTCAGCGACACCCACGAGCACATCGATGATGACCAACGCCGCCAGATGATCCGACTCGCATGAACGAAGACACCCGGACCAAGTCGTACCTCGATCTCGCCGCCCGCGTCGCATCACGGGCGTTCGGCCTGGCAGATCCCAACCCGATGGTGGGGGCGGTGATTGTCAAAGACAACGAGATCATCGGCGTCGGGCATCACCGCTGCTACGGGGACCTGCACGCCGAGCGTGATGCCCTGATGAACTGCCGCAAGCGGGGGCATGATCCGCATGGTGCCACGCTCTACTGCACCCTCGAGCCGTGCTGCCATCACGGCAAGCAGCCCCCCTGTACTGATGCCGTGATCGAGGCGGGGATCATTCGGGTCGTCATCGCTTCTCGCGATCCCCACACGCTCTCGGGAGGGGGCTGGGAGTTGCTCGAGACGAGCGGGATCCGGGTCGAACTATCATCCGCCAGCGCGAACGCGATCGCGTTATCTCAGCCGTTCCTCCACCGGCTCTCGACCGGGATGCCCTGGGTCATCGCCAAATGGGCCCAGACACTCGATGGTCGCATCGCGACCCGGACCGGTGAAAGCCAGTGGATTTCTCATGCTCGTTGCCGGGCCCGCGTGCACAGATTGCGCGCGAAAGTCGACGCGGTACTCATCGGTATCGGCACGGCACTCGCCGACGACCCGATGCTCACACCCCGCGATTGCCGCAGCGTCCGACGGATGCCCAAGCGAGTCGTTCTCGATACCGCCGGGCGGCTCCCGCGTGAATCCAAGCTGGTCCAGACCGCCAGCGACATCCCGACCATCGTCTACACCAGCGACCCGCAGCGGTTCTCAGGGACACCGGTCATCGCCCAGTCGTGCGATCTCAAGGGCGATCGGATTGACTTGCGAGCATGCCTGCAGAGCCTGCACGATCAGCACGGCGTCTCGACCCTGCTGAGCGAATCTGGCCCGCGGCTCTTGGGGTCACTCGCGGATGAGAACCTGATCAATGAAGCGATTGTTCATTTGGCGCCTGGCCTGATCGCGGATGAGCAAGCCAAAGCGTCCGCGATCGGTCGCGTTGCGCCTTCGTTGAATCAGATGCGTCGATTCAAGCTCATCGGGACGAAGCGGATCGCAGACGATCTTGAGCTGCACTACCGCCACGCGGGCTGCTAGGCCCTCGACCAGAACGCGAGCTTCTCCTGCACCACGCCGCGCACGAGCTTCCCCTCAGCGCTGATGCTCAGGTCGGTGCCGGGCGTGTCGTGCCCGTTCTTGATCATCGCGAACGCGATCGGGATTGCGCCAAGCATCGGTGAGATCGTCGAGCTGGTCACGATTCCCACGGGGGTCTCCGATTCCTTGCCAACCTCAAACACCTGCGAGCCTGTTGTCGGCTGGCAAATCTCGGTGTGCTCGGGCGTGATGCGTTGGTCCTCGATGCGGAGGGCGACGACTTTTTTATTGCATGCGCCTCGGGCATGCATGCGAGCGACAACTTCCTGCCCGAGGTAACAGCCCTTGGTAAAGTTGACACGCTGCTCGATGATACCTGATTCGACTGGGAGGTTTGAGCCGCCGAAATCGAGATTGAACAGCGGCGTGCCCGCCTCGATCCTCGCTGCGTTGATCGCCATCCACCCACTCGGGCGGGCTTTGAGCTCTGGGTGATGCTCAGCGATCTCCAAGAGACGCTCGTACAGGACTCTGGCGTGCTCGGTCTGTACACAGAGCGACAAGCCGATCTCGCCGCAAGGATCATCCCGCTCGATGAGCACCCGCGAACTACCTATGTCAACGAGACAGTTGTGCCCCTGCGAGATCTGGAGATCCTGGCCCGCCAGATGACCTGCCCAAAGCAGTGCCGAGGGTCCATGAATTGCAAACCGGTGCAATCGATCGCTCGCATCAACGATCTCCACATCCTCGGCGAACACGAATGTGCCCAGCGATTCCGCGGTGGCCTGCGCCAGATGCCGGTCGACCCGCACGAACATCCCTTCGTCCGTCTCCGCGAGTCGTAAATCCGCATCGATCCGGCCCTTCCGGTTGAGCCAGAAGCTCCAACGGTTCTCTCCCGGTTGTTGGTCGATGACCTTGGCCGTCAGCATGCTGTTCAGGAATGCCAGGCGCTCGCTGCCGCGGATCTCGATGGTCCCCATGTGGTTCTCGTCGAAGATAACGCTGCCCTTGCGGAGGGCGGCATACTCCATGTCCAGGTCGCCGAAGGTCTCAACCACCGAGCTGAGGCTCGTTTCGACGCCATAGGGCAGGAAGTATGCCTCGCGCTGCTCGTGCAACACATGGACGGGTGAACAGATGGGCTCATTGCTCATGCCTGACAATAGCACGCCGATGCCCACGGCCCTATGTTTTGAGCGCTGCACACGCATATCATCTGTTCAACTCACAGCGCAATACTGAACTCATTGAGGAGCCAATCCGTGAACATCGACCTGCTCAAGCAACTCTGCGAAGTGCCCGGCATCCCCGGGCGTGAGGAACGCGTCCGTGACCTTATCGAGAAAGAGATTGACGGCCTGTTCGACTCGGTCGAGACCGACGCGATGGGCAACCTGATATGCCGTCGCAATGCACGCACCGCCTCGGGCAGTGTCAAGAAGGGGGATGCCAAGACCCTTATGCTGCTCTGTCATATGGATGAGATCGGCTTCTATGTCTCGAGTATTGACGAGAAGGGCTTCCTCTGGCTCAGCCCCGCTGGTGGCTTCGATCCACGTAATCTCTTCTCACGGCGCGTGCTTGTCTGTAGCGAGAATGGCGACTTCAAGGCCGTCATGAACCCTGGCGGGCGACCGGTGCACATCTCCTCTCCTGAGGACCGCAAGAAGGTCCCCGAGGTCAAAGAGTTCTTCGTGGACACCGGAATGACCCCTGCGCAGGTCACCAAGAACATCCAGATCGGCGACTACGTCGTCATGGACGAGCCCTTCCTCGACCTCGGCGCTAAGTGTGTCTCCAAGGCTCTCGATAACCGCGTCGCCTGCTGGTTGGGTATCGAGGCCGTCCGCCAGCTCGCCAAGAGCAAGAAGGGCAATCCCTGCGAGATCGTCGTCGCCTTTACCACGCAGGAAGAAGTGGGGCTCCGCGGTGCCCGCACCTCGTCGTTCGCCGTTAAGCCCGACTACGGCATCGGTATCGATGTCACCCTTGCCTGCGATACCCCCGGTGTCCCGGCCGCTGAGTCCGTCACCACCCATGGCAAGGGCTTCGCGCTGCACATCAAGGACAGCAGCTTCATCTCTGATCACGGGATGGTTCAGAGCATTGAAAAGATCGCCAAGAAGGGTCGCATCCCATACCAGCGATCAATCCTGGGCGCTGGCGGTCAGGACGGTGCGGCCGCTCAGCAGGCTGCGGCCGGTGCCAAGGCCGTCGGCGTGACTGTTGGTACCCGCTATATCCACACGGTGACCGAGATGATTGATAAGAAGGACCTCAAGGCGGCCTGCGATGTGCTCGCGGCGGCGATGAGCGAGCTGAAGTAACGGTTATCGGGGTAAGCCAAGCTGCGTCCAGTTTTCAGAGGGCATCCTTCGATCAGGATGCCCTTTCTTTGGTTTGAAGTTGGACGAGCGGCCGGTGGATGACGAGCTATTCCACGCTGAGACAAGTGGTTATCGAACTCGTTTTCCCATAGTGAGCTTGCGTTCTGGCTGAATTTGGATATGTTTGTCCAGCGATGCTTTTCGTATACCTGTGAGTGCCCGATCGGTGTCACACCCACCCTCTCGTTCCAACAGATGGAGTCACGATGAGCGTTCAGCGGCTTTGGTCACGATTCGCCCTCTTGGTGGCGATCTCGATTGCTCAGTGGCTTGGGGTGAGCTCGGCGAGTGCTCAATCCGCCAAGGCAACCATCAACCTGGATACAGGCGTCAACGGCGCGATACTCACGCCGATCGGCAGCAACCCGTTCTTCCACTACCGTGAGCAGGTCGCCTACGGCAGCCCGACCATCGAAGAACTTACGAGCGTCTATCCTCAGGCGCACAGGGTCCGCGTCTATCCAACCTATCGATGGAACGACGAAGATGTTACGGTTTTTCAGAACCAATCAACCTCTCGCCTCGATTTCTGGTTCGGAGATCCATTCGACGGCGGCACGAGGTTCTCGTACTTCGTGGGCACGGATCGGGGCCCTGACCTCATGCGCAACAACCCGGTAGGGGGTCTGGTCTTCAAGCCCTACAAACTCTTTGTAGTTGGTGATCGAATGATCGCGTACTGCGCGGTCCAGGACGATGTGCTCTTCCGCTGGAGCCGTATTGCCATCCTCTCTGCCCGGATGCAGGACATCCGCTCGGGCATGCCGGGATCATGGGAAGTGAACTTCGTCACTGGTGAATATTCAGCGGCTGCGAACAACTGCGGTGGCATCTGGGCCATGTCCGACCCACTCTTCTACGAGGGCGCGTATTGGACAGTCGCGACTGATTACGACAGCGGAACCAAGACCGGCGGGCAATGCTGGATCACAAAGTACGATTCAACCGGGCTACCCGTCGGGATGGTCCGGTTGCATACGCGTGCAGGGCAGGTTAACGAGCACTGGCACAGCGGCACTATTATCAAAGAGGCTGACCACTATAAAGCCGTCTGGCACGTCGGAGATCTCACAAAGCGGCTCTTTTACCGCCAGATCAGCTCGCTCGCCGAGTTCGATGCCAACGCAACAACGGATGTCGGCTCTGGCGTCGATGGCCTATATCAGACCAAGGTTGCCTCTTCACTCGATTGGGGAGATGTCGTTGTCGCTGCAGGTCCAGAAGAGGACGAGGTACTCATCAACTCGGGCTGGCAAAACTGCTTCGTCCTTGGGCAGGACCCCAACGATCAGAGCAAGTTCCTCTACGGCGGGGATGTCGCCGCGGGGCTCATCCAGCGTGTGTCTATCGATGAACGGGGTGTTGCTGTCTGCGAGACGGTATTCAATCCGGTTTCACGGAATGTGAGACAGCAGCTCGACGAGAACATCTTTCAGCTTAACATCTTCATGGTCTCCAGGATCGGCGATTCCATGGTGGGCATTGTTTCGAGCCAGGTTGATAACGGTGCAAATGTCGACCCCTATTCGGGGATCGTGCAATCAGAAGATGGCGGGCAAACATGGGGCTGGGTCTGGAAGGGTTCGATCAACAACGGGATCGTTCAGAACACAGGCGTCACCGTGCTCTCAAACGGCAGGATCATTGCAGGGACTCTGACCGGTGATCACTCCGTCCTCAGCATCATCCCGGGGGCCAAGCTCAGCGGGAAGCCGCTTTATGTCGGTTTTCATCCTCCGAACCTGCTCGGCGATGGATCTGACCAGTCGATTATCATACAGGGTGGGAGTGCCAGCGGAGGACCGCTGATCTCGGCGACAACACCCGAGCAGCCGTTGCCAGCCATCGTCCACGATGAACGGGTATTCGCGGTCACATCTCATAACGAAACAGCAGGGATTGCGACGCTGAGGCTCATCCAGCAAGGATTGGATCAGGAGCTGCTCTCATCGGCGAGCAAGAAATCAAACCTCGATGTGGCGTTCTGGGTTCGGCGATCGACGCCGACCACCAGAGAGCCAGCTGATCGCATGCAGGTCGATACCCGTTTCGGATGGGTCACGCCGGGGGGCGATTACGGCATGACACCGCAGCGGTTCTCGCCAGCTCCCAAAGTTGTATCGAATGATTGGGTTCGCGTGCTCAGCCAGTATGACGGTGAAAATCTCACCGGTTCGTTCCTGGTCAACCCCGGCGATCTCCTCGCCAGCGTGACCGGTGCGGGCGGGGCGCTCTCCCTCGGCAACAACGAAGTCCTCTTCGAGTATGCAAACATCGGGCACGATCGCCCAGCACTCCCATATGACAGGATCGATGCTTCCGGCGTATCGTCGGCCAAGTTCACTGGGCTCGGGCTTGGTGAGTCCTGGACCGTACTGGTAGCCATGCAGATCCCCGAGGAGGCGTGGGATTCGTGGTCCGGCAACGAATCGGATGCGTGGGATGACCCCGCACCGCTGCTGACGATCTCTGATGCGAGCGATCAGACATACGCCACAATCGAAGCGCAACTGATGAGATCGGCCATGGGTGGTGCTGGAGTTCCCTTCCAGACGCCGGATTTCAGGTGGATGGTGATCGATTCGGAAGACCAAACGCCTTCATCCTTTGCGGACTACCCGCTCCGCACCTCCAGCGTCTTTCTTGCTCTTTCCAAAGATGGCCTCGGCAAGCTGATGTACGCAGTTTCTACGCCCAACGGTGTGACGAGCGGCTCGCGTCTCATCAACACCGTGATCAACGCAAGCACACTCCGATTTTCCGATATTCATGAAACTGACGCGTTGGAGATGTACATCCATCAGATCAAGGCGGACTGCCGGGCTTTCACCCCGATCGAACTGGAAACGATGGTACGAGAAATGGAGTTTCCTGTGTCCGATGGTCCCGGCTGCGCCTGCCTCGCGGACTTGAATGACGATGACGTGCTCAACTTCTTCGATGTCTCAGATTTTCTTCAGGCATATACCAACAACGAGACCGACGCGGACATGAACGATGACGGGCAACTCAACTTCTTCGATGTCTCACTCTTTTTGCAGGCCTATCAGGCGGGTTGTTCCTGAAGATAATCCAATTTTCACGCAAGCATTCGTGATCAGACGATTCCTTTGATTGTGATCAGTATCGCAATCGAAAGGGATGCTATGAAATGGATGATCGTGACAGTGCCCGTCGTGGTAGTGATGTGTCTTTCTTCGACAGCACTTTCTCAGTCGTGTCCTGAGCCGATTGAGGTATTTACCGGATCTCGCTTGGGTCAGGCGGATGCTTTCGGTACTCAGGTTCGTATTGCGAACGAGCGGTTGTTGGTCTCAGCGCCACTTGGGAATCCAATCAATAGTTATGAAGAAGCAATATACATTTTTGAGCTCAGCACGCTTGAAGAGGTTGCCCTGATAACGCGCCCGAAGGGCGCATCTCGCGATTATGGGTTGGCTGTAGGTTTCAACGGCCGCACTCTTATCGTAGGGTCGCCTGAATCAGACGCGCCATACACCGATACAGGACTGGTCTATGTTTATGATATTTCATCAGAGCCGACAGAGCCTCCCCAACAGATTCCGCAGTCAACACCTGGAGTAGTTCACCACTTTGGTCAGAGTGTGGCTCTCGACTCGACACTCGCTGTTGTCGGAGTTCCTTGGCAAACGGTGGAATCGCAATATGAGGGGGTTGCGCAACTGATCGATCTCGGCACTGGCGAAGTCATCCACGAACTTCGACCGTCTGATGCGGGGTATTACAAGTTCTTTGGTCACGGCGTGGATGTCGATGCGACAAATGTGCTGGTAACCACCAAGCATGATCAGGCTGGACTGGCGATTGATTCGGGTGCTGCGTATGTCTTTGATGCCATTTCAGGTCGTGAGCGAGCGAAGCTTTTGCCTGATGGGCGCACAGTCGATGATCAGTTTGGCCGTTCGTATGAACTGCATGGATCGCTCGTCGCTATCGGTGCTCAATGGGATTCGAGTATGGGTGCTCGCTCGGGAGCGGTTTACATCTTCGACCTTGATGGGAATCGGATCGCCAAGCTGCATGCGCGGGACGCTCGCAGCTTCGGTAAGTTCGGCGCATCGGTAGCGATGAATGGTGCGACACTGTTTGTCGGTGCACCAGGTAATAACGAGCACGGCGCGAGTTCGGGAGCGGTCTATGTCTTTGATCTGCAAAGCTTCGAACAGATCGCAAAGATTATCCCGCAAGATGGAGAAGCCGGTGACCGGTTTGGAGCGGCAGTTGATGTGTCGGGGGATATCGCGGTTGTGGGGGCGCCAGGCTTCGACGGAGCTGCAAGCAACAGCGGGAAAGCATACATCTATAGTTCGAAGTTCATGCCTTGCATTGGCGATTTCAATCGCGATTGTGTCGTAGATGCAGCTGATGTGTATGCATTTTATGAAGAGTTTCAGATGCATTCCACCCCAGCAGACCTTGACGGGAACGGTGTCTATGACTACTTCGATCTGTCAGTTTTTATGAGTGCATTCACCTCCGGCTGCCCATGATCCATGATGTATCAGTTGGCACCAGGTGTGACCGCAGCATCCAAGGTTCCTTCTCGAGATTGCCGACCACCGCAATCGCCAGAAGCTGGTTCTCCGCGTCCAGATCACCGAGCAAGACATGGGGGGCGTATTACCGCGATTGCTTTATCGAGGATGAAGACCGCGGCCACTGTCAAGGTGCCAAGACTCTCTTGACGTATTTGAATCAGGATCTACGGTTGTTCCTGTGTACGTTGTGCGACAATGCCAGTTTGATAGTCGTGGTGCTGCACGCTTGAAGCAGTGGGGCCTGCTTATCTGTTTGTTGATATGGTTGGGTTTTCTCATCTGATGTGAGCACAGAGAATCACCCTCGAGCGCTTCCTTGCGATCGAGGGTGATGTGGTGGTTCAGTGATGTCTGGAAAGGGATCAGGCCGCGATGTTGGTCGCCTGCTCTATGGCATCGACAACCATGCGGACCTGGAATGGCTTCTTGAGGAAGCCGTCAAAGCCGGCGCTGCGGAGCCCCTGGGCCTGCCCGTCGGTGAGCTTGCCACTCATGGCGATCAGGCGGGTCATCTGCATGGCCTCGCTGGAGCGGACGAGCTGGGCGATTTCACGCGGCTCGCTCTCGGCGATGTGGACATCGATCAGGACAACATGCGGGCGGAAACGCTCGCACTCGAGCCCCGCGCTGAAGGCGGTATTGGCCGTGGAGACCTCGTAGCTGGTCTGCTCACGCAAAACTCTTTCGAGGACATCCGAGACCTCGCGGTCTGAGTCGATGACCAGCACGCGGGTGTTGCCGCTGGTGATGCCGTCCATGGGGATATGGTGTGCCTTCATGAACCGGTAGAGCTCGGTCACGGGGATCCGCCGGTCCTTGGACCCTGGGATGCGGTAGCCCTTGAGCTGACCCGAATCGAACCATTTGGACACAGTCCGGGGGGCTACATTGCAGATCTTCGCAACCTCACCGGTCGTCAGCACATCTTTCTCTACAGGCATCATCGCACCTCGGGTACAGACTTGAAGTGGAGCGGTGCAATCCTCAAGCACCGCATCACCCTTATCATCGTCGCCCGTGAACCTGCTCTTGACGCCTGGGACGATTTCGCGTGTGATTCAGGCAAATCCGCGATATTCGGACGCATTCATGAGTCTTTCCGCTCAGAATCGCAGCATGCCAGGGGCATGGAGCGGGCCGCGTTGACAGCCGGGGCGGCTCTCCGGTACAGTTATCGCTCATTCGTGCGTCTGGGAGCAACACACGCCCCTGACGACC
>JAGQON010000030.1 GCA_020427395.1 Phycisphaerales bacterium
TCCACAGGTGCAAGTCGATCAGGAAGACGAAGGGGAAGAACATCACCGGGATGACCAGCAGCACGGCCCAGCGGCTGTGGATAAAGCTCGCAAGCTCCAAAAGGACCACGAAGAGGATCATCACATACACACCCACACTCCGCTCGATCTGGGCGGCCTCGTGGAGAGATCGCATCCCGATGTAGTGGTTGAGCCCGTCGATCTCCTCGACATCGCCCGAGAGCTGGTTGACAAAGGCGGTCAGGTGCAGGTTGTTGGGGTACTGGGGTGCGACAAGGTCCATCTGCCAGTAGGGGAGGAAGAGCGAGACGAGCAGCAGGATGCGTGCGATCAGCAGCAACCCGCCGGGAAGCCCGTACCGGAGCCCGTGCTTCTGAAGCTCCGTCTGCTCGACGCGTGGCCCGATGATCCGTTCGATGAAGCGTGGCATGATGTACTCCGTCCCTCGTTATGAGCGGTGGTGGTTGAAATGCGCCCAAGGGCGCTCTCGCGCCCCGGGCGACAGAAGGGTGATCAGTCCTCGGAGGGTTCGACCATCAGGTAGCCCATCATCTCCAGGTGGAGCGCTGAGCAGAACTCGGAGCAGTAGAACGGGAAGGTACCGGCGGTGTCAGCATCGAACTCGATCGTGACGGTCTCACCGGGCTCGAGCGATGCGGTGATGTTGTAGACCGGCACCGCAAAGCCGTGGGTCGCGTCGAAGGCACGCTCGGTATTGGTGATGTGCCAGCGCACCTTGTCGCCCTGCTTGAGATAGATATGCTCTGGGTTGAAGTGGCTGCGGATCGCGGTCATGTAGATATCGACCGACCCGTCGTCGTTGCGCTCGACACGCTCCATGCCCTTCTTCGGAGCCATCGGCTCGAGGTTCTGGACATGCGGGTCCCAGCCGACGCCCGGGTAGGTCTCCCAGGCCTTGATCTTGTCTGCCTTGATGATCTGGGCGTAGTGGGGCTCGCCCACGCCCATCGCCATGTCGTAGAGCACGGGCATGTCCGTGCCCTTGTTGGCGATATCAACGAGCTGGAGGTTCTGCGGGAGCAGCGGGCCCGTAGTGATGAAGCGATCGACAGACCACTTGTTGAGCGAGACGAGGTACTTCCCGTCGGGCGAAACGGTGTCGCCCTCGGCCACGGCGATGTGACCGACGTTGTAATGGACGGGAGTCTTGTGCACGAGGGTCCAGTCCGGCTCGGGGCTCGCGGCGCCGTAGCTGCCGCCCATGGTCCAGCGGGCGACCGCCGAGTCGAGGTACAGCGAGGTATACGCGTAGCCGTCGGGTCCGAACTGGGTGTGTAGCGGACCGAGCCCCAGCTCGATCTGGGTCTCGACGACGGAATCAAAGTCGAGGATTGGCACGCCGTATTCGTCAGTGCCCGAGAAGGTCTTGTTCGCGATGGCCTTCTTGATCTTGTCCATCGAGTAGATGGTGACATGCGGGTCGAGCTTGCCCGAGACGACGATGAAGTCGCCCTTGGGCGCGACATCCACGCCGTGCGGGCTGCGGGGTTCGGGGGTGACATGCAGCAGCCCCTCGGCCAGCGCGGTCTTGAGCGTGATCACCGGGAAGCCCTTGATCATCTCGACCTTACCGGCCTGATAAACCTTCTCAGCCTTGTGCCAGTCGATGATGTGGAGAAAGTCGGTGGCGTTCATGCTCGCGCCGGCCTCGAACGGGGGCTTCTTGTCCTGGATGCCACCGGTCGCCTGCTCGGTGTTGAGCGAGTTCATAAAGAAGTAGCCGTCGCTGGCGAGTTTGCCCGCGTCAGAGAGATCCTGCCAGTAGGGAGGCAGCTCGATCGCGAACGACTTGCTCGTGTCGATGCGCCCGCGGTTGCGGTCGAACTTCCAGAGTGTCACCGAGCCTTTGTACTTCTCTTTGTACTCGCTGATGGGGGCGTAATCGCTCCCCCACGGCACCGCATACTGTCCACCCTCGATGACATAGTCGGTGTTGGGCGTGACGAAGGTGCCGCCATGATCGCTCAGGGTGAGCGGGTTCTTGATGATCTGCTTGGTTTCCCAGTCACGTAGGTCGATGACGGCGACGCGGGCGTTGATCTTGTCGTTGATGAAGAGCCACTGCCCGTCGTAGTCGCCGTTGGTTTCCGAGAGTGCCGGGTGGTGCGTGTCGCCCCAGAGGTTGGACTTGCCCTTGGGGAAGCCCGATTCGAGGATGTCGTTGCCAACGCCAAAGCCCCAGCCCTGCCAGGACTCGGGCGTGAAGACGGCGATTGAGCGGAGCAGACGCATGCTCGGCAGCCCGACCGCAAAGACCTGCCCGGCGTGCCCGCTGGATGCGAACATGATGTACTCGTCCTTCTGGCCGCTCGGGACATAGGTCTTGGCGGCGGCGACCAGGTCGGCGGCGCTCAGGCCCCGCTCCTGAGCGACCTTCTGCACATCGCTCATGGACTGCGAGCAGGCGATGGTTGCTGGCGCGGCGATCGCCGTGATGGCCGCGAGCAGCATCGGTGTTGCGTGGCGTGTGGCGTGACTCATTGATTCACCTCATCTTCTGTCCAGCCGCGTTCGGGTTCGGGAGTCGTCCCGATGGTGAACCGGCGGGTGGGTTGACTCAGTTGGAAGCGAGCGCCTGCTGCTGCAAGGCCCGCAGGTACTCCACGATCTGGTAGAGCTGCTCGTCGGTGATGGCGGGGTTGCCGCCCTTGGGTGGCATGTCGATGCCGGTGGTGTTGTTGGCGTCCCACACGGGGCGTCCCGACTTGATGAACTTCACCAGCCCGTCGTTCGTCTCGCCACGCACGAACCCGCTTGTGGTGAGCGGGAGACCGAGCTGCTCGATGCCCTCGGCGCCCTCGCCGTGGCAGGCGGCGCACGAGGAGATAAAGAGCTGGTAGCCAGGGTGACCATCGAGCTCGATGGCAACCTGCCCACCGCCGCCTTCGCTGGTCAGGTCCCACGCCTCGACCGAGACGACCTGGGCGCTGTGGTCCTGCATGTCGCGCAGGAGCGCGATGACATCACGCAGCTGATCGTCGCCGAGCCCGGACGCGCCGCGCGGGGGCATGAGCGCCCCGGTGGTGTTCAGCAGGTCGTCCACCTTGCGACCCTCGGCCAAGAGCCGGAAGAGCTCAACATCGCTGGAACCCTGCACGAAGGCGCTGTTGCGGAGCGGTTTGCCCAAGCGAGGCACGCCCGCGCCGTCCGCGCCGTGGCAGACAGCGCAGGCGGTGCGGAAGACCTCGCGCCCGGCGGCAAGCTGCTGGGCCTGTGCGAGTGCGCCGCTCTGGGAATCCACGGATTCCATGGAAACCGGGGTGATGGTGGGCGAGTTGCCGGGATGGGCGATGACGACCAGAGCGAGGATCACGGGGAGCGTGCAGCCCATCAGAGCAGCGAGTCCGATGCTGGCCCAGCGGTAAGGATCGGCCTTCTGAGTGTCTGAGTGACGATTTGTGCTGGCTTGGGCGGTGCTGGTCATGGCGGGCCTCATTTTATTATGGATTAGTGTATCCACATATCGACTAATAGCGTATCATGGATAAATGGATAGTCAAATCCACTAACGGGAAATTTGGATACACTTACTGGGCCGAGTGAGAAGATCGCGCGGCCTGGCTTGGCAGGAAGCGATCATCGCTCTGGAGTAAGGAAGCACGATGCTGAATCAATCCGCTGAATACGCCCTGCGGGCAGTAGTCCACTTGGCGACGCTGCCTGCGGATCAGCAGGCGTCTGCGGGGGACATTTCCGATCGGACCAAAGTTCCGATCCCGTACCTCCAGAAGGTGCTGCGGACGCTGACGCGAAGGGGCGTGCTCCACGCCAAGCGCGGCATGGGTGGGGGGTTCTGCTTGGCCAAGTCGAGCGGCGAGATTACGGTTCTCGAGATCCTCAATGCGTTCGACTCGTCGCCGCAGCGGATCGAGACCTGCCCGCTGGGGATCAAGGGGCACACGCACCTTTGCCCGCTGCACACGCTGATCGACGAACAGGTCGCCAATGCCCAGCGTGTGTTCGCAACGACGACCATCCATGACATCCTGGGCTCGGATAGCGAGATCAGGCCGCTGTGCGACGGGCTGGCACGCGTGTCGCTCGGGCTGCCGAAGGACAACAGATAGGACTGACCCCGTCGTGGGCGATGCCACTCATCAGAAGGGTGATTGACAGGAGTTCATTTTCAAGGAGTACTCAGATGTCAGACACCCAGATCAGTGTTTCTACGCCCCTTGCTGAGATCGCGAGCGCGATGCCACATGCGATCCCGCTGCTCGAGTCCAACCGGCTCGACTACTGCTGCCACGGCGAGGTCTCGCTCGGGCAGGCCTGCATGGACAAGGGCATGGACCCAGAGCGTCTTCTGCAATCGATCATCGATCAAAAACCTTTACTGCCCGATACAGGGCGGTTCGATCCTGCTTCCATGACGATGACCGAGCTGGCGGACCACATCGAGGCGACCCATCATGCGATCACGCGTGAAACGCTGGGTCGCCTGCAGGAACTGCTTCCCCGCCTAATCGAGGCGCACGGGCTGACGCACCCGGAGCTGCAAGAGTTGAGCGCCTGCGTCGAGGCGTTCGCCGACGACCTTGAGGATCACATGATCCGCGAAGAAAAGGTGCTGTTCCCATGGCTACGGCGCCTCGAGCGCAAGAGCGAGATCCAGGGCGGGCCGCCCTGGAGCGTAAGGCGTCCGATCGATTGCATGATCCACGACCACGACAGCGCGGGCGAGATGCTCGAGCGGATGCGCACGCTCACGGGCGACTACGGCGTGCCCGCAGACGGGTGCGGGACCTACCGGGTGTGCATGTCACTGCTTGATTCGCTGGAGCGTGACACGCATATCCACATCCACAAGGAGAACAACATCCTGTTCCCGCGTGGGATCGAGGCCGAGCGGCAACGCGGCGAGGCGCGTCTGATGGCGACTTGATTCGTTCACCTCATGCACGCGTATCCGGATCGTTGATTTGATTTCTTCGCACCATGCCAGAGCACGCGGGTTTCCGCGTGCTTTTCGCATGCGCTGTAACCGGGTCTGTGCGCACAGATCGTGGCGGTCCGCCTACGCTAGGGCATGAAACACCGCAACCACATCTGGATCGTGTTCGCGTTGATGTCGGCAGTGATATCGGCCATGCTGCTCCCCGGATGCACCCGTGCGCTGAGCGGCAACCCCGTATTCGACGGCTGGTACGCCGATCCGGAGGTCGCGTACTTTGACGGCCGCGTCTGGATCTACCCGACCTACTCGGCACTCTACGACCAGCAGCTGCACTTCGATGCGTTCAGTTCCAGCGATCTGGTGGAGTGGACCAAGCATGAGCGGGTGCTCACGAATGAGAATGTCGACTGGGCCACACGGGCCATGTGGGCGCCTTCGGTGGTGGAGCATGACGGGCGGTACTGGTTCTTCTTCGGTGCCAACGATATCCAGAGCAACGAGCAGCCCGGCGGCATCGGGGTGGCGGTGAGCGACGACCCCGCGGGACCATTTGTGGATGCGCTCGGCGAGCCGCTGATCGACCGGTTCCACAACGGTGCTCAACCCATCGACCAGTTTGTGTTCAAAGACCCCAGCGGGCAGCACTTCCTGATCTACGGCGGCTGGCGCCACTGCAATATCGCACAGCTCAACAGCGACTACTCCGGGTTCGTGCCATTCAGCGATAGCCAGGTGTTCAAAGAGATCACGCCCGAGGGGTATGTCGAGGGCCCGTTCATGTTCATGCGAGGTGGTCGATACTATTTTATGTGGTCAGAGGGCGGCTGGACCGGTCCGGACTATTCCGTCGCGTACGCGATTGCTGACTCACCGATGGGGCCGTTCAAACGGATCGGGAAGATCCTCAAGCAGGACCCGCAGGTCGCCACCGGTGCCGGGCACCACAGCGTGCTGCACATCCCGGGCGATGACCGCTGGTACATCGTCTACCACCGCCGCCCGTTGGGCGAGACCGACGGCAACCACCGTGTCGTGTGCATCGACCGGATGGAGTTTGACGAGAACGGGCACATCAAACCAGTCAAAATCACTTTCGACGGCGTGGAGGCGATCCCGCTGGGCGGCAAATACAGGCCAATCAAAGATTGATCCTGTTGCGCCATAGGGAGCGTTCAACGCGAGTACGAAGCCAAAAACAGAGCAGGGACCGGTCTGATGCCGATCCCTGTTTCTGATGTTGATTGCTCGCACGAAGCGATGAATGGGCCCGGACAGACTCGAACTGTCGACCTCACCGTTATCAGCGGTGCGCTCTACCAACTGAGCTACGGGCCCGCGGGTCACGAGTATAGACCCATTTTTCGCACTCGTCGCCACCCCCAAGCCGCCAAAATCGACAACTTTTCCTAGCTCTGGACCTCCAGAAACGGGTTGCGGGGAGCACCCCGCTGGCATACTACGACCGAGAATATACTATAAAGGAGTCACGCAGCCCGAATCACGGGAGCGTCAGCGACAGGAGGTCACTCGTCATGCGTGCGGACATCAGCTACAACAACATCATCGACGGCGACGAGTTCGCGCGGGCCCAGAAGGCCGCCGACGACTCGGCTGGGCTCGATCACACCCAGATCGATACCGAAGCCTTCTATGTCACCCAGCATTACGAAAAGTACTCCGAAGAAAATCACCAGGTCTGGAAGACGCTCTGGTACAAGCGATGGGATGTGCTCGAGAAGCAGGCATCGCAGACCTACCTCAAGGGGCTCCGGGCCATCAATCTCAACCCCGATCGTGTCCCCCTGCTCTACGGTGAAGTGCCCGACCCCTACGAGCCCGGCAAGACCATCACCGGCATCAACGAGTACCTTCGCCCGCTCACCGGCTGGCAATCACGCGGGGTTCCGGGCTACCTGCCTGCCAAGGCCTTTTTCAGTTGCCTGAGCCGGCGCGAGTTCCCATCGACCATCGTCATCCGACCCATCGACAAGATGGACTACCTCCCCGAGCCCGACATCTTCCACGATGTCTTCGGACATGTTCCGCTCCACGCAGACCCCGTGTTCGCGGACTTCCTCCAGACCTACGGCAAGGCCGCTTTGCTCGCAGGCCCCGAGCACGAGGAAGCCCTGGCACGGCTGTTCTGGTTCACCGTCGAGTTCGGTCTCATCAGCGAAAACGGCAATCTCAAGGTATACGGCTCGGGCACCATCTCGTCCCACGCCGAGAGCGAGTATGCCCTCAACGCCCCCGAGGGCACCGGCGGTCGCGACAACGGGCAGATCGAACGCCGACCATTCAACCTCGAACGCGTCATCAATACGCCTTTCGAGATCGACCACTTCCAGGACATCGTGTATGTGCTCGACAGCTTCGAGCAGCTCCGCGATGCCATGGACAGCTACGCCAACCGCGTTATCGAAGAAGCCAACGCCCCCGCGGGGGCTTGACAAGCAGATTGTGGCTCCCCTCGACCACGCAGGGTGGTACAAGAGTCACAAGCACTTTCCCCGCAGTTGTGGGGAAGGGACGAACAAAGGAAACCGCTATGAAACCCAACGAAAACGGCATCGATCGTACACTCCGCCTCATTCTCGGCGTCGTCCTGCTCATCGCAAGCTACATGTGGCTGGGTGTCGCCGCGGGCGAGATCACCGGCATCATCGCGGCAGTTATCGGCGCGGTCATGCTCATCACCGGCCTCGTGGGCTTCTGCCCCGCGTATCGCTTGGTGGGAATGAGCACCTGCAAGGTCAACCACTGATCCAGAGTTAGTCCGCCTGAACTCTAAACCACTTTTCATCCTGCCCTCAGCGTGAGATCAGGTTGATGCGGTTCACTCTGAACACGCACAACTGACTCTATCGCGAAAGGGCATCCGATGAGTAACATACACAACAAGCACCACTCGAATGGGTCGCCGTACATCCGATTCGCGTGCATGATCACCACCTCGATGGTGGTCATGTTCTTTCTGATGTACCTGCACTCCTACCAGATCCTCGACCACGCGTGGTTCAGCGAGACCCGCCTGTTCATGGCCATGATCATGGGCGGCGGGATGATCGTCGTCATGCTCCTGTTCATGCTCAGGATGTACAGAAGCACGACCAAGAACATCATCGCGATCGCGGCCGCCATCGCCCTGCTCGGTGGCGGCATCGCGCTCGTCCGCTCACAGATCACCGTCTCGGATCGCGATTACATGGAGGGCATGATCCCGCACCACTCGATCGCCGTCCTCACCAGCGAGCGTGCTCAGATCAAGGATGTCCGCGTGCGCAAGCTCGCCGACGAGATCCTCGATGCCCAGCGCCGTGAGATTAAAGAGATGGAATGGCTGATCCGGGATATCCGCGAGAACGGCATCGCCTCGACCCAGGCCGAGGGTAACGCCCGCCCGGTGCCCGAGTTCAGCAGCAAACCCGAGTAAGAGATATTCAGTGGCTCATCAGTGCCGAACACACCCGCAGCCCGACCCACACCCGCCGGGCGGGACCGCGTGGGCGTTGGGCTTGTCCGAGCCGTGCGCGATGGGCATGGAGATCAGCTTCTCAACGGGCGCATCGGCGGGCGTCTTGCCCGTCTCGATTCCGGCGATCTCGCACAGCTGACCCCAGCTGCGGACGGTGGTGCTCATCGGGTGCGAGACCTCCATGGTCGTGTCGTTGGCCTCGCAGCGGTACTCGTAGATGGGCATCGGGCTTCTCCTATGATCAGTCGTGGACGAATCACGCCTCCATGATCATATCTACGCCCGCTCCGGGTCGCTCTCGCTCACCAATGGCGAGCTCCTGGTCGGCCCCGGCGACGACTGCGCCGTCCTCCGCACACCCTCGGGCGACCTTCAACTCCTCACCGTCGACCAGCTCGTCGAGGGGCGCCATTTCGAAACCGGCACCGACCTCGACCTCGTCGCCCGCAAGGCCATCGCCCGCAGCGTCTCCGACATCGCCGCGATGGGTGGCCAGCCCGCCTGGGCACTCGCCACCGGCGTGCTCCCCAAGGGCTACCAGCATGCCGACGCCCTCTTCGACGCCATGCACCGCTGGGGCAACCACTGGCACTGCCCGCTCGTAGGCGGCGACATCGCCAGCCACGCCAGCCCCGACCACCCGCTCACCCTCACCGTAACAGTAGGGGGCACCATGCCTCTGGGCTCCATGCCCGTCCTGCGAAGCGGCGCCAAGCCCGGCGACCTGCTCTATGTCACCGGCCAGATCGGCGGCTCGTTCGAGTCCGGCTGGCACCTGCGCTTCGAGCCGCGTGTCGAGGTGGGGCAGTGGGCCTCCCGAACCAACGCCCACGCCATGATGGATCTAAGCGATGGCCTCGGTCGCGACGCGCACCGCATCGCCACCGCCTCGGGCGTACGCATCGAGCTCGACGCGACCAAGCTGCCGATCTCGCACCGCTGCGACGGCTGGCAACAGGCCGTGAGCGAAGGCGAAGACTACGAGCTGCTCATCGCCCTGAGCCCGGATCATGACATCGACGACTGCCCGATGCAACTGCTGGGCCCGATCGGGCGCGTCACGGCGTGTGAGGAAGGTCAAACTCCCGGCGCGATTATCACGGACCCGTATGGGAAGACGCACGACGCGTCATCGATGGGCTGGGAGCACTGAGATCAAGGGCCTTTATTCTTGTGCCTTCCCCACCCCGTGGGGAAGGTGGCACGCGTCTTCGCGTGACGGATGGGGTCTTGTGCACCGATTAACTCTCAGAAGACCCCCTCCGAGCTGCGCTTCGCTCCGCCCACCTCCCCCGCGGGGCGGGGAAGGCACATCGAGTCGGATTACTGAAAGCAGGGGACCTACTTCCGCTTCCCCTTGCCCTTCTTCTTCCCACCGGGCCCCGCCTTCCCCTGCGCATCACGTCGGTAATCCGTCTTGCCCTTGTCACGCGACTTAGACTTGCGGCTGCGCCGTTGCTCTCCAGGAGTTTTCTTGAAGCCCGCGCCCGCGGTCTCGCCCAGCCCGCCGTAGTTCTCGCCGCCGAGCGTGAGCTTGGCCGCGGGGCCCTTGAGCTTGCCGGCCGCGCGTGAGGCGCCGTCGGTAATCACCAGGTCCATGCGCCGTAGCGCAAGGTCCACATTGGCGATGTTCACCCGAACGCGATCGCCGATGTTGTAGCTGCGACCGCTGTGCTGATCGACCATCGCGCCCGTCTTGTCGTCGATACGCCAGGTGGGCGGGCGTTTGCTGCGGGTGGTGTCGCCCACGAGGTCGTTCTTGGCGACCATGCCGTCGGCCAGGTACTTCTCGATCTGCACATACACGCCCTTGGGCGAGACGCCGGTGATGAAGCCGTCGAACTCCTCGCCGATGTGCTCCTCCATGAGCTGGAGCACCAGGAACTGCCGCAGCTCGCGCTCGGCCTCGGTCGCGTTCTGCTCCGTGCCCGAGCAGTGGTTGCCGATCTCGCTCAGCTCGTTCTTGTCGGGGCAGTAGTCGTCGTCACGCAGCTCGCGACCCAAGCTCTTCCACTCCCCGTCGCTCTGCGGGCGGTTCTCACCGTTGTTGGTGCGCTTGAGGTACGCCACCAGCGCCCGGTGCAGCGTAAGGTCCGGGTAGCGCCGGATCGGCGAGGTGAAGTGCGAGTAGGCGTGCGAGGCCAGCGCGTAGTGACCGATGAGTGCCGGCGAGTACACCGCCTTGGTCATCGTTCGCAGCACCGCCATGTGCACCGCCCGGGCCGAGGTGGTCCCGGCCGTGGCGTCCAGCAGCGTCTGCAGCTCCTCGCGTGTCGGCGTCTTGGGGATCTTGAACCCGGCGACCGTGGCCGTCTTGCGCAGGTCGTCCACATCGCCCGGCGTGGGCTCGGGGTGCGTGCGTCGAAGCACCGGCACCTCGAGCTTCTCGAACAGCGACGCCAGCGCCTCGTTCGCCTCGACCATGAACATCTCGATCAGCGTGTGCGTGAACGCGTCGTCTTCCTTGTGCGCATCGACGACCTTGCCGTTCTCATCGAACACCAGCTCGACCTCTGGCAGATCGAGATGGATCATGCCCGCCTTGTGCCGGCGTGCCTGGATGAGCTTGGACAGCTCGTTCATCGCCCGCACATTCTCGATCAGCTCCTCGGTGTGGGGCGTGTCGGTCTTGGCGTGCTTCTTGGCTTCCTCAAGGTCGCCGTCGATGAGCGCCTGCGCCTCGAGATAGGTCATCCGCTTGCGTGACTTGATCAGCGACTGGCACACGCCCCGGCTCTGCACATTGCCCATCCGGTCGTAGCGGATGATGCAGGTCTTGGCGTACCGCAGCACGCCCTCCTGCAGCGAGCAGATGCCGTTGGAGAGCACCTCGGGCAGCATCGGGATCACCAGACGCGGCAGGTACACCGAGTTGCCCCGCTCCTTGGCCTCGATATCCAGCGGCGAATCGGGCTCGATGTAGTGCGCCACATCGGCGATGTGGATTCCAAGCTCCCAGCCGCCCTTCTCCAGACGCTTGATCGAGATCGCGTCGTCGTAGTCCTTGGCATCCGGCGGGTCGATGGTGGTGATGTAATCACCCGTCAGGTCGCGGCGCATGTCCAGCGCCCCGATGCCCTTGGATTCGTACAGGTCCATCTCCTCTTCGAATCGGGCGGTGGCCTCGCGGGCCTGCTGCACGCATTCTTCAGGGAACTCGTTGCTCGGCAGCGAGTACGCCGCGATGACCGCCTGCGTCTCCACATCCGGCTCGCCCGCCGCACCGAGCACCTTGGTCACCACGCCGACCGCGAGTCGTCCGTTTTCCGGGTACTCGATGATCTCAATGACGACCTTGTCGCCGTTCTTCACATTCTTGGACTCCGCGTCGCGGATCATGACCGGGTCGGTCAGCTCGCGCCCGTCGGGGTAGACGATCCACTTGCCGTCACGCTTCTCGATCTCGCCCGTGAAGTTCGCCCGCTTGCGGGCCACGATATCGAGCACCTCACCCGCGTACTGACGCTCCAGCGTGCCCAGCTTCCGCTCGCGTCGCTGATCACGCTCAAAGTAGACCCGTACGGTGTCGCCGCTGAGCGCACCATTGGTGTACTGGGGCGGGATGAAGATATCCGAGCCGTGCTTCGCCTGGGCCGGGATCACAAATCCCACGCCCGAGGCCGTGCCGCGGAACTGCCCAATCAGCTCGCCCTCGTCGGGGTGGAATGGGAGTTGGATCTTGCCCGTCTCGTCGAGGTCGATCACACCCTCCTCGGCCAGGTCCCGGACCTCATAGCCGAACTCCTTCACATCCTCGATGTTGAGCTCCTTGGCCACCAGCGGGATGGGCTTGGGCGTGTAGCCCTCGTGCGAGATGTGGGAGATCAATCGATCCCGGAATCGTCCTGACATGCGTATCCAATCCGTTGAGCTTGGTGCGTTTGCTTACACCTGATCTTAGAGCCGATCGGCGTAAGTCTGCAGCGACTCTTCAAACTCGGCGGGCGTAAACCCGAAATCCCTGATCACCGCGGCATTGTCGCTCACGCTGTCACGCCCGCCCATGATCGCCATCCCCTCATCGAACGGCAGCAGCCCGCCAAGTCCCAGCAGCCCGGCGATCCGGGCCTGATAGCTCGCGAGGACCCACGGAAGCCCGATCGCGGGACGATCCTTTGGGCGGGGCGTCAGGTTCCGGGCATACATCCTGAGCATCTCTGGGAAGAGCACCCGCTCCGACCCCGCGATCTCGTAAACACGCCCAATCGTTGTTTTGTTGTCCAGTGCTTCCACAAACACCCGCGCCACATCATCGACAAACACCGGGGCCACGGTGGGCGCTTCGAACCCGAAGCCGTCCGATTTCCAGCGCGAGAAGTAGGGCAGGAACAGGTACGGCGGGGCCTTGCCCCGCACCCAGTCCACGGCCATCTCCGTGAACTCGCCGTCGTGCCCATGAATCAGCCCGGGCTTGACCATCGTCCAGCGCAGACCGGACTTCTGCACGATCTGGCCCGCCCGGTGCTTGCTGTCGCGATACCCCGCCCGCTTATCAGGCCCGACGCCCAACGCCGACATGTGCACATACCGCATCCCCGGATCGTGCTGCCTGCATGCCTCCACGATCGCCCGCGTGCCATCGACATGCACCTTCTCAAAGGTCTGGTTCTTCGTCTCGCGGATGATCCCCACGAGATGGATGCACGCGTCGCAGCCCTCCACAAGGTGCCGCAACGCATCCGGGTCGTCCAGTGTCCCATCGCACAGCATCACGCGGGCGCTGTCGATCGCGTCCTCGCCCAGCACGCGCCTCGCCTTGTCCTGCGAGCGGGTCAGGGCTTGGACGCGATGACCCTCGGCGAGCAGGCGGGCGACGATGTGCCGCCCGACAAAGCCCGTGCCGCCGGTGATCGCAATGGTCTGTGCCTGTTTTTCGCTGCTCACGCTGGGTCCTCTTGATGAAGCGTACACGCCCGGGACGCGCCGCGTACCATCGTGCGTGGGTTTGATCGCCGAATCCATCTCGTTTTCTTATCCCAAAGGCCCGCGCGTGCTCGATTCTGTCTCGTGCACTGTTCAGGCGGGCACGCTCACCGCGATCGTCGGCCCCAACGGCGCGGGCAAAAGCACCCTCGTCCGCCTTCTCGCGGGGTTGCGCACCCCACACTCGGGGAGCGTCCGACTCGGCGATCAGCACCTGCATTCGTTCCATCCACGACAGCGGGCGCAGCGCATCGCCTTTCTCGAGCAGCGACCATCGCTGGCTTTCGATTTCAGCGTCATGCGTGTTGTGTCGTTCGGCGCCTTTGCCTGCGAGCGTGACTGCGCCCTGATCACCGATGCTCTGCAACGCTTTGAGCTCACGGACATCGCTCACAAGCCTTTCGCGTCGCTGAGCGTCGGACAACAGCAGCGGACCGCCTTCGCCCGTGCCTGGGTCCAGATCGCGAGTCGCCCAGGCGCTTTTCTGCTCGCCGACGAACCGTGCTCGGCCATGGACCCGCGACACACGCTGCAGACCATGGGCGCGATGCGAGAGCTCGCAGAGTCAGGGATCGGTGTGGGGGTCGTCGTGCACGATCTCAACATCGCAGCCCGATTCGCGGATCGCGCAGTCGTGCTCAACCAGGCCGGGCTGCTCGTGCGTGAGGGCCCGATCGACGAGGCGATGGACCCCGCTATCCTCGAGTCGGTCTTCGAGGTCCCCATTGAGCGTTTTACGCTGTCTGGACGCTCAAGCGTGCTGGTTGTAGGCGATCCCTGATCACGATGGGCACGCGGGCCCGGATTTCCCGATATACTTGGGCATGTTCTCACGGATCCTCGGTTTCATCGCGCAGAACCCATGGCTGATCATCATCGTGCTCGGCGGGCTGTTCAATGTCGGCGTGCGCATGAACCAGAAGATCAAGGAGCAGCGTGCCAAACGCGCCGCGCTCGCCGAGATCCAGCGCCGCAAGGCCGAGGCCCTGCGGACCGGCAGAGCGGTTGATGAGCCCATCATCGTCTACGATCAGCAGAGGCCCGCCCCCGACGATCGCCAAGCCCGCATCGAGGCCCTGCGACAGAAACGCATGGAGCAGCTTCGCGCCATGCGCGAGAAGCGTACCGGAACCGGGACACAGCAGTCGAGCATCCCCTCCCAATCTCCCTCACGGCAGCCCCAGCCCAGCGCCCGCCCCGTTCAGCAAGCAGCACGAACCCCAGTGCCCCAGCGCCCCGGCTCACAGCGACCCACACCTCAGCGACCCGGTTCGGGGCAGCAGCAACCACAGCAGCGTCCGAGGGTGATCCCAGGCAAACAACAGAAGCCCTCAGGGGTCCCCAGCCAATCGCGTCAGGCGTCGCCCAAGCCCGTCGTGCGCCAGCGCCCGGTGGTGCAGTCGCCCACCAAGCCAATCGTTCGCACGGGCATCGCGCCCAAGCCCGCCGCGGCACCCCCGGCGATACCGGCAGTGACTCCGTCTGTATCGCGAACTTCTCCGCGCAAGAGCGCCTACTCAGGGACCACCGGCGTCAAATCGCTCCTCCGCGATCGTTCAATGCTCCGCCAGGCGATCGTTGTCAAAGAGATCCTCGACGCGCCCATCGCGCTACGGGACCAGGAATCCCTGCCCGGGCAGATGCCCCGCTGAACCCATGCCCCCAGCGAGCTTTCATGGGCTCGGGCGGGAAGACTCGATAGAATCCACTATGCACAAAGCCACACATAGCCCGTCACCGCGTCGCGTATGGATCTCTGCGGGCGTGGTCTGGGTATCGCTTGCCATGGCAGGGTGCGGCAGCTTCGATTCGGTCCCTCGCGGCACCGACTCGCTGCTCCAGGTGCTCGTGCCCCAGACGAGCCCAGGCGAGGCCGCGCAGATGGCCACGGATCCCTACAGCGCCGAAAACCGCTACAAAGGTGTCACGCTGCTATCCAGCGCCGATTTCGGTGGTCAACCCATCTACCTCGAGCTCTACATCGACAGCATGGACGACGAGGACGCCAGCGTGCGTGGCGCCGCCGTCCGCGCGATCGGACGCCACGGCGACCCAGAGCACGCCCCGCTCATCATCGCCGCACTCAACGACGAGGACGAGTTCGTCCGCCTCGAGGCGACACGCGGGCTTCAGCGCATCCACTCCGAGGATGCCATCGACCCGCTCATCGAGCAGATGAACGAGGACAACGAGAAGAACGCGGACATCCGCGCCGCTTCGGCCGAGGCGTTGGGGCAGTACCGCCAATCCCGCGTTGTGCTCGCCCTCATCGGTGCGCTGCGTGATTCACGGCTGAGCGTGAACAACCGCGTTCAGCACGCCCTGCTCGTGCTCACTGGACAGAACTTCGGCTTCGATCGGCGCGCCTGGATCGACTGGTACAACTCCACCGACGATATCTTCGCCGCGGCCCAGCCCTACACCTACCCGGTCTTCAACCGCAAGAAGAAGATCATGGAGTACCTGCCCTTCGTCCCGCCACCACCAAACGAGACCACCAGCTCACCCGTGGGCATGGACCCGGTGCTCGACGGCTGAGCACCCGCGATGACCCGCGTGAGCGAGCGCCCGAAGGGCCGATAAAACCAGCAACTTGGCATTGGCCGCAACCGCAGCGGCTTTCCGCACGATGAACCCCAAAGGGATGAACCCCGCCGGGAGTCATGAGTGCGCGCAGTCCGACGAGCCAACCAGGAGCTGTTCCTCGACACCAGCTACCCAGAGCCCACCGCAGCTCCGGGGCAGGCGCTGATCCGCCCGACCCGCGTGCTTATCGGTGAGTCCGACCTGGGTGTGGCCCGGGGCGAGATCGATCACGAGGGCGTGCTGGGACACCAGTTTGTGGGTGTTGTCGAGTCCTGCGCTGACCAGAAGTGGCAGGGCAGGCGGGTGGTGGGGCAGGTGAGCATCAGCGACCCGGCTTCCGAACTGGCCCGAAGGGGGCTTGGCTCGCACGACCCGGATCGTCAGATCCTCGGGCTGCGGGGGCGCGACGGCTGCTTAGCAGAGCGTTTCGTGCTCGAAACCCGCAACCTCGTGGATGTCCCTGATTCGATCGATGACGAGCAGGCCTGCCTCACGCAAGCCCTGGCCCGGGCGATCCACGCCGGTCAGATCGCCCACATCGAGGGGCGCCCGTTCGTCAGCGTGCTCGGCGAGGGGCTTCTCGGGTTGCTGTGCGCCCAGATCATGTCGGGCCGCAACGCCTCGGTCCGCCTGCTGAGCGGGCGGGGCGACCGCCTCGAACTTTGCGCCAAATGGGGCATCAAGCACCGCCATATCGATCAGGTCGGACGCCGCGGCGATCAGGATGTGATCATCGAGACCACCGCGACCCCCGAGGGGCTCGACGATGCGCTCCGCATGGTGAGGCCGCTGGGCACCGTCGTGCTCGCCGGGCCTCCCGTGCCCAGCCGCCAGGGCACCATTCCCATCGACCATACCCTGATCGCGGACAAGGAAATCAAGGTCGTCGGTGCCCGCTGCGGCTCGGTAAGCGAGGGCATCCGCGCGATCGCCAGCGGCGGCATCGACCTGAGCGGCCTGATTACCAAACGCCACCGCTTCGACGACGCCATCGGTGCCCTTCGCAGCGCGAGCGAGCCGGACCAGATCGGCGTGCTCGTCGTTATGGAGTGATGATCAGCGTGCCATCAAGCCCCGAGGGCCCGCCCGGCCACATCGACGCGATCACGCCGGCGGTGATGAGCGCGAAGATCAAACCGTCAATGAAACCCGTCACGATAAACCGCGCCGGCTTGCCCAGGAAGAAGTCGTTGGCAAGCCCACCCATGCAATGACCAAGGATCCCTGCGGTCGCCACCACGCGGAACACATCCATATAGTCGGCCCCCTTGGGCAGCGCGATCCCGGCGATGTAGGCGACAATGATCGTGATGACGAGGTACGCGAGGAAGGTGCGCAGGAGATTGAGCGCGAAGTTCGGGCGATTGGGCATGATGTTGATCGTGCCCCAGGGGCCGGACTTCCATTTGTCCTGAAACCCTTCGCTCTTCATGTCCTGACAGTCCGGGAACATGTACAGCCCGGGCTTGATGTCGAGCGGTTTGATCCCTGCGAAGAACCCGTCCTCGTTCGGTAAGAACCGGATGTCTTTCTTGTGGTACGGGAGCATCATCCAGATGATGGCGCTGGTAAAGAAGACGCAGGCGCTCGCGATCAGGATGGCGAGCCAGAGCTCAGTGACGGCCACATGCATGCGTTGTCCCCTTTCGGATGGGTGTGCGGTAGGTCGCTCCACTATACCAAAAGTCTGGGGACACAAAAAAGCCCGCGGGTATCGCGGGCTCTGGGTGTGCGAGTCCTGAGGTTTAGGCGTCGTGCATGGGCATCGATTCGAGGACCTGGTCGATGAGGCCGTATTCGACCATCTCCTGATCGTCGAGCCAGAGGTTGCGGTCGCAGTCGCGATGGATTTTCTCCTGATCCTGCCCGGTCGCGTCGGCATAGATCCGGTAGAGGCGATCGCGAAGCCGGAGCATCTCCTTGGCCTCGATCTCCAGGTCGGTCGCCTGTCCCTCCATGACGCCCGAGAGCAGCGGCTGGTGCATCAGGTTGCGGGCGTTGCGCAGGCAGTACCGCTTGCCCTTGGTGCCCGAGGAGGCGATGACCGAGCCCATCGACGCGGCCTGTCCGATGATGTAGGTGCACACATCGGGCTTGATGAAGTTCATGGTGTCCACGATGCCAAGCCCCGCCGTGACGCTGCCGCCGGGCGAGTTGACATACAGGTGGATGTCCGCGTTGGCGTCCTCGTTGGCGAGGAAGAGGAGCTGGGCGACGATGAGGTTCGCCATGTCGTCCATGACCCCGCCGGTCACGAAGATGATGCGGTCCTTGAGCAGGCGTGAGTAAATGTCGTACGAGCGCTCGCCGCGACCGGATTGTTCGATCACGATCGGGACGAGATAGGAGCTGGGGTTGGTCATATGTGATTCACCTCGATCGGTGTGGTACTCGTGGGTTGATTCAACGCAATCGTGAGGGTCAGCTGTTGCCGCCACTCGCCATCTTCAGCTCTTCCGGCGGCTCGGTGAGGACCTCGTCCACGAGCCCGTAGGCCTTGGCCTCCTGAGCGTCGAAGTACTTGTCACGCTCCGAGTCTTCCTTGACCTGCGCGGCGGACTGACCGGTGTGCTTGGCGATGATGTCCGTCAGCAGCTGCTTGCTCTTGATGATCTGCTCAGCCTGGAGGCGGATGTCCTCTGCCTGTCCCGTGATCCCGCCGTAGGGCTGGTGGATCATCACCTTGGCGTGGGGCAGGATGAAGCGGCGTCCCTTGGTGCCCGCGGTCAGCAGCACCGACCCGCCCGAGTAGGCACGCCCGATGCAGTAGGTCGCGATGGGCGAGCTGAGGAATCGCATGGTGTCGTAGAGCGCCAGGGTGTCGTCCACGACACCACCGGGCGAGTTGATGTAGAAGTTGATCTCCTGGTTGCGACGCTGATTCTCCAGATAGAGCATCTGCATCATCACGCGTGAGGCGCTGGAGGGGTTGATCTCTCCGACCAGAAACACGATGCGATTTTCAAGCAAGAGCTCGTCGATCGTCATCTCGCGGGTTCGTTGATAACTCACTGAGGCTGCGGGCATAAGTCTTTCCCTGACATGCGTCTACGCTGGTTGGGCGTTGTGGGGGTGGGTTTGACGAGCCCCAGCCCCTGCCCGTTCGTCCTGCTTCATCGGCCAGATGGCCCTGATTCATCATATGCGCCGGGGAATGAGGCCGAGAAATCACGCCCCGACGATGCCTAATAAAGGTTTGCATGCCGGTGGTGGGGCTCCTATCCTTCTCCCCTGTGCTTGTGACCCGACGGCTCTGATCGGGCCCCAAACCCTTGACCCTGTGAGACATTCGTCGTGCCGACCGCCGTTATCAGCGATATCCATGGCAACGCGACCGCCCTGCGCCGGGTCCTGGAAGACATCGAATCGCGCGGGATCGAAAAGATCGTCTGCTTGGGCGACATCGTCGGCTACGGCCCCGAGCCCCTCGCCTGCATCGATATGGTCCAGGAAAAGTGTGCCTGGGCTCTCATGGGCAACCACGACTTTGGGGTGCTCTACGAGCCCACCAACTTCAACGCCACCGCCGAGGCCGCGGCCTTCTGGACCCGCGAGCAGTTCGACGCCGAGCCCGACGAGAACGAGCGGGCTCGACGCTACGACTACATGAGCAAGCTGCGGGTTCGTGCCGTCGAGAACCTCTGCGACGACGATGTGCCGGTGCTGGCCGTGCACGCCTCGCCCCGGCGCCCGATCAACGAGTACATCTTCCCCGACGATGTCAACGACGCGCCCGACAAGATCGAAGCGATCTTCGACCGGGTCTCCAACATCGCGCTCGTGGGGCACACGCATGTGCCCGGCGTCTTCAGCAACGAGCCGGACTTCTACCCGCCCAGCGAGATCGGCGACGAGCCGGTCTTCCGCTTCATCCCCGATGAGAAGGCGGTGGTGAATGTCGGTTCGGTGGGGCAGCCCCGCGATTATGATCCGCGTGCGAGCTATGTCATCCTGTCCCCCGGGCAGGTCGAGTTCGTCCGCGTCGAGTATGACATCAAGGACACCGCTGACAAGATCAAAGCCATCCCGCAGCTTCACGACTGGCTCGGCGATCGCCTCTTCGAGGGGCGCTGATCACGCGAGCGTCAGAGAGATTTTGAGCCCTATCGCATGAATACAAGAACCCGCCGTCATGCCCGCATGAGTGTGCTGACCCTGCTGATCGCTACGCTGTCGTTGCTGACACCCTGCGCGATGGCCCAGGGCGAGCAGCCCGGAACCGAGTCCGGCACTGACACCAGCACCGCGACGCCCAGCATGAGCGTTCCGGCCTATAGCGTCCGTCCCGCTTCGCCCGATCCCGACGGCTTTGCGCCCTTGGGCGATCTCGACGACGAGTCCCAGCGAGTCTTCCTCGAGTTCACACCCTTCGGCGCGGGCATCAAGTCGATCCAGCTGCCCGACGAGTTCGAGACCGTCAAGTTCGAGAAGCACATCACCCTGCAGGCCCAGCAGGTCGCCGGCGAGAAGCACGCCGTCCCCTTCGGCGCGACATGGGTCATCATCAACGGGCAGAGCGTCGGTATCGGCGGCTCGGCGATCGCGCCATACTGGACCGAGCTCGCGCCGGGCGTGTTCGAGCTCTTCATCGACGACGCTGAAGGCAATCCCGTCCTGCGCATCGAACGCCGCTTCGAGCTCAAGCCGGAGAACCGCCACGGTTTCATCCTTAGCGAGACGCTCGAGAATCTTAGCAAGCAGCCGCTGCGGGCCGTGCTCAACACGACCGCCATGATCGACATGCCCAAGGCCGACTCGACCTACGGCGGCGACCGCCGGCGTGTGCGATACGGCTTCATGCTCCCGCCCGAGCAGCAGGGCACCTCGCTCCGCGTCCGGGTCGACAACGAGCTGCTCGCCCGCACCAAGCTGCTGGGCAAGCGGACGACGCTCGCCAGCGGGGCCAAGGTCTATGAGAGCCCGCGTCAGGTCTGGCCCGACGACAAGATCCTGCCCGGCTCACAACGCCTGAGCTGGATCGGCTTCACCGACCGCTACTTCGCCGTGGTGCTGCACCCGGTCTTCGATCCCCAGACCGTGTCCTCCGCTGACGCCAAGCTGCTCGACGGCATCGCCCGTATCGATCGCTATGTGCTCGATCCGACTCAGGACACCCTCAACAGCGTGCAGCTGCTGGGGCTGCAGGGCGAGCAGGTCGAGCTTGAACCAGGCGCGAGCAATACCCGCGTGCTGGGCGTGTACGCCGGTATGCGCAACAAGCCGATCATGAACGCCGAGCCGGTGATCGCCTCGCTCAACATGCCCGATATGGTCGTGTCGAACCTCGGTGGCATCTGTGCTCCGTGCACCTTCCAGTGGCTTGCTCACATCCTGATGGATGTTCTGCGCACGTTCCACATGATCGTGGGCGATTGGGGCATCTCGATCATTATGCTCGTGCTGCTTGTCAAGGCGTGCCTGCACCCCGTGGCACGCTGGTCGCAGATCCGCCTGCAGAAGTTCACCGTGCAGATGCAGGCCCTGGCGCCCAAGCAGAAGGCCATCCGCGAGAAGTACAAGGACGACTCCAAACGCCAGCAGGCCGAGATGGCCAAGCTGTGGAAGGAAGAGGGCATCAATCCCGCCGGCGCTCTTGGTTGCCTGCCCATGTTCCTCCAGATGCCCGTCTGGGTCGCGCTCTACGCCACACTCTTCTTTGCCACCGAGTTGCGTCACGAGCCCGCGTTCTACGGCGTGTTCCAGCAGATCAACGGCTGGGGATTCATGAGCGACCTGGCCGCCCCCGATGGCGCCATCCCGCTTCCCGCCTCGTGGCACTTCAGCTTCCCGCTGTGGGGCACGGTCAGCTCCATCAACCTGCTGCCCATGCTGATGGGCGTGCTGATGTGGGCCCACCAGAAGTACCTCACCCCGCCCAGCTCCGCCACGCTCACCCCGGAGCAGGAGTCGCAGCAGAAGATGATGAAGGTCATGATGGTCTTCATGTTCCCGGTGATGATGTACGCCGCCCCCTCAGGGCTGTCGCTCTACTTCATCACCAACTCGACCGTCGGCATCTTCGAGAACAAGTGGATCCGCCACCACATGAAGAAGCACGGCATGCTCGAGATCGAGAACATCAAGGCCGAGAAAAAGAAGAAGGGTCCGGGCTTCATGCAGCGCATGATGCAGGCCGCCGAAGCCCAGAAACAGATCCGCGAGAAGGGTCCCGCCCAGATCAACCCGGCGGCCAAAGAGTTCAACCGACGCCCCAAGAAGTGATCGGCGCTCCCATGGGGGTCCATCATGCCTATCGGCAACACCATCGCGGCCATCAGCACCGCCCCGGGCAGCGCCCCGCGCGCCATGGTCCGCATCAGCGGTCCTGATACGCCCATGATCACGCACGATCTCATGGGGCTCGGGTTCGATCAACGCGGGGCATCCATCGCACGCCTGGCGCTGAGCGACAGGCACAGCCTGCCTGTCCTCGCGCTCCGGTACCCCGCTCCCTACAGCTACAGCGGCGAGGACACCATCGAGCTGCTCATCCCCGGTGGTGGTCCCATCGCCCAGCGTGTCCTTGATCGAATCCTGGAGGACGAACGCGTATCGCTCGCCGAGCCCGGTGCGTTTAGCGCCCGCGCCTACATGAACGGGCGACTCTCACTCAGCGAGGCGGAGGGTGTCGCGCTGCGGATCAGCGCGCTGGGGCAGAGCGCGCTGCGGGCGGCCGACGCCCTGCTCGATGGGCGCTACGGTGCGCAGTGCCGGGAATGGGTGGACGAGCTGGCCGGCTTGTTGGCGCTCGTCGAGGCGGGCGTCGATTTCAGCGATCAGGAAGACGTCGTGCCGATCGCCCCGCGTGATCTGAGAGATCGATTGCGCGTGCTCGAAGCAATGCTCTTCGATCAGGCCGGTTCAGCCAGCGGCGGACGCGCGGACCACGACCGCCCAATCGTCGTGCTCGTGGGCAGGCCCAACGCGGGCAAGAGCGCCCTGTTCAATGCGCTGCTGGGACGCAACCGAGCGGTGGTTAGCGATCAGACGGGTACGACACGCGATGCCCTCCGCGAGCCGCTTGATCTCGCCCGAGATGTTCCTGGAGCAGGCTTGGTGGAGCTGGTTGATCTGGCCGGGCTCGACGAGACGAGTGTTGATGAGATCGATGCTCAGGCCCAGACGCTGGCGAGGTCCATCGTCGCCGGCGCGGACACGCTGCTCTGGTGCGACGCGAGCGGGCGGTTCGATCAGGGTGGCTTCGAGATCCCCACCGGGTCGCAGGTGATCCGGGTACGCACCAAGTGCGACCTGCCCCATGCGCCAGGTATCCCCGGTGATGGCTCGGCGGGCGTGGAGGTCAGCGCCTTCGATCCCTCGACGCTTGGCGTGCTCCGCAGGGCGATCGCCGATGCGAGCTGCCGCGCCAGCGGGACCGGGGTGGGGGTGTTCGTGCCCCGTCATCGCCGGGCGCTGCGCGACGCGATCCGCTCGATCGGCGACGCGATCACGGGTATCGATCCCCGGGCGCACGCGCTCCTCCAGCCCGAGCTCACCGCCCTGTGTCTGCGTGAGGCCCTCGATGCGCTGGGCGAGCTCGTGGGCGAGGTCTCTCCCGATGATGTGATCGGACGCGTCTTCTCCACCTTCTGCGTGGGCAAATAAGGCGATCTTCTCGGGCCCACCCGTGGATCTCGCCGTGGGGCTGCAAGCCGATTGTGGAGTTTATCTCTCGCGAGGTTCGCTCGGTGCCGGTTGGTTCGCCCACGACGCGCGCCAAACAACATTCGCCGGAAATGCGCGGTACCACGCTCCATCCGCTCAGGAACAGAACCGATCCTGCTCCTCATGCCACCACCCGGCTCGGAGCCAGGTTTCAGGAGTTTGATTCATGAGCATCCGACTCGGAGAGTTATTGGTCTTGCAGGGCATGATCACGAGCGAGCAGCAGCAGCAGATCCTCGACTTTCAGAAACAGACCGGACGCCCGTTCGGCGTCATCGCCGAGGAGCAGTTCGGCGTCGATCCCAGTGTCATCGAGCAGGCGTGGGCGACGCAGTACGCGATGATCTCGGTCCGGATGGACCCGGCCGAGCATGAGATCGACCCGTCGGTGCTCGATATGGTCACCAAACGCCAGGCGTGGCAGTTTGGGTTCATCCCGATCTCGCAGACCGAGTACGAGACGAACCTGGTCGCGTCCAAAGAGACTCTCGCGCGGGCGCTGCGGTTCGTCAACTGGCGATTGCCCGGCGTGTGCACCTTCGCGATCTGCGACCTGAAGGCACTCCGACGCGGGCTCGAAACGCACTACCCGCTCCCGGGCGCCGATAGCGAGCTGCTGAGCCGGTTCGGTGGCAAGCGGGCGGCGTGATCAGCGGAATCCCCCGTGGGATGGGCAAAAAATGAAGCGGAGCCGATCACAGGATCGGCTCCGCTTTGCGTTTGCGGGATTCTGCATAGAGCGGGCCAACGGTACACCCGACTCATGTAGAAGAATCAGCTCTTCTTGGTTGCACGGCGACGGGCGGGTGCCTTGCGTGCGGTGGTCTTGCGAGCTGCGGTCTTCTTGGCCGCCTTCTTGCGAGCGGCGGGGCGCTTGGTCGCCTTCTTCTTGGTTGCCTTCTTGGCGACCTTCTTCTTGGTTGCCTTCTTCTTGGTGGCCTTCTTCTTGGCTACCTTCTTGGTTGCCTTCTTCTTGGTTGCCTTCTTCTTCGTGGCCTTCTTGGCGACGCGTTTCTTGGCTACCTTTTTGGTTGCTTTCTTCTTTGCGGTCTTCTTGGCGGCTTTCTTGCGAGTCGCCTTCTTCTTGGCTGCTTTCTTTGCCATTATTGAGTCTCCTCGTTGGTCCGAGTGTGCTTCATTGCGAAGCCGATTGTTCGTGTTGAATATCGACTCCCGACAAACGCTTGTCAAACAAACCGTTTTCTTCATCGGCAAAAACCGATGACTTCTTCAAAGTTCAGGCGCGTTCATTGCGCCTGACACACAATCAGCATAACGAATGCGCGCGTGTCAAGCGAGTTCGCAACTCGGAAGCTCGCGAACTGCGCGACCACATCGCGCCGTCAGTCACGGACAAACGGGCGCGAGTTGTTCCGATCCATCTGGCTTGCGCATCACGCGCACCGTGAACAGCGTGGCTGCCATCTGTTGCGATCGGTCACATCAACAGCGACGTGGGAAGTTCCGCGTACCGATCGGTGGTTGCGTTGATGTGCAGGGCGCGATCATGCCGGCGCGATGTTGAAGTTGACGAGTTCGCGACAGTTCGACGCGCATTCGGAGCAAGATCGGGGGTGTTTTGTGCAAGCCAACTCAGAAATCTGTGCGAGAGTGACGCGCACCGTCGCGTTGCGCGGCAATGATTCGGCATCGGCGAACCGCGCTCGACACAGAGCCGCCGACAAGGGAGAACGCATGACCGATACTTTGTCCAACACGCGCACGCACACCTTCAGCAACGGGCTCGTGCTCATCAGCGAGCATGTCAGCGGCGTGCAATCACTGGCGATGCGCTGCCTGCTACCCGCCGGCGCCGTGTTTGAAGATATCCACAATTTGGGCGCGAGCAGTGTGTGCGCCGAGATGCTGATGCGCGGCGCAGGCGATCGCGACTCACGCCAGCAGGCCGACGCGTTCGACCGCGCGGGCGCACTGAGGGATGTCGACAACGCCATCCGGTTCATGCAGATCAGCACCACCACACTCGCCCACCGGGTCGATGAGACGCTCCCGCTGGTGCTCGATATGGTGCTCCGCCCACGCCTCGCGCCCGAGTCGTTCTTGCCGGCGCAGGAGCTGGCGTTGCAGGCCGTCGCCTCGCTTGCTGATGATCCGCAGCACCGCGCGGCGCTCGCCGCCCGAGACCGCCATCTCCCCCAGCCCTACAACAGGAGCACCTACGGCACGACCGAGGGCATCGCGTCACTGACGCACGAGAAGCTCTGCGCGTGGTGGAACGGGCTCGTCAAGCCGGCGGGTTCGCTCATCGCCGTCGCAGGCGATGTCGATCACGACCAGATCGTTGAGCACATCACCGCCGCGACACGGGATTGGAACGGTGAAACAAGCATGCCCACGGAATCCGGCACGCCGCCCCGCGGTTATGCGCACCTCGACGATGAGTCGAACCAGGTGCAGATCATCATCGTGCACGACGCACCCCCGCAGGCCCACATCGACAATCCGTTTGAGCGCCTCGCCATCGCGGTGCTCTCGGGCGGCATGTCCGGTCGGCTCTTCACCGAGGTGCGTGAGAAGCGAGGGCTCTGCTACGCCGTCTCCAGCGCCTACCGCGCCGACAAGGACCGTGGCGTTGTCACGAACTATGTCGGAACCACCCCCGAGCGGGCGCAGGAGTCGCTCGATGTGCTCCACAACGAGCTGCACAGGATCAACGCGGGCGATGTGACTCGGGAGGAGCTCACCCGCGCCAAGACGGGGCTCAAGAGCCGCCTGATCTTCGCCGGTGAGTCCACCAAGGCGAGGGCCAGCGCCGTGGCCGCGGACTACTTCAACCTTGGTCGAGTCCGCTCGCTCGAGGAGATCGTCGCTCAGCTCGACGCCATCTCGCTCGACGAGCTCAACGGCTACCTGCGCCGGCGAGACCTGGGCACGCTCACGATCCAGACACTCGGTCCCGATGCGCTCACCCCCCCGGCTTGAGTTGCCCGAGCATGGTGACATGCAAAGAGGGTGACCAGATCGCCGAAATGTGCGGCAGAACCGGGCGATCCGACGATATGCTCTGGTGTGAAGAACACCGAAACAGCGCCCATGAACCGCCCCGAGCAATCCCATCGCGCCGAATCCATCTCGCAGCACCTGGGCTGCGATCGACCGTACATGATCGGCATCGGCGGGTGCGGCATGTCCGCGCTCGCACGCCTCATGCACGACGCCGGACTCACGGTGCGCGGGTGCGATTCGACCCCGTCCCCGGTCACCGACGCGCTGAGCGACACCGGCATCCCCGTCGGCTTCGATGAGCAGGCCGGGCAGCTGCCCAGCGACGCCCGGGTCATCATCGCCTCAGCCGCGATCAAGCACGACCACCCGATGATGATCGAGGCCGCCAGCCGGGGCCTGAGCATTCTCACCTACCCCGAGGCGCTGGGCGTATGCATGCGAGGCCACACCGGCGTCGCCATCGCCGGCACCCACGGCAAGTCAACCACCACCGCGATGCTCGGCTGCGCCCTGACCGACGCCGGGCTCGCGCCCTCGGTGATCGTCGGCGCAACCTGCACCCAACTGAGCCACGGGGCGCTCAGCTCGTCCGATGCCCCGGTGGGCTACCGCGTCGGAGATCGCACGATTCCCAAGGGCGAACGGGCCGGCGAGCCGGGCATCCTGCTCGCCGAGGCGTGCGAGTTCAACCGCTCGTTCCACCACCTCCGTCCGACCGTCGCTTCAATCGCCTCGATCGAAGCGGACCATCTGGACATCTACGGCTCGCTCGACGCCGTGGTTGAGGCCTTCGCCGACTTCGCTCGCCTGATCGCACCGGCCGAGCAGGGCGGCAAGCTGATCATCGCCCACGACGGTGCGCACCGGCGCGTCGTGACCGCTGGCGTGACCTGCGCCGTCGAGACCATCGGCTTCAACCCCGCTGCGGATTGGGTCGTCACGCACGAGCCAACAACCGGCAAGGTCAGTGTCCGCGATCCCGACGGGCGACTGGTCGAGTGGGGCCTTTCCATGCCCGGCGAGCACAACGCGTTCAACTCCGCGATGGCCTATGCCATCGGTCGTTCGCTCGGTGCCGAACCCGAGGCGCTGGCCGCCTCGTTTGGCGCGTTCCTGGGTCTCGACCGACGCCTCCAGCTCTTGGGCACCCGCGATGGTGTCAAGGTCTACGACGACTACGGGCACCACCCGACCGAGATCGAGGCAACCCTGCGGGCGCTCGCCCAGCGCGAGCAGCCCCACGCCAATGGCGGGCGACTGATCTGCGTCTTCCAGCCGCACCAGCACTCCCGCACCCGCTTCTTCCTTGAGGAGTTCGCCAACAGCTTCGAGCAGGCAGACATCGTCATCGTGCCCCACATCTACTTCGTGCGTGACTCGGAGATCGAGAAGCACCGGGTGAGCAGCGCTGATCTGGTCGATCGCCTGCGTGCCAAGGGGGTGCGGGCCATGCACCTCTACCCGTTCGAGGCGATCATCGAGCAGCTCGAGAATGTTTGCCGACCCGGCGACCTGCTGGTCGTCATGGGCGCGGGCCCGGTCTGGAAGGTCGGACGCGGCTACCTGCAAGGGGGCATCGCGTGAGCACGGCTTCTGATCAGCTCAACATCATTCACGACGCCCCGATCCCGACATGGTTCCACATCGGTGGTCGGGCCGAGCGCCTCGCAAAGCCCATGAACGCCGCCGAACTGCTCGCGTGCATCGAGCTGGATGATGAGCTGCGCGTGCTCGGCGAGGGGGCCAACCTGCTGGTGGACGACGACGGCGTGAGCGACCTCGTCGTCTCATTGCAACAAGGCTCGTTCCTCAACACGCTGATCGACGAATCGACCGGGCTCGTTCACGCTGGCGCGGGTGTTGCACTGCCCGGGCTGATCAACCGCTGCGTCCGATCCGGCCTCGGGGGGCTTGAGAAGCTCGCGGGGATTCCCGCGACACTCGGCGGGGCGATCATCATGAACGCCGGCGGCGCGTTCGGCGAGATCTCCCAGTACATCGCCCAGGTCCACGCGATCGATCGGGCCGGGCGGGAGCACAGCTTCGACCGAGGCCAGATCGACTTCGCCTACCGCCAGTCGCACCTCAACCACCTGATGATCACCGGGGCGGTCCTCCAGCTGGAGATCGGCGACCGCGAGGAGATCGCCCGATCACGCGCAGAGTGCATGAAGTACAAGGCCGACTCACAGCCCCTCGGCGACAAGTCTGCCGGCTGCGTGTTCAAAAACCCCACACTCACCGAAACCATCGATGGCATCGGCGAGGAAGGCGATCGGGTCAGCGCGGGCATGCTCATTGACCGTGCCGGGCTCAAGGGCCTAAGCGTGCGCGGCGCGACCGTCTCACAGGTCCACGCCAACTTCATCACCACCACCCCCGATGCCAGGGCGCACGATGTCGTGGAACTGATCGACCTTGTGCGTCAGCGCGTGCTCGACCACTTCGGCATCAACCTCCACAACGAGCTGGTCATTTGGTCTCGCCACTTGGGGAGCGGGTCATGACCCGCGTGCTTGTCCTCGGCGGCGGTCCCGACGCGGAACGCGAGGTCTCGATCGCCAGCGCCAATGGTGTGCACCGGGGCTGCCTTGATGCCGGGCTCGACGCAACGCTGCTGATCGTCGATACCCCGACCATCAGTGACATCGAATCATGGGATTGCGATGTCGTTTTCCCAGTTCTTCACGGGCGATTCGGCGAGGGCGGCGAACTGCAGACCCGTCTCGAGCAATCCGGTATCCCCTTCGTGGGCTCGGGCTTCACGGCCGCTGCCCTGGCGATGGACAAGCTCGCCACCAAGCTCCTCGCATCCCGCCTGGGCATCCCGACACCCGAAGCGTGCGTGCTCGATGGGACGGCGTTGCTCAAGGACGCTCACATCCGATCCCCGATCCAGCTCCCGATCGTCGTCAAGCCCGTGCACGATGGCTCGAGCGTCGGGCTGCACATCTGCCGCGATGAGTCGCGGTGGCAAGCCGCGCAGTCCACGATCCGATCGGATATCCAGCAGCACCCCCAGCGCACCTACATGATCGAGCGATACCGCCCCGGGCGTGAGCTGACAGCCTCGGTGATCGCCTCCCCGGACAATCCGAACGAACTGATCGCCTTGCCGCTGATCGAAATCGCCCCCAAACAAGGCGTGTACGACTACGAGGCCAAGTACCAGCGGAATGACACAGTCTATACAGTCAACCCTCAGATCGACCCCGAGATCACCAGATCGATCCAGACGCAGGCCCTCAGGGTCTGCAACGCGATCGGCGTGCGTCACCTCGCCCGGGCGGATTTCCTGCTCGACAGCGACGGTTCTTGGACGATGTTGGAAGTCAACACCATGCCGGGGTTTACCGCCACCTCGCTGCTGCCCAAGGCGGCTGGCGCGTTCGGGCTGCCCATGCCGATGTTCTGTGAGCACCTCGTGCGTTGTGCGCTCAGTGCCAGCGGCACCAAAGCCAACCAGATGCTTTAAGGATGAGCTGAGATATGGCCAAGAAGAAGACCAAGCGAAAAACCACCAAGCGCGACCCGGAGACGGCCGAGCGGAATAAACGCATCGCCATCGGCACGGCCCTGATCGTGCTGACCGGAGCGGTCTTCGTCGGGGGCGCGATGGGCGTGGGCGAGCTTGATCGGGCCGCGGCCCAGTCGATCGTGCCCGGAACGCCAGAGGTCCAGATCAACTGGGCCGTGCTCTCCGATGGCACCGTCTGGATGCCCATGCACGAGCAGGAACGAATCTCTTTGGCGATCGGGCGGGCCGTCAAGGGTGGATTAGCACTCTCAAGTGAACCCCTCCGCGAGGCGGTGCTCGAGCTGCAGAAGAGCGGCTGGGTCGACGGCGTGCCCCAGGCGCACTGGACCAGTGACGGCACCATCGTGCTCGATGCGAGCTGGCGCGTACCCGCCGCGGTCGTCCGTGTCGGCAATCGCGATGTGCTCATCGACTGGGACCGCCATGTCCTGCCGCTGGATTATGCCATCGGTCAGAGCAATCAGCGCTACTTCGTCAACACCGATGCACCGCTTCCCCGGGTAGGCGAGCAGTGGGGCGGCGCAGACCTTAAGGACGGTATCGAGCTTCTCCGCGAGCTCCGCAAGAACGGGCTGCTGGATCAAGTAGACGGCTTCGACCTCGGATCGGGCGCCGAATCGGGCAACATCACCATCATCTCCAACCGCGGTTCCCGGATCGTCTGGGGCGGCGGGCCCGGGCGGGAACGCCCCGCCGAGAAGTCCGCCAAGGTCAAGTTCGAGGTCCTCCGCGTCATTTATGAGCGGACAGGGCTGCTCGATGGCGGGACCAACTTCATCGATATCCGTGGCGGGAATATCATGGTTGAGAAAAGCGGCGGCTGACACGCCGTCTGCGCACAGCCCATGACCCATGAACACGCACACAACCCGATCGGCTCGGGCGAGCACGAAGGTCGCTTCATGCACGAGGGCGACCCGGCATATGTCGATCGGGACATCTTCGGCAACGCGCCCAAGCATCACCGCGACTGGTCGCATCGGCGCGGCGAGCCCCGGGTCTTTGCCCTGATCTGGATGCTCTACCTCATGGGCGCGATGCTCGTGATGTTCATGCAACTCAACCGATCGCACACCATCAGCTACGAGATCGTCCGCCCCGCCGCACGCGTCATGCTGCTCATCGTTGTCATTGGCTTCAGCGTGCTCTGGCCCATGCTCCGGCTCTCGCAGCACCATCCTCGCCGTGGACATGTGTGGTTCGCCCTGCGTGATGCGATCGTGCTGTTCGTGCCACTGCAGGCCATCCTCTGGCCTTTGGCGACGGGCGTGCTGACGCACTGGCCCGTCCCGGTCGTCGCGGCCATGTCGCTGCTCTGCGGCTCATGGATGCTCCTGATCGCCGGCGTGCTCGCTCTGGCGATGAGATCGATCGCCTACAACGACACACCCACCATGCGTTGCATCTGGATGGGGCTCATCATCTTGGTCGTGGTCGGCGCGCCCATGATCGGCGCGACCGGCACGCCCATGCCCCCCGCCCCGGTCAACCAGCCCCGCGTCGGATGGCTCCTGAGCCCGATCACCGGGGTGCTGGAGATCCTGCGTGACCGTGAGGCAATCGGAGTCTCGGGTGCGGTTTTTACGCAGCAGATCCGCATGATGATTGCCATCGGCTGCGTTGGGTTGGCATTGCTGCTGATCGCCCGGGGGCTTGAGGTGGCACACGCGCGGGTTCGCGCTTAGAATATGATCTGCGCCCTTTGCCGGCCGGTTTCGCTCGTACGCAACTCCACGGGAGCTATTTTCATGGATGTCATCACACCCGCAGAGAAGCAAAAGCTCCAGGATCGCCTCAACGGGCTGCTCGCCAACCGTTCCGTGATCAGCGAGCGCATCGCCGAGGCCAGGGCGCTGGGTGATCTCAAGGAGAACGCCGAGTACCACGCCGCCCGAGAGCAGCAGGGCATGGAAGAGGCCGAGATCAAACGCCTGCAGGACCGCATCGCCAGCGCACAGGTCGTCGATGAGACCAAAACCGCTCAGGGCGTGGTCTTCATCGGCTCTACGGTGCAGCTTCGCGAAGAGGACGACGACGAGATCGAGACCTACCGCCTCGTTGGGGAATCCTCGGGCAGCGAAGATCCCGACATCATCGAGGTCACCGCCACCTCCCCGATGGGTGAGGCCCTTATGAAGGCACGCGTGGGCGAGATCATCCGCGTCAACGCCCCCCGTGGCGTCAAGTGCTTCGAAGTGGTTGCGGTCAACTGATCCAGCCGGGAAGATCTCGGCGGTCGCTCTGACTGAAATCGAGCTCTGGCGCATCCCAACGAGTGTCAGCACACCCTGATACCCGCGGTATCATCGCATCGACACCCAAGCAGAGAGGACCCATATGACACCCGCGACCAAGCCCCTCAGACCGTGGCTTTTCAACCATCGCCGCCGAGCCCTGCTCGGTACGGCACTGTTTATCGGCTCATTCGCGTTAGGCGGCTGCGGGTACTCGAGTTGGGCCGAACGCCAGACCGAATCGCGCACCATCATCGTCCCCCATATCGCGGCGAGCCCGTTGAGCATTGTTAACGCGAACGGCTCGGTTGAGGCGCTATCAACCGATCGCGAGGATGTCAGCATTGAGGTCGTGTTGGGCTCGCCCCATGCCGAGCGTCTCCAACTCGCGCAGGTGCACACCCTACGCGAGGCCGACAACACCCTGAGTGTCTGGGTCGAGTGGCCTGATGGGAAGCGTCTACATAACGAGGGAGCTTCGATCTCGATCAACCTGCCCGATGCCCGTGATGTTCGCGTCCGCAGTAGCAACGGCGGTATCACCATCGGGGGGCTTGGCGGCAACGCGGACCTGGTCACCTCGAACGGAACGATCATCGTGGACACGTTTGACGGCAACATCTACGCCAAGACAAGCAACGGCAAGCTCGTCGCCGACAAAGTCAGCGGCGACATCGAGATGTACTCCACGAACGGGCGCATCACGATCAGTGATGCGTTCGGTCCGATCCGCGCGGAAACGAGCAACGGCAACGCTGACATCTCGACGATGCCGGGCAATGTCGGCCCGGTTCGTATACGCACCAGCAACGGCTCGATTACACTCAATCTCGGTGAAGGGCTCGAAGGAATCCTCAAGTGCGAAACCAGCAACGGGCGTGTCAGCGTGACCGGTTTGCCCGAGGCCAAGCTGATCGAAACAGGCAATCAGCGTGTCGAGGTTCGCGTTGGAGACAGCGAAGAGATCTCCGCACTCAGGACAAGCAACGGCTCGGTCCGCGTGCAGAGCCGCTGACCGAGCCGTCGTGGTTCATTTCAGTTGTTGAGCAGGGACGCCTGAGTAATCAGTCGTCCTTTTTCGATGCCTCGACCAGCGCCTTGACGGCCGTTGGCATCTCGAAGACGCTCTCGTCGAACTTGTCGTACGAGGTCTCGGTGATATTCACTTCGAACTCCTGCGGCCCGACTTTCTGAACGATCTTGGTAGGCTGCATTACGCCGCCCATGTCCTTGTAGTTCCGCATGAAGCTGGTGGTCTGGACCTCACCCATCGCGGATGGGACCTTGGCCTCGGTGCCGACCAGAAGCCCCGATTCGACGCTGTAGTATTCGAAACGCTCGACATCGTCGGTATCTACAAGGCGGACTTTGTTGGTCTTCTGCCCGTCAAAGTCGACCTCGCCCTTGAACTCGATGACGGGGAACTCTTCCTTGAACCGCAGGCGCGAGGTCACATCGGCTTCTTTGCGGAGGGCCTGGGCCTCTTCCTCGGGGAGCAGACGCGGGCCGTTCATCGCGTCGGTCGACCAGGCGATATCGCCGTTGAGGCCCTGACGCTGTTCGCCGATCATGGCGATGTTGATGACCAGCAGGAAGTGATCAGGCACCTTGAGGTGGCTCTCGAGCGTGCCGGTGATGCCCGCCATCGGGATGCTGATGGTGCCCTTCTGGTGGACATACTTGGCGGCAGCCAGCAGCTCACGCCCGCCGCTCTCCTCGATCGAGCGTTCAATGATCTCGATCGCCTTGGCGTCCTGCGACTGCTCGACCATCTTCTCTTCGGTTGGCTCGGCTGCGAGCAGCGTTGGCGCGACGCCAGCCAGGGTCAGGAGCGAGAGGGCCAGCACGCCGGCCTTGAGGGTCTTGTTGCGTTTCATATCGGGTTCCTTCAAGTGTTCACGCAGAAGCGTGGGTTCGACATATTGACACGAGTTGCGCCGTCAGCGGGCGCTTGATTCTGATGCGATCCAGTCCTTGGCGGCCTGCTCGGGCGCATCGATGCCCTTGAGCAGCGCTTCGCGGGTCTGCTTCACCTCGACATCGGGGATCACGCCGTCGTGCTCCATGCGGGCACCTGTCGTGGTCACGAAGTCAGCAATCGCGTGCAGCAGCACATCGCCCGAGGGCAGCTTGTCCATCGCCGCGGGCAGTGCCATGCCCGCGCTGCGGGTGCCGAAGACCTTGACGCGACCCAGCGATTGCAGACCGCCCGCGAAGACCTCACTGGTGCTCGCGCTCCCCGCGTCCTGCACGATCGCAACCGGTCCGGTGAAGGGCTTGAGCGGCTCGCCCCATGTGGTCACGACCACGGGCTCGACATTGAACGAGAGTTCCGCGCCGCGCATCTTCATCGTGCCCAGCGAGCCCTTCTCGCTCATGATGAAACGAGAGATCGAAGAAGAGAGCGCCCCGACACCGCCGGGATTGCCTCGCAGGTCGATGATGATGCCATCGCAGTCACGCAGCTCGTACATCGCCCGCTCGAACTTGGGCGCGATCGGGATCATGAAGATGTTGAACTTGATGATCCCGACCTGCACCTCGTCGCCGGTCTCGGTCGTGAACGATTCACGCGACCACTCAAGGTGCGTGCTCAGCGGCGGCAGATTGCCGAACTTGACATACTCGCCCGGGGCGGCCACACGCTCGAGCTCCATCGGGACCTCGCCATCGACGCCGTTCAGGAAGGTCAGCGCGATCGTGCTGCCCTCGCTGCCTTGCAGGCGATCGTTGATCACGCGGACCGAGTAGATCCGCAGCTCGTTCTCGCTGAGGGTCTCGCGGAGTCGATCAATCAGGCCGGCTACCTCGACATCGCGGACCTTCTTAAGCACCCAGCCCGTCTTTACGCCCGCAAGGTCGGCTGGGCTATCTGCTCGTACCGAGCTCACCACGGCCTGCCCGTCGATCAACCGCAGATCGATGCCCGGCTCGGCGTCGCCATCGCCGTCTCCGTTGGGCACCACGGCATCAGTCGAGGAGACGGTGGTCTCCCCGGAATCGGTATTCTCGTGCGAGGAGTCTGCGCCCGCGTGCTGGTCGGGCTCGGCGGCATCGGCGGGGATAATGCCGAAGTGCGACTGGTTGAGGCGCGAGAGCATGTCCTGGAGGATCATCCGCAGCTCGTTGCGGTTGTGAGCATCGGCGGCCGCGGGTCGCAGCTCGTCACGCACGCCTTCCCAGTCCACGCCGTTGAAGGTGGTGTCGAAATGGGTGTCATAGACGAGCTGCCAGGCGGCATCGAAGTCCGCCAATGCTTCGGCTTCGCTGATCGTTCGTGTCTGCTCGCGGGCTTTGGTGCTTGTCGAATCGGTGCTGGTGGTTGTCGAGCACCCGACAGGAGCGAGCCCGGCGAGCAGCAGGGCACCCAGCGTGAGCCAGCGGACGGGTGCTTGAAGTAGGTTGTGAGGCAAGATGAGACTCCTTGATCGCCACCACCCGATCACCGGGCGGCTCGATAGGAGTATATATCAGCGGATTCCGCGAAGGTTTCAGGCTTTCACGATCAGTCATGGAGACCGGGGCGGAGCCCGGTTTGGACGCAGCAATACACCCGCACGGCCCAATCCGGGCACTGCTTGTGCAGTTTTCGCAGGCGATTAGCCTTGGTCGCGTAGTAGATCGCCGCACCGCCCTGAAAGATCATTGTCAGAACGATGAGGATGGCGTACATTCCCGCCTTGGCGAGTAGTTCGAGCTGCTTGAGATCATCCAGCTGCCCCGCGAGCTCAGGTGTGCTCGTCAGCATCGCATCCTTCTGCATCGCGGACTCAATCATCGAGGTGCTCGGGGCCTGGATGAGCATATAGATCGAATAGGCGGCGATTGCCCCACCCAGCAGCAGCTGATTGATCGCCAGCTTCCGTGCCGATCGGATATCCAGCGCCATCAGCCTGCGGCGTAGCGTGAGCTCGCGTGTTCCGATCGCGGCCAGCACGATACTGAACCCGAGCATGGGCATGTTCCGCAACGCAAATGGGATCGAGAGCCCACCCGCCAGCAGCGTCATCCATCCCGAGAAACCCGCATAGCCCGCCGCCTTGCGGATGGGCTTGCTGAGGTAGACCAGTCGCTCGAGTTGCGCAAAGTGCGCCCCATCGAGCGCCGGTCCGCCCGGGAGGTATCGCTCTTGCGGATCTTGATCACGAGTAATCGTGAGCGCGGGCTGCTCGGCGGGTGATGGGATAGGAAGGCTGCTCATCTGATCCAACATCGACCCGGGAACGCCCGGGTTCCGTCCTGAGCTGTCGCTTCATCCATGCTCCGGATTAGCACGGCGCACAACCCTTCGGGTCGATCACACTCGGGTCCGAGAATCAAAAAACCGCCCCGTGTGCACGGGGCGGCCTGAATCGATTCAGTTGTCGATCGAGCGGTCTTAGCGACGGCGACGCGTAGCGAACGCACCGCCCATGGCGAGCAGGGCCAGCGAGCCGGGGGTTGGCACGGGCTGCCCAAGGTCGATGGTGACCGATTCACCCGAGAACAGATAGACCGTAGCCTGGGGGTTCTTGGAATCGAAATCGTACTCCGAGACATCGAGCATCGCGAAGAAGAACATCGACGATTCACCGGGCAGGAAGTCCTCGCCAAAGCTGTACGAGATCATGTCGCCGTCATCGCTACGCGATGCGAGGATGGGCGACTCATCGCCGTAGCCCGGCTCGGAGCGGTACTCGACACGGGTCTGCATCCCGTCGAAGCCGGTGATCTCGATGTGCTTGATCTGACCGTCCAGGTTCGGGTTGCCGCCGGTGAACTGGAAGTTCAAGGTCAGGTTCCCGGTCATGTTCGAGCGGACCACGCGGGTAAGCATGGTGCCCTCGTAGAGCGAGACGCTGTCGCCAGCAAGGGCGTCAATCGTGAAATCGTTGTAGTAATCGTTCACGACTGCGCCGCGGAGCTCAGGCATCTGCGCGCTGGTGATTCCGCTCAGTCCTTCGTAGATGGCACCGGGCTGGAGGTCGTAAACAGGGCCGGCCATCGCCGCGCCAGAAGCGGTGATGAGGGCAAGCCCCATGATGTTCGTGGTCTTCATTTTGGTTCTCCTCTCGAGGTGTATCAGGTACATCCCCGCTCAAGAAAACTACATCAGCTCAACGGCAATGCCAGCGAACTGCAGCCTTTTTCTTCTCGGACACGCATAGACCCACCTTTGCATGAAAAAACCGCCCACTCGGGCGGTCTCAAAGGAGATCAGATCTTGCGAGCCAATGACTTAGCGGCGGCGACGCGAGCAGAGCAGGCCGGCTCCGCCGAGCAGCGCGAGGCTACCGGGCGCGGGGACCGCGGGGTTGGCACTATCGACCACGAGGCTGACCGATTCGCCACTCTCTAGGTAGATGGTGGCCAGGGTCGAATCCGCGTAGAAGGTGTCGGTGTCGGTCATCGCGAAGAAGTAGTGCGACTCGGCCCAGGTATCCAGCCCGCCGCTGAATGAGAAGTCGAGGATGTCGCCATGGGCATAACGCATCGCGTCCATCGGGCCCTCGTTGCCAGTCGAGATCGCGTCATCACGGTACTCGACTCGGGTTTCCCAGCCGGAGAAGCCGCCCACCTCGATGTGCGAGATCCGCCCATCGAGTTCCGGGTTCGCGTTCATGACGCGATAGTTGAAGGTGAGGTTCCCGGTCATGTGCGAACGCACAACGCGGGTCATCAGGGTGCCCTCGTAAAGAGGTGAAACGCCCTCACCGGTGCCGTAGATCGAGAAGTTGATGTACTTGTCGGAGATGGAGCTGCCGATGAGCTCGGACATCTCGTGGTTGTTGATACCGCTGAGGCCACTGACGAACTCGCTCGGGGCGAGATCAACGACGGCACCAGCATGGGCAACGGAAGCGGCGGCGAGCGCAGCGACGACCGGGATCTGACGAAGGATGTTCATACGGACTCTCCTCTTTAGTTGTATTGCCGTAAACACAGTGGCTACAGCAACATACAACCATTTCGCAGCCCAACCAGTGAAGGATCTCTTGAGACACCCAAAAACTGGGGACTTTCGCGTGAAAACGCCCGTACTGAGCCAGAAACCAGAGATTATCACCCAGTCAGCTGCACTTTTTGGGTGCTGGTTTCGTACCGATTGGTTCGTATGGGCTCTTGGGAACCGCAGCAAGCCGCCTCATGGGGCTGGAGCGTTGATGAGAACCCGCCGATAGGGTCTACACTCGCTATCACAGCCCAGCAGGTTGGGCAACGGGAGGGTTATCGGATGAAGGGCATGATTCTCGCAGGTGGGCTCGGGACGCGTCTGCGCCCCATGACGCTCGTGACCAATAAGCACCTGCTGCCGGTCTACCACCAGCCCATGGTCTATTACCCCATCCAGTGCCTCGTCAACGCGGGCATCACCGAGGTCATGATCGTCACCGGCGAAGAGAACGCCGGCGACTTCATCAAGCTGCTCCGCAACGGCAAGGACCTCGGGCTCACCCGCATCGAGTACGCCTTCCAAGTCGGCGAGGGCGGCATCGCTGATGCCCTCAAGCTCGGCAAGCACTTCGTCGGCGACGACAAGGTGTGTGTCATCCTGGGCGACAACATCATCGAGCACAACATCAACGAAGCCGTCGCGGATTTCCGCAACCAGCCCGACGGGGCCAAGATCCTGCTCAAGGAAGTTCACGACCCGCACCGCTTCGGCGTCGTGGCCTTCGACGGATCGGGCGAGATCACCGAGATCATCGAAAAGCCCAAGGACCCGCCCAGCAACATGGCCGTCACCGGGCTCTACATGTACGACAGCGATGTGTTCAGCATCTGCGAGACGCTCAAGCCCAGCGCCCGCGGCGAACTCGAGATCACCGATGTCAACAACGAGTATCTTCGTCGCGGCAACCTGACCTGGGCCCAGCTCGAGGGCTGGTGGACCGACGCTGGCACGATCGAGTCACTGCATCGCGCCACGAACCTCGTCGCTGAGACCGGTGCCAACAAAGTCAACGGCAAGATGCCGGTCCTCTCCTGAGCGAAAGCAGTCACGACATGGGACAGACCATCCTCGTCACCGGCGGTGCCGGCTTCATCGGCTCCAACCTCGTTCGTTTCATCCTTGAGAATCGCCCAGACGATCGCGTGATCAACCTCGATGGGCTGACCTACGCGGGCAACCTCGAGTCGCTGGCAGATCTCGCGGACAATCCGCGATACGAGTTCGTGCACTGCGACATCAACGACAGTGACAAGCTCGATGAGGTCATGCCCCGTGTCGACTGTGTGCTGCACCTGGCCGCCGAGTCGCATGTCGATCGCTCCATCCACGACCCGTCGCTCTTCCTGCGGACCAACATCATCGGCACCCAGGTCCTGCTCGATGCTTTCAAGAAGCACAAGGGCAAGGACGGACGATTCGTCTATGTCTCCACCGACGAGGTCTACGGCGAGCTGCCGCTCGACGACAAATCACAGCTCTTCACCGAGCAGACACCCCTCAAGCCCAACTCGCCCTACGCCGTCTCCAAGACCGGCGGCGACATGCTCGCGCGGGCTTATTGGCATACCTACGGGCTCGATGTCTGCATCACCCGGTGCTCGAACAACTTTGGGCCCTACCAGTTCCCCGAAAAGGTCATCCCGCTCTTTGTCAATAACCTCATCGAGGGCAAGACGGTGCCGCTCTATGGCGACGGCTCCAACATCCGCGATTGGTTGCATGTGCTCGACCATTGCGAAGCGATCTGCCGGGTGCTTGATGATGGCAAGAGTGGGGAGGCTTACAACATCGGGGGCAACAACGAGCGCTCGAACCTCGAGTTGACCAAGATGCTCATCGAGCTGTGCGACCGCGACGAAAGCGCCATCGAACGCGTGCCGGATCGACTCGGTCACGACAAGAGGTACGCGATTGATGCCAGCAAGATCAAACGCGAGCTGGGCTGGGAGCCGTCCCGCTCGGCATGGCCGCAGGCCTTGGAAGCGACGGTGCAGTGGTATAAGGACAACAGGTCCTGGTGCGACCATGTTCGCAGCGGCGAGTACCGGCGGTTTTACGAGCAGAACTACACGACCCGCGCGTGATTGCTGGCTTGCCGGACAGGAAAGAAGCCGCTTTTGACCCCCAAATCCCCGATTCGGGGGTTTTTTGTGCCTGACAGTCTAAATCGGACAAAGAAATCGCTTAGTCGCGTTGACCGATGTGGATGAAATGGTATGATTTCTTCTGTCTTGCCGTATTATTTCTTCATTCGCAAGAATTCGTGCGGTGTGACAGGCCGGAACCTCCGAATCTGGTATTCTGGCGTACATTCTCGCGATGCATCGAAGAGACCCGCTCTCGCACGCAGAACAGAAGGGGTGAAAACCGTGAGCGAATCCGCAGTAAAAGCAGCAACGGCGAGCGCCGATCGTCCCAAGGACACTAACGGGCTCGAGGCGTTCGTCTACGACGACCATATCGTGCGCAAGTTTGCTTGGGCAACGATTGTGTGGGGCATCGTGGCGTTTCTCGCTGGTGTCTTCATTGCCATCGAACTCGCCTATCCCGATGCCGGACTCGGGCTCTCATTCCTCAGCTTTGGGCGTCTGCGTCCGCTGCATACGAATGCTGCGATCTTTGCGTTCGCGGGCAACGCTGTGTTCGCGGCGGTCTATTACAGCACCCAGCGGCTCTGCAAGTGCCGTATGTACTCGGATCTGCTCAGCAAGCTCCACTTCTGGGGCTGGCAGCTGATCATCCTCTCAGCGGCCCTCACCCTTCCCCTCGGGATCACCCAGGGCAAGGAGTACGCCGAGCTCGAGTGGCCCATCGACATCGCCATCGCGGTCGTCTGGCTCGGGTTCTTTGGCGGCAACTTCCTGATGACGCTCATCCACCGGCGCGAGCGGCACATCTATGTCGCGCTCTGGTTCTACATCGCCACCATCGTCACCGTCACGATGCTCCATGTCTTCAATAACCTCTGGGTCCCCGCGGGCCTGGTCTACCTCTTCCAGCATGGCGAGATGCCCTCGCCCGAGTTGGCGCTCAAGTCCTACCCGATCTACGCCGGCGTGCAGGACGCGCTCATGCAGTGGTGGTACGGCCACAACGCCGTGGCGTTCTTCCTGACCACCCCGTTCCTCGGGCTCATGTACTACTTCCTGCCCAAGGCCGCCGAGCGACCGGTGTTCAGCTACAAGCTGTCGATCATCCACTTCTGGTCGCTGGTCTTCATCTACATCTGGGCCGGCCCGCACCACCTGCACTACACATCGCTGCCCGAGTGGGCTTCGACACTGGGCATGGTCTTCTCGGTCATGCTCTGGATGCCCAGCTGGGG
>JAGQON010000031.1 GCA_020427395.1 Phycisphaerales bacterium
AGGCGTCGAGGGCGTTGTCGACGGCTTCCTTGACGGTGGTCAGGAGCGCCTTGCGGGGGTTGTCGAACCCGAGCAGGTGGCGGTTCTTGGCGAAGAACTCAGAAACGGAAATGTCGCGCTGCTTGGTTGCCATGGTTTCGGCGTTGGCGCGCGTGCGAGCAGACTTGGCTTTGGCCATGCGGACCACCCTCCTTGGCGGCGATAAAAACAGCCCTTTCGGGCTGGAATTGGGATTTCCTGATCTGAGGATAGCACAAAGGCGAGCCGGCGCGGATCAACCGCCACGGGAAAATCAAGGTGGCACGGGGTTTTTGCGGCATGGCTTCACATAAATCACACACAGTGATTTCGTGACTCGGCGGCTGTGGCGGCTATCTTTTTTGTGCGTTTGGCAGGAGATCAGACGCGGCCAAGGGCCTGGCCCCTGGCACGAGAGATTTGAGAAGAGAGACCCGAGAGTAGGAGTTAAAAGATGAAGAGCTTTGTTTTCGTCAGCGCCATCGCAGCGCTCGCCGGTGCCGCACAGGCCGACATCGTTGCCAACTGGGCATGGAACGCACAGGACCTCCCCGGTGGTGGCTTCGGCTTCCAGACCTCGGACTTCCCCCAGGGCGCTGATGTCGGTTCGGGCATGTTCAGCATTTTCGACTTCAACACCGACAACACCGACGGCGTCTACACCTGGGTGCAGAGCTTCGCCGGCACCACCACCGGCGCCATCGACGGTGTCTCGGGCGGCTCGTTCGCCTTCCAGGGCGCGACCTCGCAGGGCGTGACCAACAACGGCGCGCAGGCCGTGTTCGCCTTCGACGGCACCCTCTGGACCGACCTGTCCTTCGACTTCGCCCGTCGCGGCACCTCGACCGGCTTCAACAATGTCACCGTTGAGATGTTCGACGGCACCACCTCGCTCGGCATCCTCGGCGTCCTCGGCGCTGCCGGCTCGAGCTGGGAGCTGACCAGCTACGACATCTCGGCGCTCAACGGCGTCGCCGATGCCAGCGTCGTCTTCACCTTCGACGGCGCGACCTCGGACACCGGCAACAACCGCCTGGACAATGTCACCATCAACGGCACCGCCGTCCCGACCCCCGGCAGCCTCGCGCTGCTGGCCTTCGGTGGCCTCGTCGGCACCCGCCGTCGCCGCTGATCCCACGGGATACAAATCGAATCCTGAACCACGACGCACGCCCTTGTTGGGCGTGCGTTTTTTTGTGATTCAGGCGGGTATTTATGGAGAAATATCCATTTAACATGCTTCGGGGGCTACTGAGCATCTGTTAGGATGAAAACAACTCGGACCGATGAGACGGTGTGTTTCACTTTGGTTTGTGCAAGGTCCGAGCAGGAGGCAGTATGATGAAGACATGTGTGCATATCGGTACTCTTGGGTTGGTTCTCGCGAGTTGCATTTCCTCTGAGGCATTGGGCGAAGGTGATCATGTCATTGAGTTCTTTGATGAGATCATTCGGCAGCCCGGTCAGATTTGGGATGTTGCGAACTATCCATACCTGATGGAGCAGGTCGGAGCGGGAGAGGATGACTTTGGGTTTATCCTGAGCACCTTCTCTGCGGTGACCTTTGGCTCTGGTGGATACCTTGGGATCATGGGTGCGAACTATGGGAGCTCGGAGTTCGATGTAAAGGTGAGCTACGAGGATTCTGACGGGCTCTGGCATTCGTACGACGAGCACATCGATGGTGATTACGGGCAGTGGATCGGAAATCTGCTTGATGGTGTTGATTACCAAAGCATCATCGTGACGACATCGGTCGATCCGCGGCTTGAGTTGCAGCTTCCAGGTGGGAGTGTTTCGTCCGTGCCGGGCGTTCCAGCACCGGGTGGCGTTTGTCTGCTCGCACTTGCAGGAATGAGTGCAACGCGCCGGCGTCGATAATGCAAGGTGATTGATCAGCAATGGACGCCCGGAAGGGCGTTTTTTTATGTATTGGTGCAGTAGGGGGTCAGACCTTGGCCTTGAGCCACCCACCATGGAAGAAGCGGATCGAGAAGATCACGCCACGGAGGAGCATCTCCGAGCACAATGCGATCCAGAGCGCAGGCAACCCGGGCTCGATGCCGAACCATGCTTCGAAGAGCTTGGGGTTCGTGATCACACCGCCGCCCATGAACTCGGGGATGGGGATATCCACGCCCGAAACCATGTAGGCCAGAGGCAATCGCATACCGTACGTCGCGAACCAGGTCAGCCCCATCACCCACTTCACATCGCCGGCCCCGCGCATCGCCGAGCGGAACACGATCCCGATCGCGAACGGGATCTGCACAATCCCGCAGGTGATGAGCAGGGGGGGGACGAGCTTCATGTGCTCGCCTTGTGCTGACATCGCATTGGTGATGGCGCTGGCGAAGACGATAAAGCAGATTCCAAGCCCGCCCATGATGACGGACGCGATGACGGTGCAGCGGAACACGGCCTTCTTGGCAAGGTCCGGGCGGTTCATGCCCAGGTACTGACCGGTGAGTGTTGCGGCGGCGATACCCATTCCAAAGCCGGGCATAAAGCTGAAGGCCTCGATGCGGATGCCGATGATGTGCGCACCAAGCAAACCATCGCTCGCGACCTGCACGGCCAGCAACCCAACAAAGGTGATGATAAAGAAGTTGCCAAGCCACATCCCGAAGGTCTCAAGGAAGTTGGGCACGGCCAATCGGACGAACCGGTAGATCGTGATCAGGTGGGGCTTAAGATTGCGACGCTTGAGCCGGATCGACCACTTGCCCGAGAGCGCAAACGAGAAGATCAACGCCGCCCCGAAGATATCGCCGACCACCGTGCCCAGCGCGATACCCGTCACGCCCCAATCAAGCCCGAGCGGGCTCGTGAGCCCGAACACGGTGACGCCCGACACGCCCCAGCTCACAACGATGTTGACAATATTCCGAACGATCATCGCATTCAGCGGCGAGATCGAATCACCCGCGCCACGCGAGCAGGCAATCAGCCCGAACAGCAGGGAAGCGAACGGCGTTCCCAGCGCGATGATCCGCATGTACTGGATGAAGTACCCCCCTGCTGAATCAGTCATATTCAGCAGGGTCACGATCATCGGCGAAGCAAACCAGACCACCGTACCGATCGCCGAGCCGCACAGGAGCGAGAGGGTGGTCGCCTGCCCGAGCATGACATTGGCCACGCCCATGCGGCCCTTGCCCACAGACCGTGAGATCAGCGCCGTCGCCCCGACCCCAATGGCCATGATGACAAGCCCGATGAACCACATGATGTAGCTCGCCCCGCCGATCGCATCGGTAGCCGCCACGCCGTCCTCCAGCGAAGCACTGAGCTTGGTGTCCACGAGCCCCACAAGCGAGTTCAGGAACGATTCAAGAACAACCGGCCACGCGAGCACAAAGATCGCCGACCACATGGTCAGCCCCTTGAGACGCCCAGATCGGAACCGCCCATCATCGGCACAGACGGGCTTGGGGCCGGTCTCGGTCAACGCACCAACCGTAGTGACGGTCATCGGCTGCCCGACCAACTCCTCGAGGTCATCCTCATGGAGCGGCGGATCGATCGCATCGTGCGAAGGCACACAGCTGGCCTCATGCTCAGCGCGTCGGTCGGTCATGGTTGATGCACACTCCAGTCGCGGCCCGTTCCTCTGCGCGGGTCAATGGGCAGTCTAGACGGGCACGAAGATTCATGATGTCTTGGACCGGGGCAACGCTGGTCAATTCTGAGAGAGAATGCGACCAGAAGCATCGAGAAGGATCTCCAGCCTCGCTCAGTCCTGTTTTACATAACATAAATTATCGGACTTTAGGGATAGCAGACATAGGACTCAGGAACCACCCCTCAAACGCGGTGCATGAGCATACACACTGGACTCGGACATGCGGAACTCCAGTGTGGCCCCAGGAGTCAGGAGCGACGCGATGGCTTTGGGCTTCTCCCCATCGATCTGGATATGGCTGTCGTCTACGGCTTCGACACGGACGATCGATCCGCGTGCGAGCTTGGCCGCTGGCAGGCGGGCCAGGAGCGAGAGGTAGCGCACGCCGACGCCCAGCGAGGTCGTGCCCGGGATGTTGGCGATGTCGAGCAGGCTGTCATCGCAGCACGCACCACGGCACGGATTGAAGTGCCCGCCATAGTTCGGGAGATTGGCCACAACGAGCACTCCGGGCTTGCAATCGAACGATTCGTCATCGATCGTCACGCGAAGGCGGGCGATACGCGGGCTCAGAACTTCGCGGATTACAGGTCGGATATACGCCCGGAACCCCCCAAGCGTGCGTGATTCCTCGAGGCGGTGAATGACCGAGGCGTCCATGCCCAGTGAAGTCATGATCAGGAACGGATGCCCGTTGCACTCCGGCAGATCGATACGGCTTGGTTGGCAGTCGGTCTCAAGCTGCTGTATCGCACGGCTGGGCCTGCTGGACATCCTGAACGCAAGGGCAATGAGGTTGGCGGTGCCGGTGGCAAGGTGATAGAAGGGGGTCTGGGTTCTGGCGAGCTGCCGGAGCATGTGATGCACGGTGCCGTCGCCCCCCACGATGATGAGGCGATCCGATTCGCAAATCTGTTCGTCTTCGAGCTGCCACTGCGGGCCAACGAAAATGGTATTGATCAGGTGCCCGCGTGCATCCGCCAACTGCTCAAGGGCGTGAGCGAGCTTGCTGGCTTTACCCCTGCCGGAACGCGGATTGGCAATGATGGTGAACCGCATCTGCTCTGTTTCTATCGGGTATTTGCGTGGGTTGGCGACACTCCGCAGCCCCCCGATCGCGTGCTATGATCCATCCTGATGCCGACCGCTGTCCGATCCCATTCTGATGTTGATGCAGCGTACGACGCTGCTCAGAAAGTCGTTGAGACCCACCACCGCATTGCGGCCTTTCTTCATGAAGGGTTGACACTGGCGCAGATTGACCGGTTCGTATTCGAGACGCTCGAAGAGCTCGGATGCAAGTCGTGCTTCTTCAAGTACCGCGCAGGTGGTCTGCCCCCCTTCCCTTCGCAGGCATGCCTGAGTCTCAACGAGTGCGTGGTGCACGGCACAGCCGCGTACCACCTCGAACCGCTCAAGCCCGGCGACGTGCTCAAGATTGACATCGGCGTCCGCTACCGCGGCTGGATGGGCGACGCCGCCTGGACCTATGTGTTCGGCGAGATGACACCGGAGATCAGGAAACTGACCGATTCGGGCAAGGAATCGCTCGCCAAGGGCATCGAAGAACTCCGCCCCGGCAATGTCTGGCTTGACTGGGCCAAGACCGTGCAGCGTGTGGTCGAAGACGAGTACGGCTTCCACCTGATCCGAGGCCTCGGCGGGCACGGCTACGGCAAGAAGCTGCACACCTCGCCGTGGATCTCCAATGTGGTCCCGACGCACCCCAACGAGTGGCCCGACGCGAACAACATCATCGAACCCGGAGCCCTCGTGGCCGTTGAGCCGATGATTGCCATCGGCACAGGCGAGATCACCCAGGGCCATAAGCAGTGGCCGATCTACACCGCCGACAAGTCCAACTCTGTGCACTACGAGCACGATGTGCTCGTCACCTCGGACGGCCCCCGCATCCTGACCGACGGGCTGCAGGATGTCCAGGATGTGATCACCCGATGACCCCCCTACCGAGCACGACACGATGAACCGAATCAATCAGGCGTTCGTGAACGCGAAGGAAACCGGGCAGGGCGCGCTGTTGCCGTTCGTCTGCGCCGGTTCGCCCGAGCTCGAAGCACTTCCCAGGCTGCTGCCGGCGCTGGAAAGTGCCGGCGCGAGCGTCGTCGAGATCGGCTTCCCCTACAGCGACCCGATCGCAGACGGCCCAACCATTGCCGCGGCGATGCATGTGGCACTGCAGCAGGGGATCACGCCGGAGAAAATCTTCGAACAGGTCAGCAGCGTCCGCGACCAGCTGAGCATGGGTTTGGTGGCCATGGTCAGCGTTTCGATCGTGATCGCGATGGGCGGCCCTGACGCGTTCGTCAAGCGTGCAGTCGAGGCCGGCTTCGATGGGTTCATCTTCCCCGATGTCTCGTTCGAAGAAACCGAAACCTACCGCGAGGCCTGCAAGGCCCACGGCGCGACGATGTCGCTGCTGATCTCCCCCACCACCCCAACGGAGCGGGCGATCGAGATCGCTAATGCCTCAAGCGGCTTCGCCTACCTGCTGGCTCGCTCGGGCGTCACTGGCGAGCGATCTGACCTGCCCGACATCGGCGAGCGTGTCCGCTCAATCCGCAGCAAGAGCAGCACCCCCATCGCCTGCGGGTTCGGAATTTCCAACGCGGACCAGGTCGGGGCAGTGATCAAGCACGCGGACGGTGCCATCGTCGGCAGCGCCCTGGTGCGAACGATGATCGATGCCACGAAGAACAATCGGGACTATGTCGGTGCGTGCGAGGAGTTTGTGCACGAACTGGCGATGGGCCTGATCTCGATGGACAGCATCTGAACAGAAATCGGGTACAATGCCCGCACGGCCCCGTAGCTCAGCGGTTAGAGCGCGCGACTCATAATCGCTTGGTCCCCGGTTCGAATCCGGGCGGGGCTATTTTCATGCGCGGCGTCTGATCCCATGGGATCAGACACTCGTGAGTTGGCTCAGCCCCGACTCGATCGCCGCCTGTTTCACGGCCGCCGCGACCGTGTCGGCGACGCTCTTATCGAGCGGGTTGGGCAGGACCATGTCCTCCGTCGGCTCCCCCACCGCCTTGGCAAGCGCATGGGCGGCCGCGAGCTTCATGCGCCCGTCGATCTGCGTCGCGTGCGCCTCGATCGCACCACGGAAGATACCCGGGAAAGCCAGCACATTGTTCACCTGGTTCGGGTAATCCGATCGCCCGGTGCCGATGATCCGCGCCCCGCCCTTTCGGGCCTCATCAGGTGTGATCTCCGGCGTCGGGTTGGCCATCGCGAAGATGATCGCATCATCATTCATCCGGCTGACATCTTCGGCGGTGAGCAGGTTGCCCACGCTGACACCGATGAAGACATCCGCCCCGTTGATGGCGTCGTGGACCGAGCCGGAGATCCGAGGGCGGTTTGTGAACCGGAGCAGGTCTTTCTTCTCATCGTTGAGATCATCGCGATCGGGCGAGATGATGCCCTTGGAATCGCACATGATGACCTCCTTCACGCTGACGCACACATCCGCCTCGTGATCGACGCAACGCAGGAGCTTGGCGATCGCCGTCCCTGCAGCACCGGCACCGTTGATCACGACTCGAGCGTCCCCAAAGTCCTTGCCGACGATCTTCATGGCGTTGATCATCGCGGCGAGCAGGACGATCGCCGTCCCGTGTTGGTCATCGTGCATCACCGGGATGCCGATGTCCTGCAGGGCCTCTTCAACCGCGAAGCACCGCGGCGCAGCGATGTCCTCAAGGTTGATCCCCGCGTAGCTGGGCGCGATGGCCTTGGCGATCTGGATCAGCTGCCGGGTGCCTTCGTCGCCCTTGGGCACATCGACACACAGTGGGATCGCATCGATGTCTGCGAACGCCTTGAACAGGCACGCTTTGCCTTCCATGACGGGCATGGCCGCGGCCGGCCCGATGTTCCCAAGCCCCAGAACCGCCGTGCCGTCGGTCAGCACGCACACACTGTTGCCACGCATCGTCAGTTTGTACGACTCGGCGGGGTCCTGATGAATCAGCTCACACGGCCGGGCGACACCGGGGGTATACGCCAGCGAGAGGTCCTCACGGGTTTCCAGCGGGACCTTGCAATAGACACCCAGCTTGCCCTGGTGCTTGCGGTGGAGATCGACGGATCGTTCGTAGCTGTCGCTCATGCGGGTTCCTTTGGCGTGAATCGCCCCTGCTGAACTTGCACTCTAGGCGTCACTCTCACCGTGAGTTCAGAACTTAAAATCGGCGACGACCATGGCGTGGTCGGAGACTTCGAGCCCACTCTGGCGGTCGATGTGGCAGTCCTTGAGCTTATTGTGGGCAGCCTTGTTCAGCAGCAGATAATCAATCCGCCACCCCCGGTCCTTGGCGCGGGCCTGACCGCGGTTGGACCACCACGAGTATGGCCCGTCCACATCCCCAAACTTCTCGCGGACGATGTCTCGCCACCCCATGTCGATCATCTCCCCCATCCACTGGCGTTCATGCGGCAGGAAGCCCGAGGTGTTCTGGTTGCTCTTGGCGTAGAAGATGTCGCGCTCGGTGTGGGCGATGTTGAAGTCGCCGCCCAGCACGGTCGGGACTCGGGATTTGAGCATGGGTGTGGCCCAGTCCATGAACGCCGGCAGCCACTGGTCCTTGATCGCTTGCCTTTCCTCACCCGACGAGCCCGACGGGAGGTACACGCTGACGACTCGGACAGGTCCGATTCTGGCAACAATGACGCGTCCCTCATGGTCGTCGTCGCCGATGCCGCGGGCCTCTTCCTTCAGGTCCGCTCCGCACGCCCAAACAGCCGTGCCGGAATAGCCCTTCTTCTGGGCCGGATGCCAGATGGTCGACCAGCCCTCAGGGCACCGCATGGCCTCGGGGATCTGCTCGGGCAAGGCCCGGACCTCCTGGAGCAGGAGCACATCCGGATTGACCCGCTCGAGATGATCCGAGAACCCCTTGCGCGCGGCCGCCCTGATCCCGTTGACATTCCATGTCGCGATTCGCATTGGGAATGGTAGCGGCCAGGGCCCTATTGTGGGTGATGAGCAACGCACACGCGATCGTGATGGCGGGCATCCCGCAGAACAACCTCTCACTGTTCCACAAGACCCGCTTCATGGTCGGCGACGCGTGCGCCTACATCGAGACCGATGACGGCATGCGTGTGCTGATCATTCGCGACATCGAGATGGATCGTGCCAGGAAGCACGCCCGGGCCGACAAGGTCTACTGCCCCGCCGATTTCGAGCCGGATGAAGGCCTCAGCGGTGATCGTGAAGAAGCCACCGCCCAGGCCCTGACCGAGTGCCTCGTCCGCGGCGGAATCACGCAGGTCACCGCCGATCGCTCACTCCCGCTGATCTATGCCTACATGATGCAGAGTGCCGGCATCGAACTCGAGTGCGATATCGACCTGGGCATCGCCGATCGCCGCTGCAAGGACGAATCCGAGCTCATCCACCTCGCGCAGGCCCAGGCGGCCACCGAGTCCGTCATGCGCGAGATCTGCGAGATGATCTTCGCCGCCGAGGCCGGCGAGGACGGCATCCTCTACCACGACGGGCAGAAGCTCACCAGCGAGCGCGTCATCTTCATGATCGACACCGCCTTCCTCCGCCGAGGCGCGACGACACCGCACGGCTCCATCGTTGCCTGCGGCCCCATCGGTGCCGACTGCCACCACCGCGGTGCCGGGCCGCTGCGGACCGGACAGCCGATCATCATCGACATCTTCCCGCACATCCGCGACTGCGGCTACAACGGCGACTGCACCCGCACCATCGTGCACGGCCAGATCCCCGATGAGGTCGCAAAGATGCACGCGGCCGTCATCGAAGCCAAGCAGGCCGCCGAGAAGGCCTGCAAGGCCGGCGTCACCGGCGAGGATGTCCACCGCGCCGCGATCGACATCATCCAGAAGCACGGCTACAGCGTCGGCCTGCCCGACGACGACGCGCCCGATACCTTCTGTTCGATGGTACACGGCACGGGCCACGGTATCGGGCTCGATGTCCACGAGCCCCCACTGCTCGACTTCAACGGCCCCGAACTCATCGTCGGCGATGTCCTCACCATCGAGCCCGGTGTCTACTGCAAAGCCATCGGCGGCGTGCGTATCGAGGACATGGTCGCCGTCACCAACGAGGGCTGCGAGAACTTCAACTCGCTGCCCACCGGTCTGCAATGGTGAGATCATGGCGCGACGCAACGAAGGCAAACCAAACCGGATCAAGGGCGTGTGGGGCGATGCGCTGCTCAACAAGCTCCCCGGCATCTCACGCAAACGCCGGAAACGCGACGCCAGTAAAAAACGCCGCGTGATGCTGCGGCGTGATCTCGATCAGCGATGATCAGGTCCGGTTGAAGCAGAGGTTTTATTTGGCCTTGCCCTGATTGGCAACCGCGGCCATCGCCTTCTCGACCGCAGCTGGATCGCCGAGGTACTTCTTGGAAATCGGCTTGAGGTTCTCATCGAGCTTGTAGATCAGCGGCATGCCCGTGGGGATATTAACACCGACGATGTCATCGTCGCTGATCCCGTCAAGGTGCTTGACCAACGCCCGCAGCGAGTTGCCGTGGGCCGCGATCAACACACGCTTCCCGGCCTTGACCTTGGGAGCGATCTCCTGCTCCCAGTACGGCACGACACGCTCCACCGTGTCCTTGAGGCACTCGGTCGTTGGGATATCACCCGGAGCAAGATCGGCGTACCGACGATCATGGCCCGGCCAACGCTTGTCGCTCTTCTCGAGGGCTGGTGGCGGGATGTCGTAGCTCCTACGCCAGATCAGCACCTGATCCTCGCCGTGCTGAGCGGCCGTCTCGGCCTTATTGAGCCCTTGAAGCGCACCGTAATGACGCTCGTTGAGCTTCCAAGATCGGATCACCGGGATCCAGAACAGGTCCATCTGCTCCATCACATGCCAGAGCGTGCGGATTGCACGGCGCAGCACCGAGGTGTACGCGATATCGAACTCAAAGCCCTCATCAAGCAGCAGTCGCCCGGCCTCCTTGGCTTCCTCGTGCCCCTTCTCCGAGAGCGGCACATCCTTCCAGCCGGTGAACCGGTTCTCTTTGTTCCAGACGCTCTCGCCGTGACGGATCAGGACCAGTGTGTACACGATGGGCTCCCTTGTGAAGACTGCTTGGGTGAGGGGGATTCTATGCGTGCGAGGCGTTGGGCAACGACGCAGGGCGGATTTCACCCGTCGCCGGGTCGAAGTGTGGGACGCACGAGCAGGCACCAATACACGCCGCCCCGCGCACATCATCCGAGAAGCCCAGATCAACCAGACGCTTTGCGTGAAAACTCGACGCGATCGCCGCTTCCAGCGACCCGCACCGGTCGATGGCCCCCTCGGCCGCGTGGCGCATGAGCATCGCGCTGTCGTCCGCGGCATGGGTCGTCTGGAGCCGCTGTGCGATCAGCCCCGCGGCGATGCAGTCCTCCAGCGACACCATCCGATCCGTCCCCGAGCAGACCAGCACGATGTCACGCTGCTGAACCCTGAGGAGACCACACAGAGCGCTCAGGTTGGTGATCGAACCCGTGTAAATCTCAGCCGCCCCCGAACACATCTGGAGCGCCCGCGTCCCGTTGGTGGTGGTCAGGACGATATCCCGGGCATGGATCAACTCCGGTGTGTATTCGAGCGGGCTATTGCCGAGCGTAAATCCCTCTGGCTTGACGCCCCCCCGCTCGCCGCACAAAAGTGACCCCGGGCGATCATGAGCGATCATCCGGGCACCATCGATCGAAGCAACCGGCACAACACAGGTCGCACCCGAGGCCAGCGCATGGGCGATGGTCGTCGTGGCACGCAGGACATCAATAACAACCGCGACCTTGTCCCTGAGCCCATGCTCATCGAGGTGGTCGGGGAGTGCAACGGCGCTGATCGTGGGCATGGGCGAGTCTATGCGGATCAGCGAGCGTTCATGGCCATCGGTGCGGGCGAGAACCACCGCTTGATGATCTGGTCCGGGTTGTTCGAGAACCGCCCGATCAGCGCCCGCTTCGCCTGAGCGATCTCGACCGGTGTCAGTTCAAGCAACTCGATCGCGGTGATCAACCGATCAAGCTCACGGATCGTGCTCATGATCTTCATATCCTCGATCTCGTCAGATGCTAGCAAAGCCTCTGTGGTCCGGTAGGTGCTGTCCCGCTCAACCCACAACTTGGAGATCGCGAGAACAACCGCGCCGTCGTTCGACCGATCGAGCCCATCGCCCGTCCGTTCACCGAGCAGGCCAACATACGCATCCGTCAAACGAGCGACCGTGGAACGGTTCAGTCGATCAATCGTCACGCCGAACGCGACAGCATCATTCGTCGTCCCGATCCCATCCTCAAGGAACCGCTTGGCACCGCTGATCTGGGCGTTTCGAATCTCATCAGAGCTCGGGTCCTGCGGATTGAGCCCGAGTTCCAGCAACACCTGACGGGCCGCAAGGTACGGATCGGTGGTCCGCAGGTTCACCGCGGGCTCCTCATCGAGCGCCTCGGCGAGGTTCGCCTGCGTGCCCGGGTTCGTGCCCATCGGGATCAGCGTGAGGTCGTACGGGTACAGCGTGCCCTGCGAGTTCGCGAGCATGCCAGCGAAGAGATCGAGCGAAACACCGCCCGGGAAAAGATCGATGTCCAGCGAGCCAGCGTTGCCGGTGCCCGAGTTGTTGAACAGCTGGATCGAGCCCCCGCTCCCCAGGCGAACCTCACCATCACCACCCAGAGAACCGATGAGCGTGATATCGCCCGAGGCGATCAACTCAAGCCCCTCATCCATCAGCGCACTGTCGCCACGGTCGTCCTCATTGCCGAACCAGTCCACCTCGCCCGGGGCGCGGGTGTTGAACAGGATCTGCCCCCCGCCCTGCCCGACGGAAGCGATCCGCAGGTCGCCAAGGACATTGAGATCCCCCACCTCGATGGTGGTAAAACCGCTCCCGTTGGCGTTGAGCGTCAGTGAACCGAACGAAGTCATCTTCTGCCCCTGCCCCATCACGATCGACTCCGTCGCGTTGATCATGAATAGATGGCTCAGATCCGTATCAGAACTGATCAGGTCCAGCCCAGCCATCGCGCCAGTCGCAAACACGAACGCCGAGGAACGCGACGGATCACTCAAGTCGCCGCCGAGCGTGATATTGCGGAACGCCCCGTTGAGCCCGATCCCGGACCGGAACTGGTACGGCGCTCGCGCCGACCCCTGCCCAACCCACGCCTGCCCATCATACAGGAAAGTCACATCACTCCGCCCATTGATGAACGAGTACACATCACCGCCGAACAGCGCCGAGCCCATGCCCACATCGAACACCATCGAACTGTTCGAAATCGCGACCGGCCCATACAGATTCAGCTGATCGTTCACGCTGACATTGCCAAAGAAACGAATCAGCGGAGCGCTCACGTCGAGAATACCCAGACGTCCATTCGCGCCCACGGCCTCCGTAAAGCGGACATGCCCACCGCCGTTGGTATTCACGAAGAGATCATGCTCTGCGCCGAACTCCGAATCCACGCTGCCCTTGAACGCGATCACCGACCCGTCGCTGGTGACGCTCACATCATCCGTCAGAATCACATCGCCGGTGATCACGATCCCAGACTCGTCGCTGTGCAGATTCGCCCCAAGCTCGATGTGCGAATCACCGTCCGCGATCAGCGACAACTCACCCGCCGTGATATCAGCATCGATCGCCATATGACCCGCCGACACCGCAATCGTCGTCTCCTTGCCGTCGATCGTCCCCGTATTCCACGCCGCCAGCGAGAACACATCCCCGGCCGTCAGGCTCGGTACACCATCCGTATCCAGCGTCGGCGTGTTCTCCAGATCGGTCGGCCGCTCGACACGCACAAAGGTGTGCCCCAGCAGTTCCCCAATCAGCACCTGCTCCCCGGCCGCCATCACCACAGTCCCGTTGGGGGCCGAGATCGTCCCGTGATTCGCCACCCGACCACCGATCAGCGCGATCAGGTCCCCCTGCAGGTGCCCGCGATTCTCCACGATGCCCCGCGCATCCGTGAACCGGTACACGCCCTGCGAAAAATCGCTGTTGGAGATATTGCCCGCGGCCGCGTACAGCGCGCCGACATCAACCACCGCGTTCTGCCCGAAGATCACCCCGGACGGGTTCACGATAAAGATCTGCCCGTTGCCGATCAGGTTGCCCATGATCTCCGTTGGCACCCCGTTGGTAATCCGATTGAGCACCCGGCTCGCCTCGGACGGCATGACGAACTCCACCGTCTCGCCCTGCGCGATATTGAACGACAACCAGTCGATGATGGTGATCTCACCCGTGAGCACCCGCGTCCAGTCGCCCATGTACTCGATCGTGGCGTCGCCCTCAACGACATCGCCGCCCTCGGGTGAGGCCAGCGCAATGGAAGACCCCAGCAACGCGGTGCTCGCCAGCGTAAAGGCCCAGGTCGGGACCGAAGTGTTCAGATCTTTGGTTGTCATGTCGTTTTCCTTTGTGGAGTCAGAAGACGAACTGGGCCATGAAGTGCAGACGAGAATCGCCGACATCGACGCTGCGGGAGGTCCCGACGCCGATCGGCGTGAATGCCATGCCGTAATCGAGGCGGAGCGTGAGATTGGACTTGAGCTGGGCCTCGACACCAACACCCGCACCGACCAGCGTTTCCGCCCGCTCAAAGAACGGCGCATCGTTCGGGCTCACCCGGGCGACATCGAGGAACCCCTTGAGGATCAGGTCCCAATCCGCGCTCCCGTACGGCCTTGTGCGGCTGCTGCGGAAGCTCTGCCCGAAGAGCGTGGTCGTCTCGGCGTCGATCGGCGTTGAACGCCCGAGGTGGTATCGATATTCAACCGAAGCAATGATCGCATCATCACCCACGGCCGTCGATTCGGGGTAACCCCGCACGCTGTACATCCCGCCCGCCACCGACTCAAAGTTCGGCGCCAGGCGCGAATGGAACGCCCACTGCCCCCGCAGACTCAGCGCGAGCTCGTGGGCCAGCTTCATCTGTTCTTGCCCCTTCTCGCCAGCGAAGCCCTCCGGGTCAATATACGGATCGAGATAGAACGAGTGGTTCAGCTGGGCCTGCAGGACCGTGAAGTTGTTATCCGCCCCGAACCGCCCCAGTCGCGCGGTGTCGAGCTCGTTGGACCCCGCGACCGAGCCCCAGTTGGTTTCAACCTTGAGCTCTCCGAACGCGTTGTGCAGCGGCGTGTTCTTCTCGTACCGCACACCGACGCTGGGCAGGAAGTAGTCCTCAGTACCCGACAGCAGCAGGAGCTGGTTCTCCACATGGATGTGCTCAAACCGGACGCCCGCGGTCAGATCAATAAACCGCGGCCCGTCCTGCCACACATTCCGCCGGAACTCCGCGCCCAGCGCATACGACTCGCCGGTGAAGTTCTCGAAGCCGAGCCCGACATCCCGGGCCGTATATTCGCTCCAGTTGCCGAAGAGCTTGAGGCGGTTCCTCTCGCCAAGATCAAACTCATACGAACCGATAAACGCGTTCGTCTCGTCGAACCACGAGGTGATGTAGTCCAAGCGGAGAATGTCGTCTCGTCCTGTCAGCTGCCGATGGATAAAACCGAACCGCTCACGCCACTCGTCGGTGCTCTCGGTGCCCGTATTGCTGATCGACACATACGCGTTCCATGGGCGCGGCTCAGTAATCAGGTAATCTACGATCACCTCTCCCGGCTCGCCCGAAGGCGCGACCGCGACATCGGCGCGACGCCCCGGGAATCGGTTCAGGCGGTGGACCTCATTATCCACACGCTCTCGTGTCAGTAGATCCCCCGGCTCGATCTCGATGCGTTCTCGCAGCCGCTCGTGCTCGGGGCGATTGACATTGGATTCGGGATCCGGCTCATCGGTTTCGGGCGTGCTGGGCACAAGCCGATCGCCCTGAGCCACGGTCCGCACCTCCCCGACAGCCGCACGCCAGATCATGACGGTCAGCGTGGTGTTCTCAGACACACGAAGATCGTTCTGGGTCGTCTGATACGCGATCTCACGAGCATCTGGCGTAACTAAGTGCCCGATCATTCCGATGTCACGCTCAAGGCGATCACGGATCGCCTCGTTGATCGCACCCAGTGCCGAGCCATAGATTCGCACCAGCTCGTGCGTGCCAAGCTCACCGAGCTTCACCGCAACGACTGGTGCGCCCTCGCGGGGCGCAATAAAGCCCCTCTGGGTTGGCGTCAGCAGGACAACCGTCTCGCCCAACCACTCGTTGCTCGGCAGGTCCGGGTGCGGGAACGGATAACTGAACGCGATCCGGCTGACTGGGTACACACGCCCATCACGCGCCTGCGGCTCGACAATCCCAGCAGGCGACCCTGACGGTTCCGGCTGCAGCAGCGCACCACGAACGCCACCCGCCGCAGCGAGCAGCAAACAAACTGAGCAAAGGGTGTGGAGTCGCACGGCGCCAGATCCCATCTTCACATATTCGACCCCAGTAGAGAGTGTACCACAAGAATCGGCCATCGCCACGCCGGTTCGTCCGATATCCGTCCGCCCCAAACCGGGGTGTTTGGGCCCCGGACACGCGATGAATGGGGCAGTTTCAGCGCCTCACACCAAAGTCGCGCCCCGCATGGTCCGATTTGACACCCATGAAGTACGCCAAGGCACCGATCGTGTTCGTCGCAGCCCTGTGCTCGACACTCCCCGGCTGCGCATCACTCCCGCAGGCAGAGCACCAGGCGTCGCTCTCCCCAGCCCAGCCCACGATCACCGTGGAACCACAGATGCTCTGGGGCGAGGTGCTGGCCGAGCTATTCCCGCTAAACGAGCAGGCCCGCACCCCTGAAACCGAGCAGGTCATGCCCACCCTCATCGCCGGCGACTGGCTCGCGATGCAGTGCGCCTTCATGGGCGGCTACTGGGACCTCGGTCAGAATAATGACGCCCCGACATTTGCCGGGGCGCCTGAGTCGTGGTTCCAGCTCGACTGAATCGATCGATCAGGGTCGATTCCGGGAGCGGGTGACCATCGTTGTGTACGCCGTAAGATCCTGCGAGTTCACTACGCCGTCCCGATTCACATCGGCAGACATATCCCCCTGCTCGTAATGGGAGAGGAAGGCGCTGTAATCCGCAGCCCCCATCGAGCCGTCGCCATCGCTGTCGAAGTTACTGATGAACTGGTCGATCTCTCGCCGCTCCTGGAAGACCTGGTAGGCCTCCTGCGATTCTTCGATGCTGAGCACGCCGTCGCCGTCCCGATCGAACTCGTTGGCCGCGTTCCGCATGGCGTCACCCCAACGGTTGCTCTGTTCTTCACGCTGCGCCTGACGCTCTTCACGAGAAAGCTGCCCGTCGCCATCGGTGTCATACTGGGCGAGTTCCTCGGCGCGGCGCTGCTCGCGCTGCTGTTCCTGGTACGCCTCCATCGCGGCTTGCTCTTCCGCATTGAGCACGCCATCGCCGTCGGCATCGAACTGACGCATCAGCTCCTGGCCCCGGGGCGACTGCTCAAACATGGACTGACGCATCGCCATGCGCTCCTCGCGTGAGAGCTCGCCATCACCATCGAGATCAAAGCGTTCCATCCACTCGGCCCGCATCGCGTCGCGCATGGCTCGGCGTTCATCTTCCGAAAGAATCCCATCCCCGTCGGCGTCAAACTCGCCCATGCGATCGAGCATGTCACCAAAGCCACCACGCCCGCTGGGCTGGGCGGCATTGCTGGTGCGGTTGGTCGTCTCAATCGCACGATCTGGCTCTTCGGCGATGCTCGGAGTCGATTCGAAATACGAATCGCTCGCGATTCGAGTGCCCTGGTCAAGCTCGGGCGCTTGCTCGACGGGCTTGTCGGACCCCGATTTGAGGAGCAGGACGCCGCCGAGTGCCGAAGCACCAACCGCGAGTGTCGTTATGGCGATAACTTTGCTGTTCATGATCCGCCCTCAGTGATGTGTGCCGGCGTAGAACGCCTTTGCTTGCCCAATATGACATGGAAACGAAAAAACGGGCACAAAAAGAAACGAGGCCCGATAGTGGTATCGGGCCGAGCGTCAAAAAGATGCGAAAAATGGCGAGGGGGAGACTTGAACTCCCGACCTGAGGGTTATGAATCCATCGCTCTAGCCAGCTGAGCTACCTCGCCGAGTAAGGCGTCAATCATAGCCCGTTTCCGGTGCAGATCGACCCTGATTCAAAGAATTGGGGGATTCAGGCCTCCCCAGAGGGCTCCGGCTGGGCCTGAACCTGGGTCGAACTGGTGTGGACAGGGGCCTTGGGCTTGTCCTCGGCGGACTCGATCCGCGAGGTCTGAGCGGGCTTCTTGTCCGCGTTGTCGACCTCGTGCTTAATGTCATCTGTGACATCCTTGAGGCCCTTCTTGAACTCAACGATGCCCTGTCCCAGGCTCCGCCCCACTTCGGGGAGTCGACGCCCGAACAGGATGAGCATGATGACGCCGATGATGATCAGCTCTTGGGTGCCGAGCGGACCGATGAGGGCCAGATTGTAGGAAGCTTCGTGCATGGGCAGATTCAATGGGTTGTCCTTCTGGATGTCAACGCGTGGGCAAGCCCGTTCTTGCGTTCTATCTGAATCGGCGACCAGCGGTTGCGGTCATGAAGCATGATTGCCCGCATTGCAGCGGGTTTCCGCCAGTTCGATCACATTATGCAGCAGTACCGCCACCGTCATGGGGCCAACACCACCCGGAACCGGGCTGATATACCCCGCGATCGGGCTCACGGCATCAAAATCGACATCACCCACGGTTCGGGACTGCCCCTGAGCGTCCGTGATCCGGTTAACACCCACATCGACCACGATGGCGCCGTCCCGCACCATGCCCGACTTGATCAGCCCCGGCACGCCCGCGGCCGGGATCAGAACATCGGCACTCCGGCAGAGCTCGTCGAGCCCCTGGGTGTACTTGTTACAGCTCACTACCGTCGCCTCACGCTGCATCAGCAGCACCGCGATTGGACGACCCACCACCGCCGAAGCCCCCACGACCACGCACCGCTTGCCCTTGAGATCAATGCCCAGCGAATCAATCAGGCGAAGGGTCGCCAGCGCTGTGCAGGGGGCACGCATCGAACGCCCGTAGACCACATTGCCGATGTTGGCGGGGTTGACGCCCTCGACATCCTTGTCCGGGTCGATCAGCTGCTGGACGCGGTAGACATCGACGCCCTCAGGCAATGGCATATGCACCATCACGGCGTGGACATCATCATCCGCATTGAGCACACGCACCCGATTCTCGATCGCGTGCTGATCGGCACCACCCGGCAAGGTGTGAAGCTCGTAGTTGATCCCCAGTGCTTCACAGGTGCGGGCCTGGTTCTGGGCATACACGCGGGCACCGTTATCACCAGATTCAACGAGCAGGGCATCGAGCCGTGGGGTGAACCCCATCTCGCGCATAGCCGCAGCGCGCTGCGCAACCTGCTCGCGGAACCTTTCTGCCAATGCTTTGCCGTCGATCATCTGGGCACTCATGCGACCAGATGATAGGTCGCAAAGGTGCGCCCAAGCCGTGATTCTCGATTAGGATTAGGGCATGAGCGACGCGAAACGCATCAAGGAACTGCGGGATCTGCTGACGCGGGCCAATCGGGCGTACTACACCGACGCAGATCCGATCATGTCGGACCGCGAGTTCGATGCGCTGCTCGACGAGCTCGCCACACTCGAGCACAATCACCCCGGGCTGGCAGACCCCAACTCCCCCACCGTCCGCGTGGGCGGGCAGCCGATCGCGGGATTCGAGACCAAAAAACACGCGGTCCCGATGCTCTCCATCGACAACACCTACAACGAACAGGAAGTACGCGACTGGGTCAATCGCACGAAGAAAGCGATGAGTGACGATGGCTCGGCACTGTTCAACGCTGCCGGTTCAGGCTTCGTCTGCGAGCCCAAGATCGACGGCGTCGCCATGAGCATCCGCTATGAATCCGGCGTCTTCGTCCAGGCCCTCACACGCGGCGACGGCACCGAGGGCGACGATGTCTCCCACGCCGTGCGGACCATCCGATCGCTCCCGCTCAAGCTCGAGCCCAGCAAGGGCATCACCATCCCCGATGTCCTCGAAGTACGCGGCGAGGTGTACATCCCGCTCTCTGAGTTCGAACGGATCAACGAAGAGCGCGAAACCAACGGCGACGAGCCGTTCATGAACCCCCGCAACGCCTGCGCCGGAACGGTTAAGCAGCTCGACCCCAAGGCGGCCGCCGACCGAAAGCTCGGCTTCCTCGCCCACGGCATCGGCGAGGTCAGCGCCCCCGACTTCGCCCGCTCATTCTCCGAGTTCATCGAGAAGACCACCAAGCTCGGCATCCCCACAACAGACCAGCGCCGCTTAGCCGCGGGTGTCGATGAGATCCTGCGTGAGATCGATCGCGTCGACAAACTCCGCCACGGGCTGGACTACGCGACCGACGGCGTAGTCATCCGAGTCGACAGCCTCGCCCAGCAGGACGCCCTCGGCGTCACATCAAAATCACCCCGATGGGTCATCGCGTACAAGTTCCCGGCCGAGCGAAAAACGACCGTCCTCGTCGATGTCGCCCACCAGGTCGGCAAGACCGGCAAGATCACCCCCCGCGCCACCCTCGAACCCGTGCTGCTCGCCGGCACCACTGTCACCCATGCCACCCTGCACAACTACGGCATGGTCCGCCAACGTGACCTGCACATCGGCGACACCGTTGAGGTCGAGAAGGCCGGCGAGATCATCCCGCAGGTCATCGGCGTAGTGAAGGAAGAGCGACCGAAGCGAGCCAAGCCGGTCCTGCCGCCAGACACCTGCCCGGATTGCGACGCCCCACTCGAAATCGAGCCACACGAAGCCATCGAGGACCCGACCAAAGAAACCACCCGCCGCTGCGTCAACCCCGAATGCCCGGCCCAGATCCGCGAGAAACTCGTCTGGTTCGTCGGGCGTCGCCAGATGGACATCGACTCACTCGGTGAGCAGACCATCGACCAGATCCGCGCCTCGGATATCCCGCTCAACCACTTCGCCGACATCTACCGCCTCCACGAGCACCGCGAGGCACTGCTCGAACTCGAGCGAATGGGCGAGAAGAAGATCGAGAACATGCTCTCCAGCATCGAGGCCTCCAAATCACGCGGCCTCGCCCGCCTGCTCGGCGCCATGGGCATCCGCCATGTCGGCACTTCCACCGCCAAGGCCCTCGCAAAGGTCTTCCCTGACTACGACGCGCTGCTGAGCGCCAAGCCTTACGAGCTGATGCCGATGGCCGTCAACAGAATGAGCGGCAAGAAGCGGATGGAGCTCTTCGGGCTCGACGACAAGCTCGAAAACGAGTACGAGACCGGCCTCGGCGAAGACACCGCCGAAGTCTTCTACGCCTACCTCCACTCAAAGCCCGCCCGCGAAACCTTCGAGCAGTTCCGCGACCTCGGACTCGATCTCTCCTCACAGGAGTATGTCGAAGCCGGTCAGACTCAGGACTCCCCTTTCGCAGGCAAAACCATCGTCCTCACCGGGACACTGGAGCACTTCACCCGCCCCGAACTGAGTGAAAAACTCGAAGCCATGGGCGCCAAGGTCTCCGGCTCAGTCTCCAAGAAAACAGACCTCGTCATCGCCGGCGAATCCGCAGGATCCAAGCTCACCAAGGCCCAATCACTCGGCGTCGAGGTCTGGAACGAACAGCAGCTGCTCAGCGCCCTCGCTGACTGAAACGAACGGAACCGGATGAAGAATCTCGAACTCAAGGCGGAACTCCGCGACCCCAACCTCGCACGCCTGATCTGCAAGCAGATCGGCGCATCCAAGATCTGCACGATCCGACAGACCGATACCTACTTCAATGTCACACGCGGACGCCTCAAGAAACGCGAATCGGTCGTGGTCGAACGCGGCGTCGGCTCGCCAGAGCCGCTGGAATATATCTTCTACGAACGTCCCGACAAAGTCTCACCCAAGGTCTCCGAATACCACATCTACACCCTAGAGCAGGTCCGCGAGCGCTTCGGTGAGAAAGAACTCCCTGTATGGCTCGAAGTGGTCAAGAACCGCGAGCTCTACCTCTACGAATCCACCCGCATCCACATCGATGATGTCATCGACCTCGGCTGGTACTTTGAGTACGAAATCCTCGTAGACGATCGAACCAATATGGACGACGCGCAAGACCTCGCCGATCGTCTGCGATCGACTTTCCTGCCCGCCCTGGGCGAGCCGATCGCGGCCTCATACTCGGACCTGCTGGCCCAGGCCAAAGGGTTACTCGAAGGCGAGCCCTAAAGCACCTTGCGAGGCGGCATGACCACATTCGCCAGCAGCAACCCCACCACCAACGCAACGCCCACGACGAGCACCGTAAAGCTCGACTGCACGGCATCGATCGTCGTGTTCGCCTTCATCGCATCGTCAGGCGCGTGGGCCATAAACATCTGAAGACTCCGAAGCCCCAGCGAACCCGGGACAAGGATGATCAACCCCGGCAGCATCATCATCAACGCCGGCTTATCAAAGATCCTCGCATACAGATTACTCGCAACTCCAACAACCATCGCTGCACCGAGCACGCCAACCTCGGGCCCAAAGTACATCGAGCCATATCGCGCGCTGTAAAAAGCCAGCAACCCCGCCACGATCATCACCCACGCGTGCCGCAGGTGGGCCTGGAACAGAATCGCCATGCAGGTCGATGCAACGATGATCGTTGCCAGATCGACATACCACGCCAGCCGCTCCGGAACAACGATCGGTGTCGAGCCGACGGTGTGGTCAACAATCGCCTGCCCGAGCACGATGCCGAACCCGATCACCAACAGGACCATGATCGCCCCGGCAAGCCGGGCCGTGCCCGATACGACATGCTTCATCGCCAGCTCAACCATCGCGATCGTGAGCGTCAGCCCCGGAAGCAGGATGATGACCCCAGCAATGACCGGCACCGTCGTCATGTAACCACCGAACGGGATCGCCAGCAAGCCCGCAACCACCGCCGCCCCAAGCCCGGACAGAAACTCCATCAGCCGCGAGAACTCCCGTTTCCGCCCGGCAAACTGCACAAGCAGGCCGATCATCAGCCCCACGATCCCCGAAGCCACCATCTCCTTGAACGCCCCGCCAAGAAAGTTGCCGGCACACACCCCGATGATCCCAAAGCAGATCACGATCATCCAGACCGGATACCGGGGCGGCATGCTCACCACCCGCTTGATCTCCGTGATCGCCTCGCGCGTGCTGATGATCCCGTCGAGCACATTATTGAAGACCCGATCGAGCGCGATCATCTTCGTCATGTCCGTCTCGCCCGGGTGTACACGGGCAAGGTAGGTGTGCAGCTCACCCTCGTCGTCTTCGAGCGAGACAAACACTGAGGTCGGTGTCGTAAAAGTCTGTGCGTTGTACCCGAACGCGTCTGCGCAGTAGGCAATCACCTCCTCGATGCGGTTCGCGGAAGTGCCGTAGGTACCCAGGGCTCGAGCGAGTTCGATGAGGAAGCGGGCTCTTGGCTCGTCCGGGCGCGGCTGCTGAAACTTGGCGGCCGCGTTCATGGTTTACATCGCCCCGCCGTCGAAGACAATCCGCTCACGCTCGCGGTGTGGGTCTGGCTCCGGGACCGCCGAGAGCAGCGACTGCGTGTAACGGTGCTGCGGATTCTCGATGATCTCCTCGCGGCTGCCCTCCTCGACGATGCGCCCCTTGTACATCACCGCGATCCGCTTGCACACATGCTGAATCACGGCCATGTCATGGGAGATAAAGAGGTAGCTGAGCCCGAACTCTTCCTGGAGGTCCATCAGCAGGTTGATCACCTGCGCCTGGATCGACACATCCAGCGCCGAGGTCGGCTCGTCGCAAACGATGAACTTGGGCTCCAGAGCCAGCGCCCGGGCGATACCGATACGCTGACGCTGACCGCCGGAAAACTCGTGCGGGTACCGATCCGCGGCCGCTCGGGGCATGCCACACCGCTCAAGCAGCGACTCAACACGCTCACGCAGTTCGGCCTTGTCCGTCACCAGCCCGTGGATCACCAGCGGCTCACCAACGATCGACGCAATCCGCATGCGCGGATTGAGAGAGCCTGCCGGATCCTGGAACACGATCTGCATGTCACGACGCAGCCGCTGAAGCTCACCGCCCGAGGCCGCGAAGACATCATGCCCGTTGAACAGCACACGACCGCCAGTCGCTGGGATCAGCCGCAGCAGCGTCCGCCCAACCGTGGTCTTACCACAGCCAGACTCGCCCACGAGACCGAGCGTCTCGCCCTCCTTGATATGGAACGAGACCCCATCGACCGCCTTGAAATGGTCGGTGACGCGCTGCAGCAGCCCAGAACGGATCGGAAAATAGGTCTTGAGCCCATCAACCACAAGAAGCGGCTTGTCCGATCGCTGGGCAGGGGCATTGGTGTTCTGTGTCTCAATCACGGCGCTGGTCTCACTCATGAGGGCATCTTAGCCGATACAGACCACCACTCGCGTGGACTTGATGACACGAAATCCGTGATTTTCGAACAAGAACCCGGTTGACGCGTCCGATGGAACGGGTATCCTTCCCTCTCGGAGCATCGCTCTGAGATCCTTGGCAAAGCGATCCGTCGCAATGCTGATGGGCATATAGCTCAGTTGGTAGAGCACGGCATTGAAAATGCCGGTGTCCGTGGTTCAAGTCCGCGTATGCCCATTGATTCAGTTTGCACCAAACTGCACGAAGTTGAAGGGACTGGCATAAACGCCGGTCCCTTATTCGTTTGCGCTCCAGTTTGCGAATCGTTGCAGACCGATGCGGCTTCATGCTGAGACGCATTCTGAGACACTTGTGCGCCGCTTTGTGAGACGCGCCCGATCGGAGTCGATGCCGCACGGGTGTAATCCTCATCCCGTACTTGCTGGTAATGGGCTTCCGCGATCGCCTGAGAATGCCCCATCCATTCAGTGCAAAACTTGGCGGGGTATTCGATCATCAACTCCGTTGCCCGGCTGGATCGCATCGAGTTGAACAGCTTGGGCCAATCGCTCATCCCTGCCCGCTCGATGATGCGGCGCAAGTGCGTGCGAAGATTGGCCGTGTTATCCCTGTGATGATGCACCACAAACTCAGCCCCCTCGGGCGCAAGCTCAAAGGCATCCATCAGCACCGCGCGTAGCTCGGGGAACAAGGGCACGAACCGCTCACCCTTGCCCGTGTGCCGTTCGGTTTTCGGGGATCGGACACGCATCCGGTTTCTCGACCAGTCCACATCCGCCCAGCGAACCTTCAAGACCTCTGAGGGACACCTGAGCCCCCCGTAGCGGGCGAGCGCGATGATGCACCGCCAGTCGGCATCCGGGGCCGCCTCGATCAACTGGGCGGCTTCCTCGGGGGTGATGAATCGCTTGGGGACTTTGCTTGTCTGCGGCGCGGCTTTCACATCGGCAAACGGATTACTCTCGATCATCCCCCACTGCACCGCCTTGCGAAAGAACATCCGCGCCCCGCGAACATCGCGCCCGATCTTCGCCTCGGCAAACCCCTTACCCACCATCCACGCCCGCCATTGGTCGCCGTCTCGGGCCGTGATGGAATCGAGCGCCCGATCCGGGGTGAAGTATTCGACCAGTAGACGCTGGGTCTGAGCGTACCGAACGCGGGTCGTGTCTTTCACGCTCATTGTCTGGAAGTACTCATCGAGCATCGAGCCGAGCGTGTGCGATTCCCGTATCACTCGGGGGGATGCAAGCCCCTGATTGACCAGCTTCCCGTGCAGCGTGTCGGAGAGCCCGTTGAGCCACTGGGCGGTCTGTAGATCAATCGGCGTGTTCGTGGTGTGATACCCGATCAGCCGCTCCAGTTGAACCATGAATGACTCAGCCGCTTTCACTGGCATTTTGCCGAGCCGAATCGCTTGCCGTTTCCCGCTCGCGTTCGTCCACTGAATGCGTTTCGTCCCGTTCTTGTCCTTGCTCAATGATGCCATTAGTTTCACCTTCCGTGGCTGAGTGTACCGGATTGGGGGCACTGCGCGCCAGTGGTTTCTTGTCGGATAACTTCAACTGTTCGCGCATTTGGACTAATCTATCCGCCCTGCTCATCTTTGGGGAATCTGCACGATTGACCCAAGGCCGGACTTGAAACGGTAGAGTTCTCTTGTGACGAACAGGGATTCTCAGTCCCTGCTCCTGATCGCCAGCCGCGATAGCGGCCCCTTCTTTGTTGGATTCTTCTTTTGGGGGAGTTGGAAGAGTTGGATCGTGCGCGGATTCCCGTACCCTTGCCGGTTCTAAACCGGATGCTTGATCAGTCGATTCCATATCCTTTACCGTCTGGGAAACCGTACTGTTATCGCCGACCCTCCCGCGATGCTGGGCCTGTTGGATCAGCACCTCGGGACGAAACTCCCACACATTCACATACCCCTTCCCGCTCTCCGAGCGCCCGCCCCCTCCGCGCAACTTGACGATCACCCCTGTGGATTCCAGTGATCGGATTCGATCAATCGTCGCGCTACGCCCGAGCCCAAGGGAATCGGCTAGCCGCGATATGCCGATGATGATCTTGAGATTGTCTCGATACAACCCATCCACCATCATCAACAATGTCCCCCGCTGGGTTGGGGTCAGGGATGATGCCGCAACAAGCTGCCTAAGACGCACATCTGTGATCAGCGGTTCGGGAGGCGGTTCTGGTTTGGGATTTCGGTTACGCATCCGCCGAATCCCCCCGTTTGGTGACGGCGACCCAAACTGCCGCATCACACCCGGAGATAGTCTTTCGGCGCTCGCCTGAATCCTGAATCCATCCCGCCTGAGCGAGTTCCCTACGCCGTGGGGTGTAGCTCTGGACTTTGATCCCCGTATGCGCCTGCCCTTCCTCATCAGTCATCCCCCAAGTGCCCGCATTTTGGATCGCATCGAACACTCGCGATCGTTGATTGGGCGTGTGGGGCGCGATGTAGGATGCGGCTTTGTCAGAAGTTCCTTTGGGTGCATTCTTGCGATATGGGGGCAGCGGGCAGCGTCGAGATTGGATAGACTTGATCTGCTTTTTAGTCTCGGCATCGCCCGTGTTTAGCGGCTTGGGCGTGCCATTGTCATCGTCATCAAAGAAGAACATAAACATCTGCATCACGCGTGCCCCCCTGTTTGTACTTGGGAAGCGATGAATGCTTGCATCCCTGCAATCGGGATCAACACCACGCGCCCGACCTTGAAGGAAGGGAGTTCACCGGACTTGATCAAGTCATGGACTTTGCGTTCACATATACCAAGGGCGCTCGCAACCTCGTGTTTGCGTAGTGCGTAGCGGGTGGGATTGGTATCACTCATCGGACACCTCCCGCATTGTTTACACGCTCAGAGAGTGCCCGCTCAAGAGACTGAAGATTGATCAACCAGCGATCACCAGCTTTGAATCCTGGCAATCGTCCAGAATCCAACTCTGTCCTGAGCCATGTTGAAGTTACCCCGCAACACCTTGCCGCGAAGGACAGGGAAACGGGCCGATTCTGCACATTTGATTCTTCTTTCATGCAAAGACTAAACGCGGCAGATCAATGGGTCGTCGGGCATTTATAGGTGCGTCCACCGGGTGTTTACCGGGCGTTTTTCGGGTGCACAGATTTCAGGATTCTAAAAACAACCCTTCGGTCTTCAACCATTCTAAGCCCTTGCGAGATATGCGAACCGGTTTCCCGTCCTCAGTCTCAACAAGCCGCTTGGTAGCCAATGATGAAATGATTTTGCGCATACGCTTTTCATCTAGTGGCACAATGGGATCATCAGGACAGATTGCAGACCTGAGCCATTCACGCCTTCGTCGGGATGGGTGTCCAAGCCATTTCAAGACACCAATCTCTTTGTCACTTAGCTGGATGAGTTCATCTTCCGGTTCCATCGGCAGTCCACGGTCTTGGGGCACTTCCTTGGCCAGTGTTTCGACCACCTCTTTCAGCGCCGTGTAGCGTCGCATGAAGAGCGATACGGACTCATTGTCGATATGCCGTTGGTCACGAACGCAGCACCCAAATGGCAGAAGAGAAATGTCATTCACAATCGAAGTGATCGACGATCCTTTGAAGGTTGGAGTCCAAATGGAAGTGACAACACCGGGGCCGGGGGTGTCGCACGATTTCAAGCGATACAGTGAGAGATTCGCAACCGGGCCGACCATGCTGATCTTGTTTAAGGTCATCCTGAATGCGTTTCGATTGTCTACGCGGATACCCCCATCGGATTTCGGAGCGCATTCGACCAACCTCCGAAGCTCATCAACATAACGCAACAAGGTCTGGAAAGCCGCCAGTTGTGTTGGGCGCTCAGTCTGGATCATCGACCCATCGTCATCAAAGACTGGTTCCCAATAATCAACACCATCTTCACTCGTTTGGTCTCTCATCATCGAGACCGCTTTTTCTACATCGTCCATGAATCACCTTCCACGGGCGGGGCACCCGCAACTGGGCGGAAGGTGATAGCGCCAGTTGCGGATGCCTCATGTCGGGGATCAGCCGACGAGCCCGGTTTGTGATATTGTATGAGCCACGCACCGTTTAGGCAGGGGGGGGATGATGATTCACTGGGAATGCAGACAATGCGGGGAAGGTATAGAAGTGCCTGAATCGCTGGCATCGGACGCGATCGAGTGCCCGCAATGCGGGGTGTTTTCACGCCCGCCGGAAGAGCTGATCCCGAAAGTGATCACTGCCCCTGAATCCGCGCCAAAGCCAAAGCTCCCGCCTCCAGATAATGCCGCCTTCTCACCCGTTGCCCCCTTGGATGCTGCGCCCCCACTTCCTCCCCTTGTGCGTTCAATGCGCGATGCTCGATCCATCACAATCTCTGGGAGAGTCTTTACGCTGATTGGGGTTGCGTTGTGCCTGATCGCGTTCGTGATCCCCACTGCACGCAATGGGACTCACAACATTGGACTCATCAACAATCGAACCGTGTTCGCCGTGATCGCATCGGGTATTCTTGTGTCTGGGGCGCTGGTCTACGGTATCGGGTTGGGGACTATGGCGATTGTGCGAGCTATGCAGGACAAGGAAGGTGAGTAGTCATGGATGATCTACAACCCAAAATCAAAGAAGCAATAGCAGAAGAGCGCCGTGCGAACGATCGCCGCCAAACGAAACGGGCGCTCATTGGCGCGTTCGTTGTGATACCGCTGATCGTGATTGGCATTATCGCTCTTTGGCTACTCGGGGGCCGCCTCGGGTGGTTCTGATCGAATGATCTTGACCACGAATGGGGCAACGATTGGTCTGCCTGAATCCGGGTCGATCGCTCTCCCGCAATGGGCACAATCTCGATCCATCGAACCATCAGGGATCAAGACAATCTGCAACCCATCAAACCGGATCGCGTGATCGGGCGCACCGCAACGCTCGCACGGTTCTAGACCGTCACGGGGGCTTTGGTTGAGTGCGGATTCCAGACTGGCAAGGCGGGCCGTGATGCTCATTACCCTCGATCCTCACTCAACCCCGCCGCGATTGCCTCCAGTGCCTCGATGCGGACCAGTAGATCGCTCTGCGACGCTTTCCCGATCGTCCTATCCAGTACCTCACGCGCGGCCGTCAGATCGCCTCCACGGGCCTGCTCAACGAGCTTAGCGATGATCATTTCAATATCCCCCTCATCGACGGCGCGGAGGATCGCGGCGCGAAGTTTGGCGACCTGCCCCGCGTGCGGGTTTCCAGGGCCGCCGGGGTTACCCGCAGTGAACCTACCTGATGAGTCTCGCTGTTCTTTCACTGATCATCACCTTCAATATGAGCATCAAATGGCGTATCCTGCCCCGGGAAACCCAATGGGTGAGTGCTCGAATCAAAGAAAACAACTCTCTCTTCATCAACCCCACCGAGCTTAGCTAGAAACCCGCGTTTCTCAGTGAGAACATCGGCTTCCTCTTTGCCGCCCGTGTGAATGGCGACAGCAAACATCCGCTCAGGATGCCTGAGCAAAGCATCCAATATGTGCTTATCCGAATCAACGCTCAACGAGTGACCATAAATCACAATATCGTTCTTGTCATTTTGTAGGTGCTCGTAGCAGTAGCTCAGGTAGTCAGACGATCGTATCTTCGCCATCTTCCTAGCCGAAGTTCCCTCAGATACGAAATGGACTCGGGCGACACCATTCACATCGAGTTGTTCGAGCAATGAAAGATCGTGCGTTCTGCGTTTACAGCATATACCCTGAGAGTTCAAGAACAGATGAAGCGCGCCATGAAGGTACATCAATCGAGTTGATTCATCACTAAACTCTCTCGCTCTGTCAAACTGCATGCCCTGAAACATGTCAATGATTTTCTGGTCACGAATGCAATCAAGTTTCATAATGGCCCAGTAAAGCAGCAAATCGTAGTTCGTGCTGTAGATCGTGCTGTATGACGGCAACTCATCGCCCAGAGCTGTCTCAGGGCAATACGAATCGTTGCGAATATGAACCTCACGAACCGCATCAACGAGCGACTCTCTGATTTCTTCGTATGTACCAGTTATTGCAGTGCCATCAAGGCCATGCAACTCATTGACCTGAATGGCCGTCCCCAACCTGTTCAGGACCAGCTCAAAATCTGAAGTACCGATTTCATCAAATAGCTTTTGCGCAACTGCGGAGAAGTCAGCACGATCCTTCAGCGCTTCGTATCGAAATGTATCCGAAACAGCGACACTTGCGCCATTGCCAATCAGAATCGATGGCTTGCCTCTGCCCACACCATCGTCTTGAAAGAGAGTTTCTTTGACCATTTCCCATTCCAGCAATCCTCCCAGCCGTCCCATGTTTCACGCCCCTCATTGCCTACCAATGATCAATCAACCAATCCAGAGCATACTCAACCACAGGGTGAGCGCTTTTCTTTAATGTACCCTTGTGACTAGCACCGTGCGCGTGGAGCTGAGACGCATTTTGAGACGCGCCCTCTGAGAATGGGGCTTCTGAGTCCGCTACGGGGGTATGTTCAAGTCCGCGTATGCCCATTCATCTCGAACAAACGAAAGCCGCCGCGATCTCCTGATCGCGGCGGCGTTGCTTTTGTACTTCACTCAGTCAACCAGAGCGTTGCTTACGGGATACACCCAGGGCATGGCCCGCACCCATTCTGATACAACTGCAAGTAGATAGAAACATCGAAGAAGTCCAAGTCGCCATCATTGTCAAAGTCGCACCCGGCAATGCTTCCGGCCTGGAAACAGAAAATGAAATCAGAGATATCAAAGAAGTCGACATCACCGTCGCCATCGCGGTCTGCCGGGCATGGCGTCCCATCACCCGGCCCCCACAGCTGAATTGCAAAAATCGCCGCAGGAATGAACGGGTTGTCGATCGTCGGGCACCGATACCCGCCGAAGCTCAGACCGCCCCGAGTGCCGTCATCAGCAGTCAGCACCGCACGATCCTCAGCACCGATGCCCGCATCAGGCACTGTGGTATCAACCCCGAATCCCCCACCCGGCAACTCATAAAGCCCCGAGGGATACCCGAAGCTGATCCCGATGCTGTCCGAGTTGCTCGGAGCGGCCGAACCGGTGTCGCTGTCGCTATCAAAGTCGTTGCCGATACCCGGCTGGTAGAACCGCACCGTCCACGACCAATCGAAGAACCCATCGCCATCGAGGTCGCTATCAGGGAGGCTGTCGAAATCTCGATCGGCCTGACCGATCGGCACACCATCAGGAATCCCATCGCTGTTGGTATCCACGCTGCTGTTACAGAACGCGGCCGTCTGGCAATCGCCATCCGTATCACCGATCTCGAAGCTCAGGTCCGTCCCAGTCAACCCCGCGACCAGATCAACATCGAGCGTGTAGCCCGAGATGAACCCCGGCCCGAACAAATTACCCGGCAGGTTGAAGAAGAGGATGTCCATCAGCGGCAGACGAGTAGAACTATTCACCGCACGCCCGTTGTCCGCATCCCAGAGCATCCAGCGAGCCGCGAGTTCCTCCACACCATCACCGATCGAATCCGAATCCGTGTCGGTGTCCGGATGAGCCGTCGCCCAGTTGACCGTAATGCAGTCCACGACGGTATCGGACTCGATATCACCGTAATCGAGCAGCGTCACTTGCGTTGAGAGCGCCGAGCTGCCCGGATTATCCAGCAAGAAGATCGCGGGAGCATCATCGCCCGCGCAATCCGGCGGCGCTCCCCTCGTCGACCAGACCGACACACTCGTCCCGGTATCCGCCGGCGAAGTCTGCGAATCGCCCGCGAGCGTCACGATCCGCTCGCCGGTCACGGCGTTGTAGTAGATCCGGGCGACATTGATCACCGGATCATGGGTAAAGCTCCCAGCCCGCTCCGGGCCAAACACGATCGCATCACGATCGTCCGCATGAACGGTTCCTGTGCATGCGCCTGCCATCAGTGCCAAGCACATCGCACCCCTGTTCATTCCCTGTTTCATCCTAAATCCTTTCATCAGAATCTGGCCGCGTATCAAACCGGGGCAGCCACGCCCGGGGGTAACCAAAGATTGAGATCATGGGCAGCCGGCGTTGAAATCCTGTAGGAACAGCGACACATCGAAGAAGTTCGTCGAACCATCCCCGTTGTAATCGCCGCCCGCGTTGTAGTCCTGCAGGAACAGCGACACATCAAAGAAGTTCAGCAAACCATCGTTGTTGAGATCCGCTGGACAACTGAAGCAGCCACAGGCAGGTCCATACAGAGCAAAGGTAAACATCGCAGGCGGCGTATAGCCAGCCCCGCCCTGGCTGATCGGCACCCCATCACACGAGAAGTTGCCGCCGATATCAGTCGTGTGAATCAGCTCCCCACCAGACCCAAGCGGCTCATAAATCGCCGCGTGGTCCTCCTGGCCAGTGCCCGCATCAGCGGTCATGGTGTTGATGTCCCAGGTCCAGGTCCCATCGCCGTTGTCGACGGCCATGCCCTCAGGCGCACCAAAGCTCACGCCGATCGTGTCCGCGCTCGTCGGGGCCGGAACACCATCGATCACGCCATCCCCATCCGTATCGATCGTGCCCGGCTGGAAGAACCGCACGCTCCACGACCAATCAAAGAGCCCGTCGGCATCAAGATCACTGTCCGGCAGCCCGTCGTGGTCACGATCTCCACCCGCGATCGGCCCGAAGTTGCCATCACCATAATCCACGCTGCTGTTGCAGAACGCAGCCACAGTGCAATCCCCATCACTGTCGCCGATCTCAAACGAAAGATCCTCACCGGGGAATCCGCCCACAAGATCGACATTGAGGGTGTAGCCGCTGAGGAAACCAGGAGAAGCCACATTCCCCGGCAGATCGTTGAACCGCAAGATGATCAGCGGGAGGCGCGTCGACTGATTCTCAGCCCGCCCGTTGTCCGCATCCCAGATCGACCACTCACCGGCCAACCCCTCCACGCCGTCACCGATCGAATCAAGGTCGGTGTCCGTATCAGGATGCGCAACGACCCAGTTCACCTGGAAGCAATCCACAACGGTATCAACCGCGATATCACCATGATCAAGCAGCGCGGACGCCTCGGCATACTCCGAGTTCTGGCTGCTCCAGATCGAGAAGAAGAACTCGGTCGTGAAACCACCATCGCCAGTGCACACCGCCTGTACCTCAGAGCTCCAAATTGATGTGCTTACGCCAGTGTCAGCCGGGCGAGTCTGCCCATCGTTCAGACTCGTCACAATCCGCTCACCCGTGGCGAGGTTGAAGTAGATATGCGCACGGTTCAGGACCTGCCCAGACCGCAGCCCGGGCCCAAAGTCCTCCGCCCCCTGCGTCGGCAGACAGGCAAGACCAGCGCATGCGATAACCGAAAGCGAAATACGATTCATCATGATCTCCCAAACTTGTTGTGCGGCTGCGTGTTACGGGCAGCCGGCGTTGAAATCTGTCAAAAACGCGGACACATCAAAGAAGTTCGTCTGCCCATCACCGTTGTAGTCCTCTCCGTTCTGCCAATCGGCGAGGAACGCGGAGACATCAAAGAAGTTCACGGCACCATCGCAGTTGTAATCCGAGGGACAACAGATGTACGGATTCGGCCCATACAACACAAACTGGAACATCGCAGGCGGCGAATACCCCGCTCCACCCGTCGAGATCAGCCCACCGGTACAGGCGAAGCCACCGAACCAGTAGCCGCCATTGTAGATAATCAGCTCATTACCCCCACCATCATCAAGTGTGGTATAGATCGCAAACCGATCCTCCTCACCCGTGCCCGCAGGATCAGCCGAGGAATCAATATTCCAGGCCCAGGTCCCATCCCCGTTGTCAATCGCACTCCCCTCAGGGAACCCAAAGCTGATCCCAATCGTGTCAGAACTGCTCGGCGGAGCGACACCGGTGTCGCCGTCACTATCGAAGTCATTCCCTATACCCGGCTGGTAGAACCGAACCGTCCAAGACCAGTCAAACAACCCATCCCCATCAATATCCGAGTCCGGGAGACTGTCAAAGTCCCGATCCGCGTTCGCAACCGAGACACCATCACCGATCCCATCGCTGTTGGTGTCAACATCGTTGTTGCAGAACGCGGCCGTCTGGCAATCCCCGTCGCTGTCCCCGATCTCAAAGCTCAGGTCCGTCCCGGTAAACCCGGCAACCAGATCAACATCGAGCGTGTACCCACTCAGGAACCCACTAGCTGCAATATTGCCCGGCAGATTGAAGAACAAAACATTCACAAGCGGAAGCCGCGAACAGTTGTTGGCAGCCCGACCATTATCCGGCTCCCAAAGCACCCACTGCCCCGCAAGCTCCTCAACACCATCACCTACGGAATCCAAATCCGTGTCCGTATCCGGGTGCGCCACGACCCAGTTCACCTGAAAACAGTCCACCACCGAATCCAACGCGATGTCGCCGTAATCCAAAACCGTGATGTTCGTCGACAGCGAACTCGGCCCAGGATTATCAAAGCCGAAGAAGAACTCCGTCGTGTACCCCTCGGACGCACACGCGTTCTGCACCAGCGTCGCCCAGATCGGCTCCGAGTTCCCCGTGTCCGCACCCTGGGTCTCCCCATCACCCAGCTGCGTCACCACCCGTTCACCCGTCGCGACATTGAAGTAGATATGCGCCCGATGCTGCACCTGCCCAACACTCGGCGACAGCGTCACCGGCGTCTCAGCACCCGCACCACACGCGAGCCCCGCACCTTGTGCCAACGCAAATGCACCCACAAACACCATCGAACTTCTCATCTTGTCGCCCCCTTCTCAGAGCAAGGCCATGAATAACGGAAAAGCAAGCGGATTCGCTCACCATGATCAGCGTTCCTATCCGCTTATGAAAGCGAGTAGTTGCAAGAAAAAAAATTTTCCGAGCAAACACTAACTTGGGTTGCAATCCATCTTCGCTTTCCCGACAATGCAAGATTTTGCCCGCGCTCTACCCGACCCCACCACACACCCCGCAGTTTGGCTCCGACCACCACAAGCCGTACAATACCACGCCGACAAAACGCCCCGGAGAACAAGCAAATGACCACCACACCAAACACTTCAATCACCGGCCCAGGCATCGACCCAACCACCGGCAAGGTCGATCCACACGCCGTCACCATCTCCGGGCTCGTCCTCAACCCCTCCTACACACCCGACGCCCTCCCCGAATCACTCCAGCACTACGACCGCGACATCGCCAACCCCGGCGAGTTCCCTTACACCCGCGGCCTCTTCCCGCAGGGCTACCGCACCCGCCTCTGGACCATGCGCCAGTTCGCCGGCTTCGGCTCCGCCGACGACACCAACGCACGCTTCAAGTACATCCTCAACCAGACCAAAACCAAGACCGCCGCCAACACCGGTCTCTCCACCGCCTTCGACCTCCCCACCCTCATGGGCCGAGACTCCGACGACACCCTCTCGCTCGGCGAGGTCGGAAAATGCGGCGTCGCCATCGACACCATCGAGGACATGCACCGCCTCTACGCCGACATCCCCATCGACTCCGTCACCGTCTCCCAGACCATCAACGCACCCGCATGTGTCATCTGGGCCATGTACCTCGCGATGGCCAAACAACGCAACATCTCCTGGGACACCCTCGGCGGCACACTCCAGAACGACATCCTCAAAGAGTTCCACGCCCAGAACGAGTTCATCTACCCGCCCGAGGCCTCAACCAAACTCGTCGTGGACACCATCGAGTTCCAGTCCAAGCATGTCCCCCGCTGGAACTCCGTCTCCATCTCCGGCTACCACATCCGCGAAGCCGGCTCATCCGCGACACAGGAGCTCGCATTCACCCTCCGCGACGGCATGGAGTACGTCGAAGCCTGCCTCATCCGCGGCCTCGACATCGACGAGTTCGCACCCCGCCTCTCCTTCTTCTTCAACGCACACAACGAGTTCTTCGAAGAGATCGCCAAGCTCCGCGCCGCCCGCCGAATCTGGGCCCGCATGATGCGCGACCGCTACGGTGCCAAGAACGAACGCTCATGGTTCATGAAGACCCATGTCCAGACCGCCGGCTGCTCGCTCACCGAGCAGCAGCCCTACAACAACATCGTCCGCGTCGCCTATCAGGCCATGGCCGGCGTACTCGGCGGCTGCCAGTCACTCCACACCGACTCCATGGACGAAACCCTCGGCCTCCCCACCGAACAGGCCGTCACCATCGCCCTGCGAACCCAGCAGATCCTCGCCCACGAGACCGGCGTCACCCGCACCGTCGACCCCCTCGGCGGCTCCTACTTCATGGAAGCCCTCACCGACAAGGTCGAAGCCGAGGCCCTCGCCTACATCGAGGAGATCGACAACATGGGACGCGGCCCATGGAAGCCCGAGCACGCCTCCACCTCCACCATCGACGACGGCGGCTGCGTCCAGGGCATCCACAAGGGCTACTTCCGGCGCAAGATCGCCGAGGCCTCCTACCGCTTCTCCGAAGAGTGCGAGGCCGGCGACCGCACCATCGTCGGCGTCAACGAGTACATCGACCCCAACGAAGACCGCCAGATCGACATCCTCACCATCTCCGAAGAAGTCGAAACCGAACAGGTCAAACGCCTCCGCGAGTTCAAGGACCGCCGCGACGCCAACGGCGTCACCCAAGCCCTCGACGCCATCCGCGAAGCCGCCCGCAACGGCGACAATGTCATGCCCTCGCTCGTCGAAGGCGCCCTCGCCAACTGCACCCTCGGCGAGATGGTCCAAGCCATGGCCGATATCTACGGGCGATACACGGGTGGGCCGGAGTGGTAAGTAAACCTTCCAAGAATGTCTGGATCAACGGCTCAACCATCGAACGCGAACACGCCAAGTCTGTCCTCGCCGATGTGCTTAGATCCAGATGGAAACGGGTGTCTATCGACGCCCATGTGGGAGACCACACCCATTGCTGCATGTGCGATATCCCGATGTGTGTCCACCTAGGCATACACGCATTTACAGATAGCGAGTTCTGGTTGTGTGACGCCTGTTGGGCACGTTTCATACACTTTTCTGATACGCTATGACCAAAGTCGATGCTTGCACCCTCGGTGAGATGGTGCAGGCGATGGCGGATATCTATGGGCGGTATACGGGCGGGCCGGAGTGGTAATCCCGTCCTAGTGGGGTGGCAAACAAATTTCTATGGAAAAGCCGTATTGTCCCACATAATTTCGATGTTCACAGGTGCGAACAACACGCTTCCCAGCCACGTATAGTTGTACTCCCGTGTAGCTCACCACTTCTCAAAATCGAAACCAATGCCAATGACTAAGAAAGAAAACATGGTCTACGGGCGGGTGGCCCGATGGAGCCCCCCGGCTCATTCGGGATCGATCGACGAACCATAAATCACTGGCAAATCGAACTCAGCAATCAGTCGGCGTCGTTCTTCTGGTTCATCAACCTGAGCGCGACCGTGACAACTACTACCACAACCGCACCGGCAGCAAGCCCTCCGAGCGCATCTGTGAATACGGATGCAAGCATATATCCTCCTTCGCAAACGGCGGGTGCCCCGATGGCAGGGCCGATCAATGACCAGCATCCACCCCCCAAGCTTCCGCTCGATCTTCTCGGCCATCAACCGATTCCGCAGGTATCGATTTCGGAACAACATCGCCCCACCACAATACTTGATTTCACATACCCACTCCTACCGATCCCCACCCGACTTCCCCTTCGCGGCCTGAATCACAACCACAACCGCAGCCCCAACGACCAACAGTCCCCCCAACGCCGAAACCCAAGTTATCGCAGGCATAGCACGCTCCCAGTTTAGTAGTGCATCAAAGCCAAGGTCCACGAACCGGACCCCACGAACGCACTCTACCACAAACACATCGGTCCAGATCGCCAACCGTGCCGGGTGCCGGGTGCCATGCAGGCGACGAAGTCTCCTGCATGCCCTTCTCCCCCCACCTCCTCTTCCCACTCAAAATCTCCCCCACACTGACCGCCTTTGTGCGCAAAATCATGTCACTGCGCGCACCACCCCTTGCCCACCCCACTCACGCTGATTTACAATTCCCCCAGTCACCCCCACAACAACCCAGCGCCCCCACCACACCACCCCCCACCAGGAAAGGGGCGCACCATGTCCACAATCACCACCGACCCAAACCTCACCACAAAGCTCTCCCATGCGGCCTCCCCCGCACCTGCGGGGAACAATTCATCCCCTGCCCCCTTTGTGACCTCTGTGGCGAACGCTTCCCCCTCCCCTTTCAATATCTCACCAACACTAACCGCACCTGTTTGCACCACCCCTTGGCGGCTGGCCCGATGGGGTCCTTGGGTCCTTCTTGACCCGATCGACCTGCCTTAGGCCATCTCATGGTCATCTGAGAACACTGACAAGGAGGGCTGAGAATCACTTGCCCGCTGCCCCCTTGTTCTTCTTCATGATCAGTAGAACAAAGGCGAAGATCACTACAACGACAATGATTCCGACATATCTGCTCATGTGACACCTTTCAATGGACACTCTTGGGCCTGGCGATCAGCGTTGAACCTGCGAGCCATTCTTGGCCGGGAACCATGTCCATATTACCAAATTGATCGAGAACTTGGTGTGCCCGCCGATCCGCGTACGGACCGAATCGGCTGGCCTGAGGGAACCCCCAGCTCCTTCGGGATCAACAAGCCCTCACCAACTCAGCTTTGCCACACACCGCAAGCCCACACCCAATCCAGGTGCACACACACGAACTCTTCACTCATCCTCAACCCACAACCCTTGCGGCCGCAGACATATCTCAGTAGCATGCTCCAAGACGAGGGACATTCCGACAAATCAGGGGCAATCCAATGAAATGGGCGATCTCAGCGTTGCTGGCATGCATCACGGTTCCTGCGTTCGGCTCGATCAGCCGCACAACCATCCCCGTACCCGGCGGCTTCGCCCAAGCCGGGGTCTCGCCCATCGGCCAGGGCTTCTTCCTGATCGTCGGTGACGACATCGAACCCCTCTACAACGATCCCGGCGATGACTTCAGCGAGGGTTCGTTCTCCGGCATCGGACCCATCACCCGCTCGGCCTCAGCCGCCTCAATGGACGCCAGCGGCAGCTCGTCCTCTGAGATCGGCATGGGCTACATCAACTTCGTCGCAACCAACACCGCGCCCAACACCACCTTCGGAAACGCAGGCGCTCACGGCGGGTTCAAAGAGAACTTCATCGTCACCGGCGGAACCCCCGGCACCGAGGCATGGATGCTCGTTCAGGTCTCAATCGACGGCACGATGAACGCCTCGGGCTTCGCTGGCCGAGCCGCCCTGAACATCGGGGCCTTCAAGGACGACATCGAGCTGCGAAGCAGCGAGCCATTCTGGGACAACGGCAACTCAGACCCCATCAGCACCGATCGTCAACGCGCAACATGGGGGCTCTCGACAAGCTCATTCGATGAGAACCTCGATCGAACTGTCAGCGACATGATCACCTTCTCGGTGCCCATCACCCTCGGAGAACCCTTCAACCTGGGCATCTACGCCTTCGGCAACGCAGGCAAACGCTCAGCGGGCGGCGTCGCCGGCTCATCCAGCGCCGCTATCAACTTCAGCGTCGACTGGGCCGGAGCGCAAGTCGTCGACGCAGGCGGCACCGCGATCAGCGGAGCGGCAATCACCGGGGACACCGGCCTGAACTGGACCAGCGGCCCCACGCCCTGCCCGCCAGACCTTGCAGCGCCTTTCGGCGTACTCAACTTCTTCGATGTGTCCGCATTCATCACCGCCTTTACTGCGCAGGACCCCGCTGCAGACTTCGCTGCCCCATTCGGATCATTCGACTTCTTCGATGTGTCGGCCTTCATCACAGCCTACAACGCCGGATGCCCCTGAACCCACAAGGCAAGGGTGATCAACACGGTACAGGCCTTGCGTTGAGCATCACTGCCAAGATGCGGTATACGAAGGGTGCCATGCTGGTGACGATGTCTCCTGCATGTTCTTCTGCTTCCACCCCCCGCTCATCCGGGGGAGCTGCCGACGAAGTCGGCGGAGGGGGTCCCCCAAAAACCATGGAATCCCACCCCTACTCCACCCGCTTCCCCTCAACTGTCAACTCCACCCGCTCCGGATGCCCAAACCACGAGTACCGCTGATCACCCTCGCGACCCGCGTACTTCCGTTCCAG
>JAGQON010000032.1 GCA_020427395.1 Phycisphaerales bacterium
CTGGGCGGTGCCTGAAACTTCCATGTATGGTCCTTTTCCTTCGGGAGGGTGCGGGTTAGGCGTTCTTCTTTGCGAGATGCTCGATGAGGTCGATCTTGGAGATCACACCCCGGATGTCGGCCCCGTCGATGACGATGGCGACATGGTCGGTCTCGAAGATGCCGTAGAGCTCTTCGACGCGGGCCTTGGGGTGCAGGAGCCCGCCGATGGGGTTCATGATCTCGCTGGCGGGCGTGCTCATGGCGATGGTGTTGGAGTGGAGCCCGCGGAGGACATCAACCTCGTGGATGATGCCGACTGGCTTACCACTGGAGTCGATGACTGGGACCTGCGAGATACCGTTTTCACGCAGGGCGTTGACGGCCGCGCTGACCTTGTCCTTCACGCTGATGGTCACGACGCTCCTCCCGGGCTTGATGAGGTCCTCGATGAGCCCAAGGCCCTTCTCGGGCTCGAGGAAGCCGTGCATCTTCATCCACTCGTCGGAGAGGTACTTGGTGACATAGCGGGTGCCTGAGTCTGGGCAGATGGCGATGACGGTCTTGCCCTCGCCGAGCTGCTTGGCGACCTGACAGGCGATGTGGACCATGCCGCCGGATGAGCCGCCGCAGAAGATCCCCTCTTCGCGGGTGAGTCGGCGGGCCATGGTGAAGCACTCGTAGTCGTTGACCTGGTACATCTCGTCGACGACGCTGGGGTCGAAGGCCTCACACTTGATGTCCTCGCCGAGCCCTTCGACCTTGTAGACATACGGGGTCGGGAGTGTGCCGGTCTTGAAGTAGTGGTAGTGGACGGATCCGAGCGGGTCGACGCCGATGATCTGGGTCTTGGCGCCCATCTTCTTGAAGTAGCGACCGATGCCCGATGCGGTGCCGCCGGTGCCCGTGCCGATGACGATGGCGTCGACATTGCCGCCATCGGTCTGCTCGTAGAGTTCTTTGCCCGTGAGAACCTCGTGGGCCTCGATGTTCCACTGGGAGTGGTACTGGTCCATGTAGAATGAGTTGGGCGTCTCTGATGCGACGCGCTTTGCGACATTGACATAGTGGTCTGGCGAGTCGCCGGGGACATCGGTCGGGGTGATGATGACGGTGGCACCGAAGGCGCGGAGGCCGTCGATCTTCTCCTGGCTCATCTTGTCGGGCATGGTGAAGACGGCCTTGTAGCCCTTGACGGCCGCGGTCATGGCGGCGCCCATGCCGGTGTTGCCCGAGGTGTTCTCGACGATGGTGCCGCCGGGCTTGAGCAGCCCTTCTTCCTCGGCCTTGGCGATGATGTAGCTGGCCATGCGGTCCTTGATGGAGCCGGCGGGGTTCATGAACTCGCACTTGGCGTAGACCGTCGCCGATCCGGGCTCAACAACCTTGTTGAGCTTCACGAGCGGGGTATTCCCGATCGATTCGAGGATGTTGTTGGTGATGGCGGCGTTCTTCGATTTGGGCTCGAGCGTGGCGGTGGTTTGCATGTCGGATTGTAGAGGGTGAAGCCCGAATCGGGTATTCGAAGCCCGTAGAAACACCCCCGGCAGGATTCGAACCTGCGACCGTCGGATTAGAAGTCCGGTGCTCTATCCAGCTGAGCTACGGGGGCGTCTTGGTCGGTGCGGCATGGATCAGTGTCCGGAGCCGTGCGACCGGGCAAGTGTAGCAACCGCGCGGATCAGATTCGCGGCCGTCGGGGCCTTGAGCACGCCGGGCGGCACGCTGAAGATGTGATGAAAAAGCGCCCGCTCTGTGTGGAGCGGGCGCTTCGATGATGAGCGGAGCCAGAGCTCTGATCACAAGGGATCAGGGGCAACCCGCGTTGAACGCGTTGAGGAAGATGCTGACATCAAAGAAGTTGAACATGCCATCGCCATTGAAGTCAGCTGCGGGGTCTTCAGCGTTGTAAGCGTTGAGGAACGCGGAGACATCGAAGAAGTCGAGTTCGCCATCGCCGGTCAGGTCTGCGGGGCAGGTGTCCGCCGAGCACGAAACGCCGAGGATGCGCACATCGTCGATGCCCGCCTCAACGACGGATCCATCGCCGAGATCGCTGGCGACGAACTTGACGCGGATCGTTGAGGTCAGACCGACGAAATCGGCGACATTGAATCCTGTTTCGATCCAGCCGCCTGATGTCCCGGCGCCGGCGGGGCCGACTGTTTCGACCAGCACATAGTTCTGGCCATCGTCGTTGGAGACGAAGACTTCGAAGACATCCGCGTTCGGCGCGGCGCCGGCGCTGTTGGAGTACCAGCGTGCGTAGGAGATCGTCGCGGACTCGGTGTTGCTCAGATCGATCTGGTTGCTCACCAGCGAAGTTGTGCCGCCATCGACATCGTTATCGCCGAGCCCACCACCCTGAGGCCCCTGACCGGTGACCCAGGCGAGGGTGCCGCTGGGGGTGTTGTCGTCTTCCGGCTGTGCACCAGTGCCGATCGGGTTCACGCGGACCCAGATGCCCGTGGTCGCGTTGTCCCCAGGAGCACCGGCCGAGAAGCCGACCGGCGTCTCGAAGTCGTACAAGTTATCGATGTCGACCTGATCCGCGGCCAGCGCGTTGAAGGTACCGGATGCAGGTTCGGTCACCGTGGTTCCGGACTGGAGGTCGAACGAGATGAAGTACTCCACATTCGTTGGGCAGTCGGCGGGTGCGGGGAATGTGGCCGTGAAGCTCGTGGCTGAGTTGGGCATCAGCGGGAACTGCTGGAAGCCCGAGCCGGTGTCGACATGGAAGGTACCACTGCCCGGAACGACGGGGTCTTCAGGCGATGGGATGATCTCGATGTTCAGGGTGTCGCCCCCGGCCGAGGAGAGGAGATCGGGCAAACCATCGGGCAGCAGGATCTCCAGGCCGGTGACAAAGTCACCGCCGGCGGATTCGATCGCGTCTCGGTAGATCGCGGTTCCGGTCCACCAAGAGATGTCGCCGTAGACGCTCGTGTTGGTTGTTCCTCCCGAGAGGACGCCCGCGATGACCCATTCACTGCCGTACTGGACGAGCACCGGGCCACCGCTGTCGCCGGGGGCGGTCGTTGCTTCGTATTCAAGCGGCGTCGAGCTGCTTGTAGGGATCGTGTTTGCGCCGCTGGTGCCGTTGTCGAAGTCGGTCGAGATGATATTGGTGCCGCTCGCGTTAGAGGGGGTGCCGTAGCGGTCGATGATGTTCTCGCCGCCCCAGCGGAATCCATCCGCGGAGAACCCGTGCCCGGAGCTGCCGAGGCCGTTGTAGCCATAACCGACGGTCGCGGCGAGCATGCCCGCGAGTTCATTGGTTTCGTCGATGAGCCGCATCGGTTCTGCGACATTGGACGGGACCGATGAGTTCAGGATATGGATGGACACATCACCGCCATCCAGAAGTGAGCCGCTTCCGGCCGGGAGGATTGACGACTGCACAGTGGTGGTAAAAACGGGGCTGCTCGAGTTGTCGCCGAACCTGATGAGCGTACCGGCGCCGATGCCGCAGTGGCGAGCGCTGATGACCACATTGGGTGCGATCAGTGTGCCGGTGCAACCGACAGAGACGCTGATAACCGCGTCAAGCGGAGCGGCGTAATCTCTGGCGCCCTGCGCTCCGATCGTGTTGTTGATCACGATACGGGGGTAGACGCCGTCAGCGGTTTCGGGCGAGCCCGCAGCGTATGTCTTGGTGTCGATCTGTCGCATGGAGAGCACAACGCCGGTCACAGCGTCGATCACCATCTCGAAGTGCGTCGGGCTGGCTGGCAACCCGAGATCGGCCAGCGAAGTGGTAACCTCCCATGCCGGGACGGCCTCGTCGCCGATGCGGAACCAGACCTGCTCTGCGACGGATTCGATCGCGTTGGGCAGGATTGCTTCGGCGAAGACGACAGCCCCGCCCTGCGCGATGTTGATTGGGTCCTGACGCAGTGTCAGTTTTTCCGTCGAGTCGTCGAAGACCTGTGAGACGGTTCCGTCGGGATTCTCGATCACGTAGACACGCGCACCGTGGAGCGGGATATCACCGATGTACTTCTGAAACACCAACGCGTCCGATGGTGCGTCTTTGCCCGGTTCCATCAGCTCGATGCGAGAACCTCCCTGCATCAGGTAGGTCGTTGAATCGTTGGTTGCCAGGTGTGCGCGGACGCTCATTTCGTCCGCGACGGCTAGGCCGCTGATCCACATGATGGCGGAAATGGCGGCTGCTGTACTTCTTCTAGTAGTCATGTTTGGGGTCTCTCCATCATGTCTGTACGATCGGGGTGGTGCCAACTGCGAGGGCGACGCAACTCCCGTTCATATCCTGATCAGGATACTTCTCGGTAGACAGAATATACCGTATCCCCGGGCGATCCTGGGATAAAAACCCACCTCATTGCGGCTCGACTTTGAAGCGTTATCGGGCCATGTCGCTTGATGGGCGCGTATTCACCGGCCGTGCTGTCGTCGAGATCAACGAAGGGGACTCGCCGATTCTGAATCAGGACTGCTGCGTCTGTTTTTAGGGGCACCCTGCGGAAAAGGCGCCAAGGAATGAGCTGACATCAAAGAAGTTGAACAGTCCATCCCCACTGAAATCCGCGGCGGGCTGCTGGAGTTGGTAGGCACTGAGGAAGGCGCTGACATCGAAGAAATCGAGCGTTCCATTCTCGTCAAGATCCGCCGGGCATGGTGCGGCACAGTCGAAACAGTTTCCGATCAGTTCGACCGCTCTGTCGTCGCCCAAGTGGAAGTACATATGCGCACCGCGTACCCACCAGAAGGTGCCGAGATTGTTAGCAAGACTCTGTGCCCAACTCCAGGAACCGGAGAAGATTGGAGTCAGCCCGACGACCGAGATGAAGTATCGGGTATTGCCTTCGAGCACCAATGGTGTGGGGAGATCGACGGTGAACTGGTAGATGCCACCAGCGGACTGGACCGAGGGCGTGGGGAAGTCGTACTCAGCGAATGCACCACTGGGATCTGCACCAAAGATGTCTGGCTGAACGGCGATGGTGTTGGGATCCTGATTGTAGAAGCTGACATTGAACCCGAGCGGCGGAAGCGACTGCCCCCACCAACGCAACCTCGTAATCTCGGACATGCCGGGGAGTTCAAAGTTCTCCCATGCGATCGAGTCGTTGTCTGAATCGTTCTGATCGCTGGGATCAACCCATAACGACGAGGCACGCATCACGCCGCCTCCGGAGACCGGGCCCTGCGTGAATAGAGTTTCCTGCCCGAATGCATCGACCGTGAAAGTTGAGACAAGGGTGAGGATCAGGCCGATGTTGCGAGTGTTCACTGGCATTGGGTACTCCTAGTAATGAGGCAGTCCCATTTTAGGACATGTTTGTCCTTTATGCTACGGCGTATTGATCCCGCTTTGAAAAAATCCGGATTGGCCAAAGCTCTGTTCGGCACTGGCCATGGCTGGCCAGTAAGGATGAGCACGCAGACAACTCCGAAGTTACACAATCACAGATTGACCACACCATGATGAAGATGACTATCCAGATTGCGATCGCCCTAAGCTCCACTTGTTCCTTCGGAGGGCATGGGGTATCAGAATCGAAGACCCAGCCTGTCGCGCTCCGGATCGCGACTTTCAATGTCGAAGATGTTCGGGGCGAGCAGCTTGTGGGCGATGACGACCCTCGTCTGAGGCAGATCGCAGCGATCCTGCAGCGGATACGTCCGAACATTGTGTTGCTCAATGAGATCGAGACGGGTCAGGAGGATGGGCCGAGCAATGCGGAGAAGTTCGCGTACAACTACCTGGCGGTGTCGCAGGGCGAGGGGCTTCGACCTTTGTTCTATGAGACTTACACGCCGGCAACCAACACGGGGGTGCATTCGGGCTTTGATCTGGACAACTCAGGGACAATCGAGACGGCTGTCCCAGAGCAGAGTGAGCAGCAGACCGACGCGCAGCGTGTGTATGGGAATGACTGCTATGGCTTTGGAACCTATCCGGGTCAGTATGGGATGGCGTTGCTTGTGGATCGCCGCCTGAGGATCGAATCGGAGGGAATCCGCACGCTGCGGGAGTTCCTCTGGAAGGATCTGCCCGGCACAAACCCTCCGAAGAACAGCGACGGGAGTGATTGGTACGATGCGGACGAGTGGGATAGCTTCCGGCTCGCGTCCAAGACCTTCGCGGATGTCCCGATCCAGCTCCCGAACGGTACTGTGCTGCATGCGTTGATCTCACACCCGACCCCCCCGGCGTTTGATGGCGAGGAGCAGAGGAACAAGCTCCGGAATCACGACGAGATCCGCCTGATCCGGGCGTATATCGATAATGAGGCCGCGTTGTACGACGACTCGGGGGTGAGCGGAGGGCTTGAGGACGGATCGCAGTTCGTGATCCTTGGAGATCTGAATGCGGACCCCTCAGATGGCAGCAGCGTGGAGATGACCATCTTCTCGCAGTTGTTCACCAGCAGCAAGCTTGCCAGGGACGCGCATCCCGGCTCTCTGATTGAGGTGGATCGTCTTGATCGGACGGACACGGCCCGCTTCGGGCTGCGAGTGGATTATGTGCTGCCATCGGCAGGGATCACGATCACGGAGAGCGGGGTCTGGCGGGAATCGAGCGACGCGGATACCCCGTTCCCTTCAGATCATTTCCCCGTCTGGGCGGATGTCATCGTGCCGTGAGCGACTACGATTGGGCGTGAGCAGCCCATCACAGAGCGAGACGATGACCACACAGGAAGAGCAGGAGTCGCCCAGCGTCTCGGTGTCGGTTTTCGCAGCATGTACAGAGCTCACAAAGCCGGGCATCACGAAGCTGGTCACAATCACGGCCCTCGTCGGCCTTGGTCTGGGCGGGCTGCACTATGGTGGGCTCGGTGTGTGGGATTGGGCACGGCTGATTGTCGGGGTCGGGCTTGGGACGGCCATCGCCTCTGGCGGCGCGAATGCGCTGAATATGTGGTACGAATCGGACCGCGATGCGATGATGAAGCGGACCCGTGTGCGTCCGATCCCCTCGAGGCGTCTGAGTCCTCGGTTTGTGCTGCTCTTCGGGCTCGGGATGACGATCCTCGGGTGCGTGATTCTGGGCATCACTGCTGGGCTCCTACCCGCGCTGGTGGCGTTGCTGACGGCGGCCTCGTATGTGCTGATCTACACGCCACTCAAACCGATCACGATCACGAACACGCTTATCGGCGCGGTTCCTGGTGCCCTGCCGACCATGATCGGGACGAGCGCCGTGGCGCCCGGGATGGGCTTTGAGCCGCTGGTCGAGCCGGTCGGTTTGATGCTTTTTTGCCTGATGTTTCTGTGGCAGCTGCCCCACTTCTTTGCGATCGCCTGGATGTGCCGGGCAGATTACGAAGCGGGCGGGTTCCGGATGCTTCCGATAGTTGATCCGGTAGGGAACCACACGGCCGCGACGATGGTGTTTACATCATTGCTGCTGATTCCGGCCGGGCTTGCTCCGCTGTGGATCACGCCCGAGCTGAGCGGCTGGGGGACTGGCATTGCGTCCGTACTGCTCGGCGGGATGCTGGTGGTCTTGAGTCTGCGTTTCGCGATCAAACGCACAGACCGTGCCGCCCGCGTGGCATTCTTTGGCTCGATCATCCACCTGCCCGTCTACCTCATCGTGATGGTGGCTGAAGCGGGTGTCAAGGGGCTGCTGCTATGAGCGCGATCGACCTGCGCGACCTGCGTGTGGTGTATCGGCGCAAGGGCGAGGCGGATCGGGTTGCGCTTGATGGATTGTCGCTTCAGGCGGACAGCGAGATGCTGGCGATGCTTGGACCGAACGGTGCTGGCAAGTCGACGCTGATGGGTGTGATTTCCCAGACCGTTCGCCCTGAGTCTGGCTCGTGCGTTTCACCGAGTTCCCGCAGGGGGCTCTCGATCGTGTTTCAGACGCCGGCGCTGGATGTGCTGCTAACGGTGCGAGAGAATCTGCGGGTCGCGGGTGCGTTGCACGGCGTTGATCGTCGGGCGATCAGTGAGCGGTTGGAAACGCTCTGCGGAGCACTGGGGATCAGTGATCGCCTTGATGAGCAGGTGCGGCACCTCTCCGGGGGCTTGGCGCGGCGAGCGGACCTGGCGCGGGCGTTGATGGCTCATCCTGCGGTCTTGCTGCTCGATGAGCCGACTACGGGACTCGATATTGATACCCGCCGGAGCTTCTGGGCGTCGATGGATCGCATACGGGAGCAGCTTGGTATGACGGTCCTGCTGGCAACGCACCTGATCGAAGAGGCGGAGCGTGCGGATCGGGTTGCGCTGATCAGTCACGGGCGGTGCGTGGGTATCGGTACCCCGGAAGCCTTTCGTTGCTCGCTTGGCGAACGGGTCCTGCGGATCGGCAGCACGGATGACGTCACATTGGATGCGGCGATGCGGTGGGCGGAGTCGATCGGGGTTCGCCCGCACCGCATTGAGGGGTCTGTGGTGATTCCGAACGCGAGCAGCGATCTTCTCGAACAGTGCCCAATCCGGGATGCGTCACTCACCCTTGCGCCGCCCTCACTTGAGGATGTCTACTCGATCCGAACGCGTGAGGGGGTCGGCGTATGAGCGGCACCAGCGCGATGATGGCCCTCTCTCGCCGGGAACTGATCCGGCAGGTTCGACAGCCGTCGAGGGTAGTTGCTTCGATCGTGACACCGCTGATGATCTGGTTGTTCATCGCCGGTGGGTTCTCTTCGGCGATGGGCGATGTGGGCGGCGGGCGGTCGAGCCTGACGGCGTACACCATCCCGGGGATGGCCTCGCTCACGGTGATGTTCGCGTCGATCTTTGCGGCGATCTCGCTGATCCAGGATCGGCACGACGGTGTGCTGCGGGCGGCGCTGGTGTCTCCGGCTCCGGGGTGGTCGATCGGGCTAAGCAAGATCGGAGCGGGGAGTCTGCTCGCCATGGGTCAGGCGATCATCGTCCTGCTCGCTCTGCCATTCCTGGGTGTGACGCTAACGCCGGTTGGCGTGCTGGGAGCGGTGCTGGCTCTGGCGTGCGTGTCGGTCGCCCTGATCGGGATCGGGCTGGCGATGGCGTGGATCGTGGATTCGACACAGGGTTTCCATGGCGTCATGAATGCGTTGCTGATGCCGATGTGGCTGCTCTCGGGCGCAGTGTTCCCGGTTGAGGAGGCCGCGGGTTGGCTGCGTGTGGTTGCGTTGGCGAATCCGTTGACCTGGTGCCACGCGGCCATGCGGAGTTCTCTGGGGATGAGTGAGTCTTTCACCCCCGAGATCGCGTGGGGAGTGAGCATTGCCTTTGCTGCGGCCGGGGCGATGCTCGGGATCTGGACGATCTCCCGCTCACGGCGATCACGCTGAGGCGCGGGCGTACAATCCGCTATGAACCCTCGCGTCTTTATTCGATCATTAATCCTGCTCGTGATAACCTTTATTGGGATCGTTGCGTTCTGGTACTACTCCGCGATGAAGCATGCGCGGAGCAGCGATGACGGGTTCATCGATCTTGATCTGGACAACCCATATGCGCAGTTGTATATCCCGAGCTTTACGCTCGAGGATCGCAACGGCGAGGTTTTTGATCAAACCTTTCTCGATGGGCGATTTACAGTGGTGGACTTCTTTTACACCAGCTGCCCGCTGATCTGCCCCGCAATGACGGCGACGATGCGTGATATCCAGGACGCGACTGCGGATACAGAACTTCAGCTTCTGAGCATCTCGATCGATCCGTCGGTCGACAAGCCGGAGGTGATGAACAGCTACGCGAACGGGTTCAGGGCGAATCCGGAGCGGTGGAAGTTCGGGCGTGGCAGCGAAGAGATGACCCAGATCCTTCTGATGGGTGTGGGATTCGAGCTTGATGACCTGGAACTTCGAGACGGGTTCCGCTTCATCGATCACCCCGGTTCACTGTTGCTGGTCGGGCCCGACCGGCATGTCATCAAGCTGTACCGCTACAGTGACCCTGACGAGGTGCAGGAACTCATCGAAAAAGCCCGCGAGCTCGCGGGCTGATCGGGACTGGACTCTTACATTGATTACTTGGCCTGCTTGATGGCAGCCTCGACTTCAGCGACGGTCTTGGGGATCATCGACGACAGGTTGCGGTTGCCGCTCTCCGTCACGAGGATGTCGTCCTCGATACGGATGCCGATGGACTGATCCTGCAGGTAGATGCCCGGCTCGATGGTGACGACCATGCCCGGCTTGAGCTTAACCTCGGGCGAGGGATCATGGGTTTCCAGCCCGAGGTGATGCCCGACGCCGTGCATGTACTGATCGCCGTAGCCCGCATCGCGGATCACCTTGCGTGAGGCCTCGTCGACCTGCGCCATGGTGGCGCCGGGCTTGACGGCCTTGATCGCTTCTTGCTGCGACTTGAGCACGATGTTGTAGAGCTTGGCCTGCTCCTTGGTGAACTTGCCGCTTACCGGGAAGGTGCGGGTGATGTCTGAGGCGTAGCCGTTGATTTCTGCGCCGCTGTCGACGACGACGAGTTCTCCGTCGTTACAGACGCCAGCGTTTTCCTTGTAGTGGAGCACGGTGGCGTTGTGGCCCGAGCCGACGATGGGATCGAATGCATTGCGGATCGAGCCGGCCTCGGCGAACCCGCCGACGAGGGCGTTGTGCAGCTCGCGCTCGCCCACGCCGGGTTTGAGCTTGGCGAGGAGGCGGTTGAGACCGTTGTGGGTGGCCTTGATGGCAGTGGTGATCTGCTTGATCTCGGCGGTGCTCTTGACGAGGCGCTGGCTGATGATGGTGTCGCTCTTGTCGATGATGGCGCAGCCGGGCATTCTGGCGGCGACCTTCTGGAAGATGTCCAGGTCATGCGTGAGCGGCTGGGTGTAGGCGGCCGTGGGATGGAGGCAGGCGAGCTTCTTGGTGCGACGGGCGGCATCGGTCAGGAACCGGGGCAGCGACAGCGTGCGCATGACGGTCTCGAAGCCGTAGCGGTCACGAAGTTCCTGCGAGATGTGGTCGCGGTAACCGTCCCAGACATCCATCTCGGGGTTGACGGGCTTGAGGAAGAGGATTGTTCGGCGTTTGGGGTTCGGGTTGGTCGGGTCGAACAGGACGACCGCTCCCGGTTCGTTGGCGATGCCGGTGAGGTAGCGGAAGTTCATGTCGGGGAACCACTCGCCGCGCAGGGGCGGGGCTCCGTCGCCGGCAAAGACGAGACCGATGCTGTCCTTGAGCGCGGCGTTGATCTTCTTGCGTCGTGCCTGGTACTCGCTGACTTTGATGGATGTGTCCATGTGGTATTGCCTCAGTTGGTTGTCTGGTTGATGCCGAGGGCGCTGTACAGCGCATCGCGTGCCTCGTCGGATCGCATGGATCGCTTTCCAAAGCCCGGGGCACCGCCGACTTTGACGCTCTGCTCTCGGGATTCAGGGAAGTTGGAGATCAGCATCAGGCCCTTGTGATGTTCGTGATGCGTCTCGATGAACTCGAGTGCTGATTCGGTGTGGAAGCGGCCTTCCATCACGCGGTTGAGCAGGTGCAGGTCGAACTCGCCGAGCCGGCGTGTCAGCTCGGACTCGTCATTGATGACTTCGGTCCTGGCGTTAGGCAGGAAGCCGGCGATGGCGCTTCGCAACGCGAAAGAATCGGGTGTGCAGTGCCCGACGATTGAGATATTGAACTGATCTTTATCGGTGCTCATACATGGGCTCCGGTGCTCTGGTCGTTGTCTATTGCCGGTTCGATACACACGCTGTGGGCATCGACATGAGCAACGATAGGGCCGATTCGGTGCGTGGTCGGATCTGTGGAATCTGATTTGACGGCACGCGACCAGGCCTCGATTGCTCGACGAGTGATCTTGTCGAGCCCGATGCGGTTGAGTTCGTCGATACAGAAGCGGCCAGGAATGAAGCCGAGCAGGAATGACGGTTGATCACTGAGTACTGATCGATCACAGGTCCATCTCTGGTTCTTGCGTGATGCTCGGGCCAAGATCTGTGTGACTTGTGTGTCGACGAGCTGCTGGGCTTGACTGAAATCGGCAGCCCACTGGGCGGCATGCTGGGCGATGTCGGTATCGATCTGCCGCATAACGGGCAGCAGTTGATGTCGGATCTGGTTGCGGGTGTAGCTGGTATCCTGGTTGGTCTCGTCCTCGTTCCACTTCAGCGAGGCGCGGCTGAGGAACGCGAGGATCTCATCGCGGGTGATCTCGAGCATCGGGCGGATCAGGACGGAGCTACCGAGCGAGGTAGCCGGATCCATTCCTCCCATCGCGCGCAGCCCGGAGCCCCGCATGAGATTGATCATCAGGGTTTCGAGCTGGTCGTCCGCGTGATGGGCAGTGGCGATGAATGGGCAGTTCTGCTCAGCTGCGAGCTGCTGCAGGGCCTGGTATCGAGCCTCACGGGCGTTGGCTTCGAGATTGCCGGGCAAGTCGGTGACCCGAGCTGGTGCGTGGGTGAATGGAACGCCGCATCGCTGGGCAAGCGACTCCACGAGTTCACGGTCGGCATGCGTGTGTTCTGGGTGCCTGATATCGTGCTGGATGTGGGCGATGACACATGATCCGGGGATCTGGGCGATCACGAAAGCGAGGGCAACCGAGTCTGCCCCTCCGCTGCAGGCGACCAAAGTTCGTCGCTGATCGTCTCGTGTGTTCTTGTCACCGGTGAGCTGACGCCAACGGCGCAGGATTGGCGCGACCAGATCGTCCTGCCGCCAACTGGCGGCGGATGATCGCTTGTCGGGGTGTCGGCCGCTTGCATCGTTCACAGGCCGATGATAGAGTGAGCGATCGGGTGAGTACCCATTGTGGAGCAGGACGCGTGCAACTCGGACCCAATCCCAACGCAGAAATCGAACAATCGTCCATACCTGAACAAGGCGGCGGTGATGTGTCGGCGAATGATGGCGGAACCGCTGTTGAAACCCATCCAAGCGGGTTTCAGGGGCTGCTGAGCCGATTCAGTGCCGAGAACTCGCTGGTACCCAACATGCTGATGATGGCGGGGATGGTCATCCTTGTCTTCCTTGTGATGCGGGCACTGAGGCGGACCAGCCAGGCGAACAAAGCCCGCGCGAACTTGATGGGAACGCCCTCAGAGCGGATCGCGGAGATCCACCAGCGGGCGGAGCAGAGCATGGGACCCTCCGAAAAGCTGATGGTTGATGCCGAGTCGATGGCACGCCGGCTCGGCGCGATTCTGGACAACAAGGCCGCCCGCCTTGAGCTGCTCATCGAAGAAGCGGACATGAAGCTCGATCAGCTCAACCGAGCGATGAACCGTACGGACGCGCCGATGGGGCGTACGCAGGATGATGCCGCGGACCGACCGAGGCCGCCGATGCGAACTCTGGATCCCTCGGTTCTCGATCGGGCTCGCCTCGAACAGGATCAGCAGGAACGCGAGACGCGTGTGGCGGGACGGATCGCACCCGAGCAGCGACATCGCGAAGAACCCGAGCCGCCCGAGATTTCAATCTCCGATCAGATTCAGGAACTTGCGCTGCAGGGTAAGTCGAGCAAAGAGATTGCGAGTGAGCTTGAGCAGCCGATAGGGCAGGTGGAACTGATCCTCAACCTGTGTCGTCGGGCCGAGAACACGTAATACCTCAGCTCAACCATTCACGCTCGACGCGCATACCACTGGGGATAGCGCAGTCTTCGCCGGTCTCGATCATGCTCGCGACAGGGTAGGCCGTGTAGTCGAGTGAAAATGCGCCTGCGGGGCGATGATTGCCCGAGAGCCCGAGCCCGCCGAAGGGGAGCTTGGAGCTGGCGCCGGCCGTGCCACAGTTGATGTTGCGACAGCCCGCCCGGCACTCGTTGAGGAACCGGTTCTGGAGCAATTCGTCAGCGGTGAAGATTGAGGCACTGAGCCCGTAGCGGGTGGCGTTGGCCTGCTCGAGGGCGTCATCGAAGGAATCAGCGATGCTGATCCGCAGGAGTGGGCCGAAGACTTCTTCATCACATCCCGCGTCGTCGCAGCCGAGCGTGAAACGATCGACCTCGATGATGCCGGGGGTGATGAACCAGCCCTCGCGGTCGGGCATGCGGGTTGACTCCATGAGGACCCGTCCGCCGTTGGCGGCCACGCGTTCCTGGAACTTGAGGACGGCATCGAGGGCCTGCTCGGAGATGATCGGGCCCATGAAGACGGGCTCTGGGGCGCGGGGGTCGCCGATGAGCAGGTTCGATGCGGCTTTGATGATCGCGGGGATAACCTTGTCGGCAGCCTCCCTGTGAACGATCAGGCGGCGGGTGCTTGTGCAGCGCTGCCCTGTGGTGTTGAAGGCGCAGCGGGTGACCTCGACAACCGCCTGGTAGAGATCAGCGTCGGGCATGATGATGGCCGGGTTGTTGCCGCCCATTTCCAGCGCGATGATCTTGCCCGGGTGATCGAGGTTGGCCTGCATGATGGCCCGACCGGCACCCCATGATCCTGTAAAGAGCACACCGTCGACATCGGGGCTGCCACAGAGGGCGATCGATTCGTCGACGCCGCCATGCACGAGGTTGATCACGCCCTTGGGGGCGTTCTCTGCTTCGAGCGCTTCGTGGAACATCTCGACGAGCATCTGCCCCACTGCCGGCGCCTTGTCGCTGGGTTTGAAGACGATGGTGTTGCCTGTGAGCAGAGCGGGGACGATGTGGCCGTTGGGGAGGTGGGCCGGGAAGTTGAATGGTCCGACCACGGCCATGACGCCGTGGGGCTTGAAGTGGCAGCGGGCACGCTTGGTCTCGTTGAGAGAGAACTCGAAGTCGGTCACACGGTGTCGCCCGGACCACTCGCCCTCTTCGAGTGTAATGTCGACCTTGGCGGCGATCAGGCTGGCCTCACCCTGCGATTCCCAGAGCGCTTTGCCGGTTTCGTCGGAGATGAGTGAGCCAAGCTCTGCCGCGCGTGACTTGGCGATTTCCTGGAATCGACGCAGGACGGCAACGCGCTGATCGATAGTTGAGGACGACCATGCTGGCAGGGCTTTCCGAGCGGCGGCGATGGCTACATGGACGGCATCAACACTGGACGATCCGCTCCAAACCACACGATCGGGGTGGGCGGGCATGGTCGAGACGATCGAATCGCCTGGGATTGGGTGCCACTGGGCGGCGATGAGATTGGCACCCTCGATGCGAGTGCGCTCGTCGTGCTGCGTGCTCATGTCTTTACCTCAACTGTCTTGTACTCACGCTTCAGTCTTTGCTGATTTCGTTGCGGCCTTTGTCGTGCTCGTCTTCTTCGTGGCGGTCTTCTTCGGTGCTCGTTTGCTGGCCGCCGGTGCTGTCTTGCCCGGCTCGATGGGCACACGCATGGGGGTGCACCCGGCTTCGATACCCGGCTCGGCATGCAGGGCCATCATGGTCTCTGATGTCACGCGGAGATGCCCGGCGCGATCGACTTGAAAAGCACACTGCACGGCTCTGAAATCGCCGTCGCTGTTGAGCACGGACACGATGCCAACTTGGTTGGTCTGATCGTGGCGGATGCTCGGTCCGAATGGGGCTCGGAAGGTATTGCGGACCAGTTCGATCTCGTCGGTGTTTGCCGTGAGATACGGGCCGCCGTCGAACGGATCGACGAAGCCGTCATAACTAAAACCGAGTCGTTCGAGCATGCGTCGTGCCGGGAGGGTGTCCGGGCCGACCTCGCCGATTTGTGCCCGGGCCTGCGGCGGGATCAGCGAGAGGTGGATATCACCCTCTGGGAGCAGGTCGGTCATGAACGCTCGTGAGTATTGGCAGAAGCGGTCTGCCTCGTCGTAGCTCAGTGGGATGAAGCGTCGTCCGAGTGTGTCCCAGACAAGCGATTCACCCTTGGCGGTGATCGGGGCCATCATTTCGGCGAGGATGGTTGGGCGGAACATCTTGCGATGCAGCCCGATGAAGTGGAAGCGTACGAGGGCGACGAATCGCCCGAGCTTGAGCTTGTGACCGCGGAAGCTGGGCTGCATGATGAGCCCTCCGAGTTCGGTCGGGCCTGATTCATCAAGGTATACCTTGGCGATGGTGTGCTTGGCGCCGAACTTGAGATCCTCGGCGTATTTCTCGCGTGTTTCGAGCTTGAAGCACACATTGGGGTGCCCGGGGCCGCCCATCTGGGAGATCACCTGCGAGGTGCCGAGGCAGCCCTCGGTATTGCATTCCTCGATGACGAACATGAAGATGTCGGCAAGAGCGGTTTTCTCGGAGATGCCGCCCGTGTTGGACTCCCGCTTGGGCTTATGGACGGTCTTGGCGTCACGAGCGGCACGCAGGAAGCTCTTGCGCGAGTTGCGGATCTTGTCGGCGATGATCTCCTGGTCTGGCGGGAGATTGATGAAATGGACCATCTTCGACAGCTTGTGGAGCGTCGGGAGGTCCGAGGCCATCGCGCGGCGGACAACGAACTGTGGTCTGGACTTGCCCATGGGTTAGCCCTCCTGCGCGACACGAGCGAGGGCACGCTCGACGCACTCGAAAACGCGGGGCCAGTCTTCCTTCTTCATGACGGGCAGCGGCGGGAGCATGCGTACATGGAACGGGCCGTGCCCGCAGTAGAAGGTGATGACCCCCTCGTCGTAGCAGTGCTTGCAGGTCTTCATCACCTTGTTCTTGTCCCCCCCGAACGGGGTGAACTTCATCATGCCGCCGACGCCACCAACGAGTTCTTTCGTGTGCGGTGCGTCAGGGAACCAGTCGGGGTGCTTGGCGATGAGGGCCTTGACCTGCGAGCGGAACTCGGCGTGGTGGATGGCGAACTTGCCCTTGGGGCCGTAGAAATCGCCCTTGCTCAGCTCGTCGAGGAGCAGCGAGCCGACGGTGAAGTCGCTGGTGTTACCGGTAAAAGTTCCGCTGAGAAGTCCGGGCTTGGGGTTGTACTGCTCGGTGAAAAGCGTGACACAGGCCTGGGTCATCTTACCGACGCAGAAGACATCGACATACTCGCCCAGGTCGTACTGCTCGTAGGCAAAGAGCGATTCGGTCCGTCCGAACGACTGGATCTCATCATCCCAGATGGCGATGCCGTTGGCGCGGCAGACATCCATGAGTGCCTTGAAGTAGTCGCGCTTGGCGACATTGAAGCCACCCTCACCCTGGACGAGCTCGAAGATGAAGCAGGCGTGCTGCTTGGGATAGCGGTCGATGTATTCCTGGAGGCGTTTGACACAGTAGTCTGTGAACTTGGCCGGGCCGCCCATCTCGTCGGCGATCGCGTCGTTGTAGAAGGGGATGTAGTCGACCTGGGTGGAGAGCGGGATGCCGACACGCCCGGCGTGCGAGTCGCCGATCTGGGCCATGGTCACGCTGCGTCCCATGAAGCAGTGCTCGAAGGCGAGGACGCGCGAGGCGGGTGCGTGCTTCTGGTAGCACACCTTAAGAGCGCTCTCGTTTGCCATGGCGCCCGATGTGGCGATGAAGGCGTGCTTGAGGTTTGAGCCGCGGGAAGCGAGCTTGATGAGCTTCTCACCAAACTCGTAAGCACCGAAGTTTGTCTGGAGGTTTCCGTGCTTAGTTGTTTCGTTGATGCCAGCGAGGAGCTGGGCCTTGATGACTTTGGGGTTGCCATGGCCGAGGAAGTGGACGCCGATGCCGGTAAGCATGTCCCACTTGACCGAGCCGTCGGCCATTTCAACGAGCGCGCCGTTGCCGGCACCCGAACCGATCGATGGATAGACGAGGTTGTTGCCCTTGACTGCCTTGGAGCGTTCGATGATCGCGTCGAACGAGTCAGCGAGCTCGGGGTTGGGGGACTTGATATCGGTGATCGTGCGGTTGTGCTCCATGACCTGCTCGACGAGGGCGTTGATGCTCTCGTTGATCGCGGGGTCGTTGAAGATCGCCTTGCCTGTGGTGGTGTTGGTTGCCGTCGTTGATGCCGACATGACATTGCTCCTCTTGAGAGTGGCTGAGGTTACAGTGCCGCGGAACCGCCTGCCGAGAGGCGCGCGATGAGGATCGCGAGCAGCTGGCAGCGTTCAACGAGGCTGGTGAGATCGATCCATTCGTCTTTGGTATGCAGGCCGCCGCCTCGCACGCCGAGCGTGTCGATGGTCGGGAGCCCGGCGTCCTGCATGATGTTGCCATCGCAGACGCCACCGGTCGATTTGAAGGGCAGTTTCTGTCCGAGCGACTCGGCGACCTCACGCGCACGAAGGGCCAGGGCCTCCGTTTCAGGGATCAGCGGCTTGGCGGGTCGATTGAAGCTGCGGCGCACGATCACTCGCGGCATCGCGTCTTCTGCGGTCTGGAGGGCGTCGAGTTCCACGCTGAGTTCATCGGCAATCGATTCGTCCGCGAAGCGGACATTCCCCCATGCGTACGCAGAATCGGGGACGGCGTTCGTCGCGACCCCACCTTTGATGGGTCCGATACTCAATATTTTGCCGCGCTGGGGATCGGGGAAGCGGGCAGAGCGGGAGATGCAGTCTGCCAGGGCGACCACAGCGGAGACGCCCTCGGTGAAAGCCCGCCCGACGTGGGCGCTCTTGCCCTGTGTTTCGATCATGAACTGGCCGGAGCCAACGCGTTCGATGGCGAGTTCTCCGCCTGGGAGAGCAGGCTCGAGAGCGATCCCGAAGTCGTGCTTCTGGGATTCGTCCCGGAGAGCTCGCTCGCTGTGATAGGTGCCGGTTTCCTCATCGGCGTTCATGGTGAAGGTCCAGTTCGCGGGCACGCCGCAGGCCTCGAGTGCCTCAAGCGCCGCCACGGCGATCACGAGCCCGCCCTTCATATCCACGCAGCCGGGACCTATTGCGGTTTTACCTCCGGGGGCGATGGAGAGGTCCAGGAAGTCACCGTTCGGATCGTGCACTGTGTCGAGGTGCCCGGCGATCATCACCCGCCCCTGGGTGGCTCCGTTGAGGCGCTCGCAGACAACGGTCGGTGGTGTGTAGTGGTTGGCCTGACCGCCGAGGAGCCAGTCGGGCTTTGGGTCGCCCGGGATCATGTGTGAATTAGCACCGAGTTCCTGGAGACGGATACCGAAGCGTTCGCGGGTCTCTTCGATGGCGGCCTGGTTGTTGCCGCCCGTTGGGATGGAGACATGAAGTCGCAGATCTTCGAGCAGATCATGGGCCCGCGATTGGATATCCTGAGCGACGCGTTTTTCGAGTTCTGTCAGTTGCACAGGCGAGTGTATGGTGGCGTGAAATCGCCCTTCCACGCTCGTTAGGGGCGATTTATGGGGATCAGGGTTTAAACTGAATAGGGCATGATCCGCGACGAAAATATCTTCCCGTTTACTTCGTCTGCACCATTTCGCCGAGGTCGATCACCGCGCCTGATTCGAAGTAGACATCGATCCCCATCTCATCGGAGCCGAGAGATGTCAGCACGAGGTTGGTGCGTGCGGAGCTTGCGGCATTGACCATGTCCTGATGGGAAGGGCCTGCGTATTGACCGTTGTCTCGCTCGTTGGCGTGGAAATGGAAATGGGCGAGAGCGCGATCACTGAATCTGAACATATCGTCGCTGGCGACGAAGCGTTCGTCACTGAGGCGGTCGCGTTGACGCGGGCGGAAGAGGACCGCCCTCCACCCGGTATCCGGATCAACTTCAATGATGCCGCCGTATTCGGTTGATTCGTCCTGCTTATCGAGTGCCCGCTGGGTGAAGAGCTGTTTCTGCACGACGGGGTTTTGCAGGGCGTCGTCCACGATCAGCAGTGTCAGCATGTCGCCCCATGAGAGGGACTGGGCCCAGTCGCCGAGGCGTTCACGACGGGGCGGCTCGCCCTTTTCGGCTTTGCGCTTGTAGACTGGCCGACCGCTGAGGCGGTTGTTGAGCACGCCGTAGACCGCCTGTCTGTCCAGGCTCAGCCATGCGGGGCGGTTCTTGGTGGCCCATCGCACGGGTTCGAGGTGTCGCATCCGCAGACCCTCGCGTTGCTCACTGGTGAGGCTGGTGACCGCCAAGCGGGTCTCATCCCACCACTGGTCGTTCTGCTCTCGGTTGCGTTGATCGTCGTGGTGACGAAGCGACTGGAGCCATGCGATCTCCATGCTCGTATTTGGCAGCACACCCAGCTCATCACGCGCGGCCCTGAGGTCCATCACGAGTTCGCGTGAGCCTGGGTCCGCCTGCTCGCTGAGCATGCTCTCGGAGGAGATGAACGCTCTTCGTCTTTCACCGCTGGGGTCGAGTCGGCCGAGGAGACCCCATGCATCGTCTCTGGTGCGTTCGCGGGTGCGGAGCACGGCCTCTTCCTGCTCATTCTCAATGCCGCGAGCTGGGTTGAGGAAGACATCGAACACGACCTGCTCGATGGGCATGCCTGGGCGCAGCTCCTGGAGCGCGATGTACTCTGATCGTTCGGTGTCCGAAACGCTCGGGTCGTGGCGCGACAGGCTACGCACGAACGCTGGAACCAGATCGCTCCACCCAGCTTCAACGGCGTGGTACGCGATGACGCGGACGGCCTCGGGATCTTTCTCGTTTGGCAGGATCAGTCGGGCCATGGCGCGCGAGTCGGCTCGCCCTTCGGGCGTCTTGTCAGACATGAGGAGGTCGAGTACCACGATGCGCAGCTCTCGCTCTGTTGCGCTCGACCATGCGAGATTCTTGAGGGCGTATCGGGTTCTTTCGCGATCGCGGACGCCCTGCTCGACCTCGGCCCATGCTGCCTTTGCCGCGTCAACGCGGTCTCGCTCCAGCAGTTCAGGATTTCGCAGATCAAGCAGCGGATTGCCCGATGGCTCAAACTTGCTCGAGGACGAGCATGCGGGCAGGGTTGTGAGGAGCAGGAACAGCGTCAGGGAGATCGAGAGTCGCGGTTTCATGACCGGAAGTGTAGTGCAACAAGCGAGCGGATGCTGGCGTAGGGCAGTGGGATCACCTATGATCTTGCATGGTTCGCGTTACGCAAGGTGGCAACCCGATCGAGAATGCTGACGAGCAGAAGCCCGATGCATCGCTGTCGGTCTCTGATCGTGTTGCGATGGTGATCGATCGGATTCGCCCGGCGGTGCAGAACGACGGTGGCGACATCGAGCTCGTTGAGGTAACGCCAGCGGGTGTTGTCCGAATCCGCATGCACGGCGCATGTGTGGGCTGTCCGTCCTCGAATATGACGCTTCGACTGGGGATTGAGCAGAATCTCAAGACCTATGTGCCCGAGGTTTCTGGTGTTGAGGCGATCGAAGAGGCCTGAGGCGGGCAAGCCTGACGGGCTACTTTCACGAATGAGTATCGATTTGGCGATCAGCTGAACCCCTTTGGGATTACTTTTCCGTGCGGGTCTGATTCTGGGCCCTGCGGCGGGCGTGGCGGCAGGTGCTCGAGAAGTTCAGCGGTTTCGTGGACATGATCGGGTGCGAGCCCCACCTTTTCAACGAGGTAGTGCTCCCACAGCCGGTGGCGACGAACCACTTCACTCGCGGCTTGCATGCCGGATTCGGTGAGGCGTACTTGTTGTGTGCCGATCGGCTCCACGAGCTGAAGGTGGTTGGCTCGCTGGATTGTTCTGTGCAGGTTGGCGTGCGCAAATCCGATCTGAAGTTCGGTGCGCGTCGGCTGGAGTTGCCCCTTCTCGGTTGCTCGGAAGATGGCCGCGAGCAGATCGTCAAGGGCGACTCGACCTGAAAGCCGGCGGCGGCGTATGACACGAGAGATCACGCCGTGAGAAGGTGATACAAAAACCGCGATGGCCAGGACGATCCCGCCCATCATGGCCATCGCGCCGGCGGCGTTGACTGCGTCGATACCAAACGCGGACGGGAGTATTGTGGCGCTGAAATATCCTCCGATGCTGCAGATCAGGGCGACGATAACCGAGCAGATGATCTGGGAGCCGAGGCGATCGGTGAATAGGCGAGCGACGGCTGCAGGGCAGATGAGCATCGCGATGACCAGGATCGACCCGACGGCCTCAAAGCTGGCGACGGTCGCGGTTGCGACAAAGATCATGAGCAGGTAGTGCAGGAATGTGGCGTTGAATCCCAGCGTAGTGGCGAGGGCGGAGTCGAACGCGGCCAGACGGAGTTCCTTGAAGAGCAGTGTGACAAAGCCGATCGCCAGGATCAGCGTGATTGCAAGCGTCTTGACCTGGCGGGGAGTCTGCTGAAGCGTTTGAAGTGTGAAGAGCCCACCGAATGAATCTGGGGCTGAATACCAAACGAGTGTTTCCAGTTGGCCGTGCAGGACGCAGTCGGCATCAAGATCGACATGGCGTGCGGCGGCCTGCTCGATCAGCAATACGCCCAGGGCAAAGAGGATACTGAAAACGACGCCCATCGCGGCTCCGGATTCGACACGTCCGAATCGCTTTACGAACTCGACGAGCACGACGGTCGCGACACCCGCTATGGCGGCACCGGCAAACATCGCGATCGGCGAGCGGGTCGAGGTGATAAGGAATGCAATGACGAGCCCGGGCAGGACGCTGTGACTGATGGCGTCGCCCATGAGACTCAGGCGGCGCAGGACGAGGAAGTTGCCCAGTAGTGCACAGCTGACGGCCGCAAACACAGCAGCGAGCAGTGGGAAGAGATCGAGACCGATGTCGAAGAACATCACCGCCCCCCCACGATCGTGTGTTCGGGGATCACCACGCCGCGCTTGCGGAGCGCCGATTCGAGTTCGAGGACGAGGTCCTCTGAGAGCACATGTTCGACGAGGTCGACCGACCAGTCCACATGACTGGGGGCAATGTCGGCGTAGGAAACAAGGTACTGCTCCCAGAGGGCGTGATTTCTGCTCACTCGATTCCCACGGCGGACCCCAGCGTCGGTGAGTGTGATTCCACCTTGGTTGACCCTTTCGATCATGCCATCGCGTGCTAATGAGAAACCAACCATCGCTGTGTAGGTCTTCGACCACGCGTGCAACTTCGCGAAACCGAGATACTGATCACGGCTGATCATCGTCTCCCCTAGATCGTGAGCAAACTCGAGAAGATGATCGCCTGCGATTTTCATGCGGAGCTTCTGGCGTCTGATGGTGATCGCGATAACGCCGCGTCTGGGTGCAAAGAACATGCTTATTGCGAAGAACACGCCTGCGGTCAGGACGATGACCGCGCCAGCGGGCTTGCGGGGGAATAGGGCCGAGACGACCGAGCCGGTGTAGCCGCTGCACGCGCCAATCAGTGCCGCGATGATGACCAGCCGGGGGAGCCGATCGGTCCAGAATCGTGCCGCGACGGGTGGGATGATCAACAGCGAAACGACGAGTATCAACCCCACCGCCTGGAGCCCGGCGACGGTGACGACAACGACGAGGGCCATCATGAGCAGATCAATGAGACCGACTGGCCAACCGTCGACACGGGCAAAGGCGTCATTGAAACAGACAATCGTGAACTCTTTGAGCAGGAAGATCGTCGCGATCATCGCGGCAAGGGCGATCGCGCCCATGAGGACAACGTCTCTCGGTTGCATGGTCGCGGCCTGGCCGTAGATGAAGTGATTGAGCCCGCCCGAGCCGCTGGGAGCGTTGACCTGGATGTAGCTCAGCCCAACGATGCCAGCGCCGAAGAACACGCTGAGCACGATCCCGATCGAGGCGTCTTCTCGGAGGCGGGTATGGCGGAGCAGGAGTTGGATGCACAGCACACCGAGCACGCCGGTGATTGTCGCCCCGAGCAGGAGCACCGGGAGTGATTTGGCACCGAGAATCAGGAACGCGAGTGTGATGCCAGGGAGAGTGGCGTGGCTGAGCGCATCGGTCATGAGCGAACGATTCCTCAGCAGCGCAAAGACGCCGATAAGGCCCGCTGCAAGCCCGAGCAGGGTCGTGCCGGCGATCACCATGTTGGTGTTGTGCCCGGCACGAAGCGTTATGGTCTCGATGATCTCCGCGATCGCCGGCCACTCATCGGTGACATCCTGGATGGAACTGGGACCTGTGCCGGGCGTCATGGATCAGACCCCGATCTCATTGCGAGCCACGGCTTCGGCTGCTTCGGAGAGCAGTGTGAGGCGCCCGCCGTAGGTTTTATGGAGGTTTTCCTTGGTAAAAACCTCACGAACAGGACCGGCGGCAACCACGCGCATGTTGAGGAGGATGACCTCGTCAAAGTACTCGGGGACGCTCTGGAGGTCGTGATGGACGACGATGACGGTCTTGCCCTCGCCCTTGAGGCGTCGAAGGACCTCGATAATCGCCCGCTCGGTGGCCGCATCGACGCCTGCGAAAGGTTCATCCATGAAATAGAGATCGGCCTGCTGAGCCAGAGCTCGGGCAAGGAACACCCGTTGCTGCTGACCGCCTGAGAGCTGACTGATCTGTCTGGAGGCGAACGGCTTCATGCCCACAAGATCCAGGCATTCAAGAGCGACCTGCTTGTGCTTACGAGAGACCGGGCGGCACCAGCCGATATGTCGGTATCGCCCCATTGCGACGACATCGAGGGCGGACACGGGGAAGTCCCAATCGACACTTTCTCGCTGTGGGACATAACCGATCCGGGATCGCGCTCTGCGGTAGGGCATGCCCCAGAACTCGACGAGCCCCGCCGCCTTCGGCACCAACCCGAGGCATGATTTAATGAAGGTGCTTTTCCCGGCACCGTTGGGACCGACGATGGCAATGAGCTTATTGGGCGTTGCGTCGTAATCGACATCCCAGAGTACAGGTTTCTTGTGGTACGCGACGGTCATCGCGTGTACGGAGAGCGGGCTCTGCGACGAATGCTCGGGACGATGCTCAAGGGTGTTGGGTAAGGATGACTTTGACGGGCTTTGGGGGATCACTCTTTGAGTTCTCCGTTCATGCCTCTGGGTGGGGTCTGCCCGCCCAAGGCTCTGGCGACGGTGGTCGCGTTGTGATCGATCATACCGATGTATGTCCCCTCATATGTCTGGGAAGCCCCCATGGCATCGCTGAAGAGTTCGCCGCCGATGACGACCGTATGGCCACGTGCTTTGGCACCCATGATTAGCGCCTGAATATTGCGCTGGGAGACGGTGGATTCGACAAAGACCGCGTTGATGTTACGCTCGACGAGCAGATCAACCAGTCGCTCGATATCCCGCACGCCGGCCTCCGATTCGGTGGAGATGCCCTGGATTCCGACTACTTCGTAACCGAATCGCCTTCCGAAGTAGTTGAATGCGTCGTGGGCCGTGACAAGGACCCGCTGCTTCTCGGGCACGCTTGAGAGCACGCGCTGGCAATACGCATCGAGCTGATTGACCCTTGCTGCGTAGGCCTCCGCGTTCGCGTGGTACTCGGGCTGACCGCTTGGGTCGAGTTCGACGAGGCGATCTCGGACGACTTCGATCGCCTTTGACCATGCGGCGGGGTCCATCCAGACATGCGGGTCCTGATGCCCTTCAAACTCTTCCGGCTCGAGCAGGTAGGAGTCGTCGAGGAGTTCAGTGACCGCGTGGACAGGCTTGCCGCTTGTGGCGGCTCGCACGAAGGTGTCGACCATCTTGCCCTCAAGGAGGAGGCCGTTGTAGAAGATGATGTCCGCATCCATGATGCGCTGCACATCCGTTCGGGTTGGTTTGTAGAGGTGTGGGTCGACGCCCGAGCCCATCAGCCCGGTGACCTCGGCCCTGTCGCCGGCGACCTGGCGAGCGATATCCGCGACCATGCCGGTAGTCGCAACGATTGAGATCGATGTAGATTCTGGGCGATGGGCGTCGCTGCAGGCCGCGGGAAGGAACGCGAGCACCCCCATGAACCAGAGGCAGATCATCTGAGTTTTCTTCAAGTGCAAGGACATGCGGGTCGCTCCGTATCGGATTGGGTGATTCATGTAGCCTCGGTTACATTTGATCACAGTGTATCATCTGCTACAATTTTGTCAACCCGCAATCCGGGTACTTGAAAGGGCCTATGTGTCAAGAGTTCCTGTCGAGGAATCGCCTGAACTGCTTGAGCGTGGGTGGGCTGACATGGTGCTCGATGCCCTCGGCATCAACGGCGGCGACCCTCGGGTCGACTCCCAGAGCGAGCAGGAAGGCATAGACGATCTCGTGGCGGCGTTTGCAAGCGTTGGCCAAGCGTCGCCCCTTCTTCGTGAGTTCGACGGGCTTGTAGGGCTGCGTGCTTACCAGTTCGTCACGCTCAAGGCGTTGAACCGTCCGGACGACGGTAACATGAGTGACCCCGAAATGATCGGCCAGATCCCTCACGCGGCACTGGCCGTGGGTGTCGATCAGGTCTGCGATGGCCTCGACATAGTCCTCAGCGATCTCGGATGCGTGATCGCTTCTTGTTCGCTGATACGACTGGCTCTGGGGTACTTCTGTCACTCAGTTGCTCCCGAGGCAAGTGTAGCCATCACTACTATCGTCTACTTGGTATCGTGCAAAACAGAAAACAGGACGGGTGGCCGTCCTGTTGTTCCTCGATCTGAATAGGCGTAACTGGACTCGAACCAGTGACCTCTGCCATGTGACGGCAGCGCTCTAGCCAACTGAGCTATACGCCCGATATGGCCATCAGCATATACCTGGATCGCCCCGGACTCAAGCGGGAAGAGCCCTGATCTTTATTTGATCCCGACCCGTGACTTCTGCCCTGAGCTATGGACAAGGGTGACAGTGAAATCATCACCGTTGATGCTCAGGACAGTCCAGCCCGACTCGAGCGTGTCCCCGACTCGTCTTGCCTTGCCATCAATGATAGCCAGCGGGGTTTTCGCGTTGGGGAGGATTGAGGTTACCCGGACCGTGGGGAGTTGCTGCGCACCCTTGGGACGCGTCGTGACTGGGTCCGATTGCCTGACAACCGATTCGATCGGGGCAATCGCCGGTTCGAAGTAGAACGGCGATGGAATGAACTCCTGCGTGTTGAGCCCCTCACCAACCCGCTCGATGTAGAAGGGGGTATTCTGGAGCGAGACCATCTGAAAAGTCTCCGCTGAGGCGGAGGCCGTGCGTGCGCCCGAGCCGATCAGGCTGCCAGCGAACACACAGAGTGCCGGGACAACCATCGCGGCAAAGTAAAGCGGGTTTCTGCTTGCCTGCTTGCTCATGCATCACCCCCGCTGCTGCTGGCTTCTGGTTGTGGTTGTTCGCCGGTCATCTCGAATGCGTTCTTCATCTTCTCGGGAAACTCGATGAGTTCGATGAGGTTGATCGTAACACTCGCCCGAACTCTGTTTTCGTCCGTCGGGATCATCCGGAAGCTGCTCACACGGGGCTGCCCCGGGGATCGCTGGATATCGTCGACGAAGGCGACGACCCCGCTGAATGCGCCCTGGCACTCAATACGGAACTCTTTTTCTTCGATCTTCACCGCTTGGGCTGGCGTGCCGGTCTTCGATTCATGGACAGAAGACTTCGTCGGCTCAACACGAGTGACGGTCAGCCCGCGGTCGATGGCGAGGCGCTGGAGCTGCTGGTGTGTCTGTGCCGGGACATTCTTCGTCAGGTCACTGACGATCGCGTCTCTGGCGGCTCGCATATTCGCGACAAGCGCATCGACCTGATCCGCATTGCTGGCCATCTCGCGCTCACCGAGATCGATGTACTCGTGATGCGCATCGTGCACTCGTTCCATTTCGGCGGCAGCGATCGAGCTGGGCTTGACGAAAAAGTAGCTCAGGGCAACCGAACCGGCTGCGACGAGCGCAACCCGGGCGGCAATTGCTTTGTTGAGATCTGCGTTCATGGCTGGGTCCAATCTGCCTCTCCCTCGCTTGCGTTCGCGAAGGCCTCGTACGGCGAGTAGCGGTTTCGTAGCATCACTTTAAGCGTAAACTGCGAACCCCAGGCGTTGTTCTCACCCTGCTGGGTGCTTACATCGATGCGCGTTGTTGCGCCCATACGGACGGCACCGACATGCTCGATTTTTCCGATTCTCTCGACAAACTGATCGAGCACCTGCCCGGCCGAGAGCTTGCCTTCTGCGATGCTGTACCCGAGGATGACGAGCACGGGTGTGCCCGAGTCATACTCACCTCGCAGTTCCTGGATCCTGATGCCGCTTCCCACAAACTGGCCGATCTCGGCCAGCGGTGTTTCCCAGTAGGGCTGTGGGTCCGTATGGCTGGCAACCAGTTTGGAGATATCGCCGAGCATTCCGTGTACTTCGTGCGCCTGCTGCTGCATCTGCTCAAACTGCGCAACCCGCTGATATCGCCCGGAGTCCTTCTGAATCTCGGATTCGAAGTGCGAGCGTTGCGATGTGTAGTTCAGGAACTGTCCCGCGACGGCGACTGCGGCGATGACGGCACCGATACCCACGGCCTGCTGAAGCTGCTTACGAGACCGCTCATCGCCGGCGATTCGAGGAAGCAGGACCGGGATCGATTTGGAGAGTTCGATGAACTGCTGCTCAGTCGTCCCAAATCCGCCGGCAACCGCGGGCTCGAACCCCTCATGCCCTGCGGCGAGTTTCATGTGGAGTTCAAGGTGCTCGCTGACAGCCCGGGTGATGTTCGGAATCGCGGCACCGGGTCCCGCGACGATCAGGTTCTTGAGCTTGGTTTCGCCTCCGATGCCGAATCGGATTGTCTGCTTGACATCGATACCGATCCGCTGGAGAACCGGGGCCATTCGCGGGAGGACTCCTGATCGGAGCTCGATGCCCTTGTACTGCTGGGGCTGGAACGGGATTCCGTGCTCTACGAGGCAGTTCAACGCGTCCTGCACACAGCACTGCGCGGGGGCATCGGGCCCCGCTTCCTTTGCCTGATGCTCCTGAAACACCTGCTGGTAAGACTCAGCGAGTTTGTTGAAGCCGATATCCGTGGGGCGGACGAGCTTGAGGTGTTTTCCAGACGAGTAGCAGAGCACGCCACAGTGACCGTCGAGGTAGAAGATCGCGGTTTCGTCATCGAGCGATTCTGCCTGCTGAGCGGCAACGACAACCGAAGCGACGCTCGAGGGGATCATGCCCGAGACACGGACACCGCAGCGGTTGAGCCAGGCATAGAGGGAGCGGAGTGTGTCATCACGATCCGCGTATGCCAACATCAGGGTTGGACCGCTTGTTGCTGTATCATTACCGAGCGGCGTGACACATACTTGCGTATCCAGGCCGACCATTTCACGGAGTTTCGATCGTGCCGTGTCCCGTGCGAAAGCGCCACCCTGCTCATCGGTGGTGATCTGCTTGGTGAGGGTCTTGGACTCGTAAATGAGCGTTGTGTTGCTGAGTGATCGCTTCGGGAAGCGGGATAAGAGTTGGCGCAGCGGCAGGTCGAGCTGCATCAAACCGTCAGCCCAGAGATCGGACCAATCCTGAGAAGGCAGGCTGGTCGATTCTGACTGCTGAACACGCCCGCGGCTGACGAGCATGACGCTGAGTCGATTCGGAACCAGTGAGATGACGAACCCGTTCGGGATGGACATGGAGCACTCCCCTTGCCGTTGACATTGGCATGTGATTTATCGACCCGTGGGAATAGGGACTTCTCCCGTATTTGGGTGACTTGCACAATTCATGGCTGGTTATTCGGTCGTCAGCTCGATTCTTCGGACGGCATCGCCGCTGATGCCCTCTACGACCGCGACCGGGGTCTCATCGGGGATCTGGACGAATACGACGGTTTGCCCATTGAGATCGAGTGTGCTTCCCTCGGTGGGCATCGTGGCATTCCCCATGACCCCCTGCATCACGACGAATGCCCCGCTCTCCGCCGTGTAAAACGCTCGTGTGGTTTCGACGCGTAACGTCGCGATCTCTGCCTCGTCGCGGACCGGTCGGATTGAACCGGCCACGACGAGAGCGAGTACGGCCATCACGACCAAGATGACCACGAGCACCGCGCCTCTGCGCTGATGATCTCCTGGCTGTATGTGACTCATGTGCCGTCCCCCTGCCCGATCCAGACCCGTGGATGCGCCACGACACTCATCGTGAGTTGCCCGGAGGTGAGTGTGACGGAGATGCGGTGTGTATCGGTTGGCGTGGCCAGCGTGCTGGTTGTGCCATCGTTTGCAAAGTACTGGATCGAAAGAGAGTCGACCCCGTCGCAGAGCAGTGCGTTGGATTCACCCGGGACAACCAGCTCAAGCTGCCCGGAGCTCAGCTCAATTCCGGTCCCGTCGGCGAAGACGACCGAGTTTGCAGTGGCGGTTTGGATGCCCACCCCTGAATCATCGGCACCGATCGGGGCTTGACGGATCATGCGCGCGATCCGGTCGAGCGCAAACGCCATATGCTCGGTTCGCGCTCGGACCTCTCGGGTCGTAGTGTACGACTCCGACGCGCTCGTGAGCACCGGCAGCAGCACGACGCTGATGATGCTCATGACCACGATCGCGGCCATGAGTTCGAGCAGCGTGAAAGCGTGGAGGTTTGCGTACTTCGATCGTCTCATAGCGCCGACACCATGGTTGATACAGGGAGCAGGTAGGGATCACTGGTGGCGGAGGTATAGCCCACGCTGACCGTGATCACACGGAAGATGTTCTCGCTGACTGTGGCGCTGACTGTGCCGTCTGACGAGACAAGAGGACCGATGGTGACCGTGTAACTGAAACCGACACTCGTGTACGGCTCAACGATCGGATCGAGTCGGTCGATCAGCCCCGTTGTCGGGGTGTTCAGGTACGCGTCATCATCTGCCAGTGCGTCGAATCCAAGACCGGCTGCATCGCTGTTGATGTCCGCGGTGACTGTTTCAAGCACACAGGTGGCCAGGATCGTTGCCCGCGTGGTGTTGATTGCGTCGGCGCGGCCGGCGGCCGCGGAATCCATGAGGTTGAGCGTTGGTGGTACTGCGATCGCGAGCACGATAACAGCAATAACAACCTCGATCAGCGAGAACGCAGGGCGGCCAAGTTGGTGACGAGCGTGCACACTCATTGCAGTTCCACCACACCCGTATGGGGGTGTACAAGCACCACCTGCCCCGATGAGAGCTCAATGGTTGCGGATTCGGTATTGATTGACTCAAAGACACCGGCGGACGATCGGGTGTGCGGGTTGGCCTCATAGTCGAACCAGATGACACCGGAGCCAGCCGAGCCGTCGCCGTTGACCATTGATTCGACGGTGACATCCGGGTAGGTCGCGGGCAGATCGAGTGCTCGCGCTTTGCTGGTCAGTGGATCAGTCACGCTCTCGATATCGCCGCTGTCATTCAACTGGACGATCGTCAGGGTTGAATCGCTCACATTGATCTGGAGCCCGCAGGGCGAGCCCATCGCCAACGCCCTCGCCTTGGTCACCTCAAGCATGCGGGCCACATCGTCACGGGCGGCACCTTCTCGCATGGTTCGCACATTGCCCATCGCGGGGATCGCGGTGACGGCCACGATGCCCATAAGAAGAACAACGACCATCAGCTCAACGAGCGTGAATGCACCGCGACTCCTGGAGCATTGGTTGGTGCGGGTGTGGATCATTCGTTCAAAGCTCGTTGGCGGTCTGGTTGCCACCGGAACCGTCGGAAGCGGTCGTTGTGGCGCTTGAGTTGGCATAGAAGATCGCCGTGGGCGGTGTCGCGTTGTTGTCGACAAAGTAGTTCCAACCCGCGGCGGACTCGTTACTCACGCCCCGGGCTGCGGCCTGCGCCTGGCTGACCGCCTGAACCCCCCCAATATCGGTGAATGGGTTTGGCGGAAGGGTGAACTTGAGCACGCTGCCATCGGTCATCTGGACGAGCGTGGGGTACGGATCATTGCCCAGGATGACTGCGCTGGTGCGATATGTCGCGATGGCAGACCGGACACCTGCGACGGTGCTTTGGGTGGCGCTTGTTCTTGCATCGTCGCTGGCACCGGCGAATCGCGGGACGGCAACCGCCGCCAGAATGCCGAGGATTACGATCACGATCAGCACTTCAACGAGCGTAAAGGCCTTGTGGAACTTCATGAATAACTCCCTCTGCTTCACTTGTTGATGCTGATCATCTGCCACATCGGCAAGAAGACCGACAACGCGACGAGCAGCACAATCCCCGCCATGGCGATGGTGATCATGGGCTCGATGATGGTGTTGATGTTCTTGGCAAGGTAATCCGACTGGCGGTCGTAGTGCCTTGCGATGATTGAGCCGGCACGGGCAAGTTCTTCGGAGTCTTTGCCCGATCCGAACAGACGCCGGGCGAAGCTCGGGAGCCCCTGAGCCCGGTTGATGACATCGGAGAGCCCCTCACCCGATCGCATCCGGTCACACATTCGGATGCACTCATCTTGGAAGACGGGACGCCCGGTCGATCCGCCGGCAATCTCAATCGCGGAGATCACTTCAATGCCGGACTCAAGCCCGATGCTCATCACGCGGCTGAAACGAGCGGTTGTGACCGCGGTCATCATGGTCCCGATATAAGGGAGCTTGTGAAGGAGCTTCTCGATCTTGAAGCGCCCGCTCTTGCTCTTCCAAGTTCGGATCAGCATAAAAGCGCCCGAGACGATGATGCTGAGATACAACCACCAGTACTGGGTGATCGATGCCCCCATGGCCCGTACGACTCGTGTTGTGAGCGGGAGTTCGACTCCGTTGGCCTCGAAGATGGTGGCGAACTTGGGTACAACAAAGATGACAATCACGCTCAGAGCAAGGATGACGAAGCACACCACGATAATGGGATAGGTCATCGCCCGCTTGAGCTGTTGGGTGGTTTCGATGTTCCGCTCGAGCATGTCGGCAAGGTGCGAGGCGACCGGCCCGATCTGGCCCGACTGCTCCGCTGAGCGGAGCGTCTCGATGTAGACGGCGCCGAACACATGCTGGTAGCGTGCGAACGCGGAAGTGATCTTCTCACCCGACTCGATCATCGAAGCGATATCGAAGATCATGTCTCTCAAGGCGGGGTTCTTCTCGTGTTCTGCGATTGAAAGAAGCCCTCGACCAATGGGGATGTTCGCCTCTACGAGCACACTCATTTCTCTCGTGAGGGTCGCGATTTCGATCTGCGTTACACGCCTGCTGCGCAGCACGCTCAGCGCGCTGCTGCACTCCTTCACGGTGAGCGGAGTAAACCCCTGCTCGAGCAGTTGCTGAAAAGCAGCCTGCTCGTTCTGGGCATCGATCCGACCTGACTTCCGAGTGCCGGTCTCATCCACCGCATGATACTTGTATGCTGTCGATCCCATGAGAGGCTCCCCAATCAGGCGCTAAGCCGGTAGTCTTCGTCCTTGCACCCGAGCTTGATGTCGATGGTCGCGTGGAGCTTGCTGACTTCCTCGATGCTCGTAAGCCCGAGGCGTGCTTTCTGGACTCCGTCTTCGAGCATGAGTCTCATGCCCTCGGAGCGGGCATGCTCGAAGATCTCACTCGCGGCCGCACCACGGTCGATGAGTTCTCGCACGCCGGTGGTTGCGCAGAGCAGCTCGTAGACACCGATCCGCCCGCGGTAGCCCAGACTCATGCACTTGGGGCAGCCCTTGCCTTTGTAGAACTTTTCGCCATTGTGCGGCTTGATTCCCAGATCGTTGAGCACGATCGGGTCTGGGCTATCTTCGATCGCACAATCGGCACATACTCGGCGTACGAGGCGCTGGGCCATCACGCCAAGCAGGGCGTTATTGATCGCGAAGGGCGGCACGCCGAACTCACGGAGGCGTGGTATCGCACCGATCGCTTCGTTCGTATGGAGCGTGGAGAAGACGAGGTGGCCGGTGAGCGCGGACTGGACCGCGATCTTGGCGGTTTCACTGTCTCGGATTTCGCCGAGCAGAATAACATCGGGGTCTTGGCGGAGGATCGACCGCAGCGCCCCAGCGAATGTCAGCCCGATCTCAGAGTTAACCTGGACCTGACGCACGAGCGGGAGCCGGATTTCGACGGGGTCCTCGATCGTCATGACGTTGCACTCTGGCGAGTTAATCTCGTTGAGTGCGGTGTAGAGCGTAGTGGTCTTACCCGAGCCGGTCGGGCCTGTGACGAGGACGATGCCGTGCGGCTTATGGACCATCTGCGTGAAGGCGTCCGCGACATCTTTCGGCATACCGAGGTCCTTGATCTGCCCGATCTGGCTCGCGTTGCTCAGCAGACGCATCACGGCATTCTCGCCGTGGATCGTGGGCAGGATGCTCAGGCGGACATCGACCGGGATCCCGTTGTGCTTGAAGCGGAACTTGCCGTCCTGGGGTCTACGCGATTGGGTTACATCGAGATGGGACATCACCTTGAGACGCTGGATGAGCCCCTCGTGCATACCGATGTCCGGCCCGCGCTGGGGCTGGAGCACGCCGTCAACCCGGTAGCGGAGCAGCAACGATTTATCGTCGGGGTTGATGTGGATATCGCTCGCATTCAACTCAGCCGCGTTGAAGAGGATCTGGTTCACGGCCGCAACGATGGGTTCGTTACTGTTGTCGAAACGCGCCTCATCCTCGCCCTGATCAGCTTCGGGCACACCGGTGTCCAGTGTGTATGCCCGGGTAATGAGCATGCGCAGCTGCTGCGCATCACACACGACCGGATCAATCTCTTTCTTGAGTGTCTGACGGATCTCGTCGATCGCATGCAGATCCAACGGATCTTCCATGGCGACGGTCGCGATCTCACCGAAGATGAACAACGGGAACGCCCTGAGCCGCTCGGACATCGACTTGGGCATCGTTCGCGACTGACGGATATCGATATCAAACTTCTTGATATCAATAAACGGGTACTCGCAGATCATCGACTTGACGATCGCCACAGCCCTTGGCTCGACAATGTTTGAGCGGATCACCGCTTCGTCGAAACCGACTTCCTTCTCCGCGATGTATTCACGCAGACGGTCGGCGCTGGCGACGGTCATGTCGCCGTTCTCAACAAGTGTCTGGATGATGAACTCGGTAGTATCAAGCATCGCTCTGTCCCCCGAGCTCTGAATCGCATTCTTCACTGAGGCGATCGAGCATCGCCTCGATGTCATTCATTACGGCTTCGCTGGTGTCGACAAATGCGGCACCGACCTTGTAAGCAGGGCGTCGATCGGTCATCTGCACCCGCTGAACTCGCACGATGCATGAGAGCAGGGTTCCCGCCTCGCCAGGGAGGAATGACGGGATCTCCAGCTCCAGATCAACATTGCGTGGGAGGAAGACCTCGATGATGAAGCCCAGACCACCTGCAGCGAAATCAATGATGCTGATATCGATCCATCTGTTCTCGCCACAGACGCCTTTGGCAAAGCCCAGCGCATCGGCGTGATGTGGCGCAACGCGCAGTCGCGCAGGCATCGAGATCTCGTAGCGTACAGAACGCCGTACTATGAGTCCGCTGTCAGTCATCTGATCTCACCCTTTTGTTCTGCCAGTCGTTTGGCGTAGTCATCGTCGATATCGGCCCCCCGGTGCCCCGACTCAACCCGGTTCCGAGAATTGGGGGGTGTCGATACTGGCTGAAGCTTTGGCAGGACTATTGAACGGATTGTGTTAGGGTACCCAGACGCTAATCTTCGTGTGTTGCGGGGTTGTTTGCGACCTTGAGCCACCTATACTTATGGGTGCGATGCGATCGGCACGCACGCCCCTGTAGGGTTTCGTATGACAAACAGCGTCCCGATATTGAGTCGGGACGGAGGATTCGTCACCAAAGCGCCCATGCGTCGCGACCGATCTCGTGGCCGGTGCCGCTGACAAGGAACGGACCAGTATCATGGCCAACACACTCGTTCAGGATCTCATTGAATCGGGCATTCACTTCGGGCAGCGCAGCAGCGGCTGGAACCCGAAGATGACGCCGTACATCTACGGCAAGCGCAACGGGATCCACATCATCGACATCAAGGAAACCGTCAAAGGCCTTCTCCTTGCTCGCAAGTACCTGACCAAGACGGTTGCCAGCGGCAAAGACGTGTGCTTTGTCGGGACCAAGCGCCAGGCCAAGGGCGTCATCGAGCAGCGTGTTGGCGATATCGAGATGCACTATGTCACCGAGCGTTGGCTCGGCGGTACCCTGACCAACTTCGGCACCATCCGCAACCGCCTCAAGCGCCTCGAGGAGCTCGAAGCGATCGAAGCGGACGATAACTTCGAGAGCTACTCGAAGAAGATGGAATCGCAGCTGCGTCGCGAGATGCGCAAGATCAAGCGGAACCTCGATGGCATCCGTCGCATGCACAAGATGCCCGGCGCCATCGTCGCGATCGATGTGAACCGTGAGGCGACCGCCCTTCGCGAGGCACGCAAGCTCGGTATCCCCACGATCTGTCTGATCGATACCGATGGCGATCCGGACATGACCGATATCGCGATCCCCGGCAACGACGACTCGATGCGTTCGATCGATGTGATTGTCCGCGAGCTGTGCAAGGCGATCTCGGACGGCAAGACTGCCCGCGTCGAACGAAACGAGGGCAAGAACGACAAGGGTGCTGGCGATGATTCGCGCACGCCACGCCGCTCCAGCCGCGCCCAGTTCCGTGCCGATGACAGCAACGCAGCAGCCGGCGAGGCCTCGGCCGAGAACGCGGCGACCGCAGCCCCTGCCGAATCCTGAACCCACCACGAGCATGCCCCACAGCGGGCATGGGATCAACACCACACCGCGTCGGGTGAATGAACACCCAACAACCCCGACGCCCGACCCCTCTGCGGCGGAGATGAACTGACATGTCGATCAGTGCCAAAGATGTGATGAACCTGCGAAACAAAACCGGCCTCGCGATGATGGAGTGCAAGAAGGCACTCCAAGAAGCGAACGGGGATGTCGAAGAAGCCGAGACCCTGCTTCGCAAGAAGCTCAAGGGCAAGATGGAGACCAAGTCCGATCGCGTCGCCGGCGAGGGCCGCGTCGAGATCGCAGTCTCTGACGACGGCACGGCCGCGTCGCTCGTGAAGGTCAAGGCAGAGACCGACTTCACCGCGAAGAATGAGAAGTTCATCAACGCGACCAAGAAGATCGCCGAGCTTGCCCTCGGCTGTGACTCGGGCAATGTAACCCCCACCGACGAGATGGCGGAGATCATCGACGACCTCCGCATCTCGACCGGCGAGAATATCTCGATCGACCAGATCGAGAAGCTCAGCGGCGAGGCGGGCAAGACCCGCTACGGGTACTATGTCCACCACGACGGCAAGACCGCCTCGCTCATCGAGGCCCAGGGCGAGGTCGAAGGCGAGATTCTCCGTCAGCTGGCGATGCATGTCACCGCGGTCGTACCCCGCCCGCTCGGTCTCACCAGCGAGGATATCCCCAACGAGCTCGTCGAGAAGGAACGCAAGTTCCGCATCGACCAGGCGGTCGAGAGCGGCAAGCCGCAGGAGATCGCCGAGAAGATGGTCGAGGGCGGTATGAAGAAGTTCTTCGCCGAGGTCGCTCTGCTTGAGCAGGCCTTCGTGATGGACCCGTCCAAGGCCGTGCGTGACATGGTCGGCGGGGCGGAACTCTCCAACTTCCGTCGCTGGCAGGTCGGCGAAGCCGAATAAGCCGGCTCATCATCCAAGTTTCAAACGAACGGGCACGCCACGCGTGCCCGTTTTTCTCTACACTCAACCCGGGTCAGTTCAATCACGGAGAGATACATGGCAGATCATCAGGAACAGTACACGATCAGGCGCAAGTTCTTCAAAGTCTTCGGGGCCGCCTTTCATGTCTATGACGAGCACGGGTCAGTGATCGGATACTGTAAGCAGAAGGCGTTCAAGCTCCGCGAGGATATCAAGCTCTACACCGGCGAGGACATGAGTGACTTGCTGCTGTCGCTCAACACCCAGCAGATCATCGACTTCGGCGCAACTTACAACATCACCCTCCCAGACGGGACCACACTCGGCTCGCTTCGTCGCAAGGGACTCAAATCCTCGTTCGTGCGAGACGAGTGGCTCGTGTTCAACACCAGCGGCGACGAGATCGCCAAGGTCCGCGAAACCGGCTCATTTGCTCCCATCGCTCGGCGATACATCGACTACGCGAACATCTTCTTCCCGCAGCGGTATGAGATTACGCGCTCAAGGGACGGAAAGGCGATCGCCATGCTCCGGCAGCACTTTAACCCGGTTGTATTCCGGATGGGTGTCGCAATCATGGATGACGACGATGACCTTGACGACCTGCTGATCCTGGGGGCAGCGTGCCTGATCGCTGCGATCGAGGGACGACAGGACTAGACTCTCAGAGATACGGGATGTTTCCAATAAGGAGGTACCGCATGGATCATGACCTATCACGAAGGAACGCGATCGGGAGTATCGCCGCGCTCGGCGCCCTCGGTTTGAGCGGCAGTGAAGCGCTGAGCGCCCAGCCCAAGATCCGCCCCGCAAAGTTCTCACCAACCGAGATTGGCTACGATGCGCAGAAACAGGAGTTCGTGCTCCCCGAGCTGCCCTACGCGTACAACGCGCTGGAGCCGGTGATCGACGAGCAGACGATGCGCATCCATCACGACAAGCACCACGCCGGCTATGTCAAGGGCGCGAACACCGCGGTCGCCAAGCTCAACGAGTACCTGTGGCAGGGCGGCGACCCGGCGTTGATCCAGCATTGGGAACGCCAGCTGAGCTTCCACATGGGCGGGCACATCAACCACACACTGTTCTGGACCGGCATGAAGCCAGAGAGCGAGGGCGGTGGCGGGAAACCCGAGGGCAACCTGCTCGCTCAGATCGAGAAGGACTTCGGCACATACAGCGCCTTCGTCGAGTACTTCACAAGCGCCGCAACCAAGGTCGAGGGCTCGGGCTGGGGTTGGCTTGTTTATGAGCCCGCGTCCCGGCGGCTGATGGTCCTGCAGATGCAGAATCAGCAGGACATGATGTTCGCCAGCGCCGTGCCCTTGCTGGGTGTCGATGTTTGGGAGCACGCGTACTACCTGAAATACCAGAACCGCCGGGCAGATTATGCCAAGGCCTTCATGCGCGTGGTCAACTGGGAAGAAGTCTCCCGCCGCTACGAAGCAGCCCGGGCCTAACTTCGCTCACGATCCTCATCGAAAAACACCCGCTGATACCAGCGGGTGTTTTTGTTGATCTGTTGATTGAACCGATCAGCCGACATGCTTGGGATCAAACGCGTCCTGCAGGGCGTCGGTAAGGACATTGAACGCGAGGACGAGCACGAACATGAAGAAGGTCGCGGCGCCGATCTGCCAGAAGAACCCGGCGACAACCTCCGGCTTGGACTGTGAGATCATGATCCCCCAGCTCGCGCCTTCTTTGAGTCCCAGCCCGAGGAAGGTCAGAACGACCTCGCCCTTGATCGCTCCGATGAACAGCAGCGACGAGTTGATGAACATCAGGTGCGAGGTGTTGGGGATGATGTGCCGCAGCAGGATGCGGGCCTTGCCCGCGCCGAGGGCCTGGGCTGCCTGAACATAGTCGAGCGATTTGAGCTTGAGGGCCTCGCCGCGGGTCACGCGGCAGGGTCCGATCCAGTAAGTCAGACAGAACGCAACATACAGCGGGATCAGGGTGCCCTCGAAGACCGAGCCCGTAAACATGAACGCCAGCACCACGAGAAGTACGAGGTACGGGATCGAGCTGAAGGTCGAGTAGAGCCAGATGACAATATGGTCGATCATCCCGCCGAAGTAACCGGCCGCGGCTCCGATGATCGAACCGAACGCCACAGCGATCAGCGAGACGATCAGGCCGACCTGGATGGCGATTTTGGCCGAGTAGAGCGCCCGGAGCATGATCGAACGCCCC
>JAGQON010000033.1 GCA_020427395.1 Phycisphaerales bacterium
CTTGCCCATGGTGACCATCTCTGGGCCGGCACGGACCAGTTTCTCGACCTCGAGACGGACCTTTCGGAGGTCGACATCGAGGTTCTTGAGGACATTGGCGCCGACGCCTGAGCCTTCTTTAACCAGCCCGAGCAGGATGTGCTCGGTGCCGATGTATTCGTGGTTGAAGCGTTGGGCTTCCTGGTTTGCCAGGGCCATCACCTTGCGGGCACGATCTGTGAATCGCTCAAACATGTCTAATCTCCCGCGACCCGGTTTGCCTCCGGGTGGCACTCGGCACCCTCCGGGTACCGATGATCTGTTGTCATGGGAAGAAACGCTTCCCGATGTCATTCTGTTCGCACAGCCGGGTGGAATGATGCGGTCTCGTGCTGAGATCGGGTCCTCAACCCGGTTTCTGTCCACTCTATCGGCTGCATGAGGCGTGCCAGTATTGCGCAAGGGCAAAAGTCGCCCCAGATCGAGCCAAGGCCCGTTCGGCGGGGAACTTGTGGGGCTCAGACTCGGCCAAGATCGGGACTGGGCGGCGGGGTTCTGCCAGATCGGCAGTGAGATTTGCCCATCTGACGGGTACTTTGCCGCCTGACTCAGGAATGAGATTGTCCGCGCCAGTGGAATGCCCAGGATGCGGCACCGGGCTGATCGTGCGTGTCGCGGCGCTATAATCTCGCCCTTTGTGAGTACAACGCCGGGCAACGCTGAAAAGGCGGGTCCGTAGCACGAGAAACGAGGTATCAGCGTGGCGAGCAAGCACTTTGATGTGGTGGTGATCGGTGGCGGCCCGGGCGGTTATGTCGGCGCGATCCGGGCGGCCCAGCTCGGATACAAGGTGGCCATCATCGAGCGAGCCAAGCTCGGCGGCGTGTGCCTCAACTGGGGTTGCATCCCCTCTAAAGCCCTCATCTCCAACGCGGAGCTCATGGAAAAGCTCGCGGAAAAGGAAGAGTGGGGGATCGAGACCGGCGAGATCAAGTTCGATTGGGACAAGGTCATCGGGCGTTCACGCGGCGTGGCGGACAAGCTCAACAAGGGCGTTGAGTTCCTCATGAAGAAGAACAAGATCGAGTTCTTCAACAAGCACGCCAAGATCGTGAAAGCTGGCCCGAAGGTCGAGATCGAGATCCGCGATTGCGAGCTCAACGAGGAGTTCACACCCTCGCCCGTGAAAGTGAAGGACGCGGTCGAGAAGATCACCTGCGATCGCGTGATCATCGCGACGGGCTCGGTCGCCCGTGACCTGCCGTTCGCCAAGTTCGACGGCGACAAGGTCTGGGGTGCGCGTGAGGCGATGTACAACAAGGAGCGCCCCAACAAGCTCATCATCGTCGGCGCGGGCGCGATCGGGATGGAGTTCGGCTATGTCTACAAGAACTTCGGCACCGATGTGACCATCATCGAGATGCTCGACCGCCTCGTGCCCATCGAGGACGAGCAGGTCGGCAAGGAGATGACCAAGATCTACAAGAAGCACGGCTTCGATGTCCGCGTCAGCACCGGCGTGATGGATATCGACACCAAGGGCAAGGGTGTCAAGGTTACCGTTGCACCGATGGGCAAGGACGGCAAGCCCGATGCATCCAAAAAGGAAGTGATCGAGGGTGACAAGGTGCTGCTGGCCATCGGCGTCGCGGGCCGCTTCGACGGGTTGTTCGATGAGTCGCTGGGCTTGGAGACCGTGCGCGGCTTCATCAAGACCGACTATGTGCCGCTCAGCGACGATCGCCCCAGCGAGCCCAAGGCATTGTCCTACGCGACGAACCTGCCGGGCGTGTACGCCATCGGCGATGTCATCGGCCCGCCCGCGCTGGCGCATGTCGCGGGCGAAGAAGCGATCCTCTGCGTCGAGCAGTTCGCGTTCAAGGACGGCAAGGAGAAGCACGAGCCGATCCCCATGGACTACACCGTGATCCCCGGGTGCACCTACTGCCACCCGCAGGTGGGCAGCGTGGGCTACACCGAGCAGGCGCTTAAGAAGCAGGGCCTCAAGAAGGGCGAGGATTACGAGGTCGGCGTGTTCCAGAACCAGGCGCTGGGCAAGGCCATCGCCACGCGGCACACCGACGGCTTCGTGAAGGTGATCCGCGGCCTGCCGCGCGGCGAGATCCTCGGTGCGCACATCATCGGCGATCAGGCGACCGAGCTGATCGCGGAGCTGACGGTGGCGCGTCGCCTTGAGGCGACGACCGAGGAGCTGATCGCGACGGTGCACGCGCACCCGACGATGCATGAGGCCGTGCATGAGGCGGTGCTGGCGAGCGAGGGACGGGTGATTAACTCGTAATAGCTCTGCACAAGCGTATTCAAAAGACCGTCAAATGGCGGTCTTTTTCATGGAATATGGTTTTGTCATAAAACCGGTATTGTACTATGCATAGACAGATTCAGCGGTACGGATAGTCCTTGATCGATAGAGGAGTTGTTATGGCTGGCAAGATCAATGAGTCGGCATACTTCGCGCTACTCTTATTGTCTTTCTATTTGATTCATCCTCAGTCGTTCGCGCAGGTTTGTCAGGGTGAGCTCGTTGGGTCGTACGGTGGATCGTCTCAGGAGTTAGTGCTTGATGGGGATTTTGCATACATTGCCAATACGTACGGCGGGCTGATGATCGTTGATGTCAGTGACAAATCACAGCCAATGTATGTGAGCTCGATCGAGACCGATGGTGCGGCACAAGATCTGTCTATCAGAGATGGATTGGCGTATGTGGTTAATGTGGATCCACCAAGATCAATTCTTGAAGTGATTGATGTCAGCAATCCATTCGAACCGGTCGTCTTGGGCTCGGTCGAAGTTCCGCGATACGCTCGCGGTATCGTGGTCCAAGAGAGTATTGCGTACATCGCATGTGAAGAGTTTGGGTTGCAGATCGTTAGTGTGAGCAATCCAGCAGGCCCGGTTTCGATTGGGTCACTTCAGCTCGAAGGAACAGCGCATGGGCTTGTAGTGCGTGATGATTGCGTGTTTGTTGCGGCCGGAGATAGAGTGATCGCAGTGGATGTGAGTGACCCCCAATCTCCGATACAAATCAGCGAGATCACCGGATCTGGAATTGCATACGATATTGCGTTGGATGGCGATTCTGTATTGATCGCCGATCGAGCGGGTCGAGTAGACAGGATTGATGTGAGTAACCCTCAAAGCATGACCCTATCAGGTTCATGGCAGGGACCGAGTGTGATTGTGTTCGATGTTGCGGCAGAGGATGGCATTGCGTATGCCTGCGACCGAACCCGCATCAGGTTGGTTGATCTTTCTGATCCTGCTCAACTGACGCTCCTCAACTCGGTTCAGATGAGCACATTCACAACTCATATTAAAGCTCGTGATCAGTTCCTCTATGTCTCAACATGGTCTGGGTTTGCGATTGTGGATGTGAGCGATTACCAGAATCCTGTTGCGTTGGGATCTCTGGATTATCCCCAGGATGCGCGGGGTGTTGCGTTAGCTGACGGCGTGGTCTTTGTGGCAGACTACCTGGTGGGGCTCGTCGCGCTAGACATGAGCGAGCCAACCGAGCCGATTTATATCGATTCTATCGGTGGGCTTGGAAATGTCTTTGATGTAGAAGTCGCAGGTGACTACGCGTATGCCGTCGGAGATCGAGGACTGAGCGTTATAGATATCAGCGACCCGAGTACCCTTACGCTTGTTGGTGAGGTGACCGTATCTGGTCGGTCGTATCATCTAAAACTTGAAGGAGACTATGCGTACCTCGCGGACTTGCAAGGCGGTATGTCGATCGTTGAAGTGAGCGATCCATTCCAGCCGTTGGTAGTCGGCCGGGTATTCACCTTTGGAGAATCAAGGTCCGTCGATGTTGAGGGTGATACCGCGTATGTTGCCGACGGCAACTGGGGGGTCGCGGTTGTAGATGTGAGTGATCGCTCGAACCCTGTAGTTATTCAGACGATCGATACACCGGGAGATGCATACGGCGTGCGTGTGCAAGACGGGGTGCTTTACATCGTGAAACAGTTTGCCGGGCTTCAGATCGTGGAAATCTCGGATCCATCCGATCCGCTCTTGTTCGGCCAATTAGATGACAATACGATTGGGTCGTTTGTAGGGGTTGAGGTGGAAGATGGCATCGCTTACATTTCCGCCTTCGAGGATGGTGTTTGGATCGTTGATGTGAGCAACCCGATGAATCCGTTTGCGCTCGACCTTATTGATGCGGAAAACCACACAAGAGGTGTGGTGGTGGCCGAAGACAGGGTTTACATCGCGGGTCAGAGTTCGGGAGTACAGGTTATTGAGACTACTGGCTGTACAAATCAGTGTGCCGCGGACCTCAACGACGATGGCCAACTCAACTTTTTCGATGTCAGCGCCTTCCTCGTCGCCTATAACGCCATGGACCCACAGGCGGATTTCACGGGTGACGGGCTCTTCAACTTCTTCGATGTGTCAGCGTTCTTGACTGAGTACATCGCGGGCTGCCCATAAGCGAGTTCGCATGAACTCGAAGACAAATGAAAACCCGCCAATGTGGCGGGTTTTCTTGTGGTTTCAGTGTGTCCTCGATGCTCAGGGGCAGCCGTCGCTGTAGGCGACGAGGAATGCACTCACATCGAAGAAGTTGAAAAGCCCGTCGTTGTTGAGGTCGGCCAGCGGGTCTTCGTCGCCGTACGCCACGAGGAACGCGGACACATCAAAGAAGTTGAGCAAACCGTCGCCGTTGAGGTCGGCGATGCACGCGGCTGCCGTCACCCGCAGCACGACCGTGGCGGGCGTGCTGTAGACATCGGGGCTGCCCACGGGGTTGTCCGGGTCGCCGACCTGGGCGACGAGGCGGTAGTTGAACGAATCGGTGCCCTCGAAGCCCGGGTCGGGGGTGTAGGTGAATGAGCCGTTGGGCATGACCGTGACCGAGCCGCTGGTTGGGGCGGTGTAGTCGAGGCTGGTGAAGAAGTCGGGGTCGACCATGAGGTCCTCGTTGTTGATGCGTCCGGGCTGGCCGATGTCGTTGGCCATGAGCCCGGCGGCAGCGTCGATGTTGATCGAGCCGGGCGCGAGGTAGGTGTCGTCGGTCGCCAGGTCGAAGGCGTTGTCGCGCAGGTCACGCAGTTCGGCGAGCATGAACTCAACATAGGGGAACGACGGGGCCGGGGTATCGAGCGCCAGCGAGATTTCCGAACCCAGGGCGGCGACTCGCTGATCGAAGTGCGGCAGCAGCGAGGGGATGTCGATGATGTCCGGCCCGCCGAGATCGCCGGTGTCGGCATCGCCTGCGGCGTTGATGATCGCGATCCACTCGGGCGAATCGAGCCACATGCCGCCCGCGCCGGGGATGCCGCGGAGGGCGGCTCGGAGGATCTCGCTGGTTCCCAGCGCGTCCGTAGCGCCCAGGGTGAGGTAGCCGTCAAGCAACGCGCGGGTATCGGCGAGACGGTCGGAGGCGTCGGCGAAGTCGCCGGTTGGTGCGGCCAGGTCGGCAATGAGGCGATCGCGGATGCTGGTGCGTGCCTGGGCGAGCCCGACCACGATGGCGTCGGCCTGCAGGGGCAGCATGTTGTTGGTCATGCCGGTGTTGGAACTGTCGCTGAGTCCAACCAAGCGTGCGGGGTACTGCGTGCAGCAACCGATGCGCACGAATCCGGACTGGAAGACAAGGCCGGTCACATTGCCGCCTTCCAGCGCCAGGCTCAGCGGTGCCCATGATCGCTGCAGGCGTTCTTGATAAAAACTGGCGGGTGCAAAGTCGGTCCATGTGATCCAGCTGCCGCCGACCTGATACTGGATCCGGAACTGGAGCCGACGCTCGGCGAGGGTTCGTGAGTTGGTGGCCCGAAGGAGGATCGTGATGGTCTGTCCACCCGGCTGAACCTGGGCGGCGAAGCTCATGCCCAGATCGGGGCGCACCGCGCGGATCATGGCCAGTCGCTCGGCGAGCTGCGCCCGCGAGAAGTCGGCCGAGATATCAATACGGTTGTCCGCGAAGAACATCTCATACCCGCGGTGTGTGAAGTTCTGCGGATTGGTCACATTGCCGGCGGCAGCCACGCTCGATACCGTCGCCACGAGCGGCGAGGCCGTCTGGTCGATCGCCCCCCACGCGTCGATCGTCACGCTGCCGTTGGACATGCCGAGGTCGATCAGCTCGTCATCGATGCTCTGCTGGGTGAGCGACTGAAGGATGCTCACATCGTCCGTTGCACGCTGCAGCAGCGCGTTGAACAGGTCGTCGCGATCGCGGGTCGCGGCGGCGAGTGAGGAGATCCGCTGCCCCTGATTGATGATCTGGATGATCTGTGGGTCGTTGCTGCCGCCCGAGTTCTGCTGGCTCTCGAGCATGTACGCAAAGTACCAAGGGTTCTCGCGTGCCAGCTGGGCGTAGGCGGCCGCGGCCTGCGCCCACGGGGCCGGGGCGGGCGTGCGACCGGATGTGATCGGGCCGAGCACGGGCTGCCCGTCGCTGGTAAACAGGCCCGAGGGGATGCGCCGGAAGTCGTTGATCAGGCGCGCGACCGCGGCCTCACCCGAGAGCAGGTCCGACGCGTTGTCGATGGTCAGTGTGAGCGGCTGGCTGTCTTCCACACCCGCGAAGGCCGAGGTCTGGGCGGTGAAGGTGGCGAAGGTCGTGAAGCCGCTGGACGCGCCAACGAAGCTGGGCGATTGGTTGTTGTAGGCCAGGTCGAAGCCGGTCTTGTTGCGGTAGTCGAGCACCTCGTCGGTCTGTGTGGTGAGATCGACGAGCAGGAGGTTCTGCGCGAAGCCGAAGAGCGCTTCTTCGATGCGGTCGAGCGTGCTGCGGACGGAGGCGATGTCGGCGATCAGCGTGTCGATTCCGTCCTGAATGAACCCGAAGGCGGTGATCATGGTGCCGTAGATCACATCGAGCTTGGCGTCGACGATATCGAAGCGTTCGTTCATCTGGACGCGCAGGTCCTCGACCTGCTGCTGAAGCCCGGCGATCTGATCGAGGATCTGCTGATCCACGCTGGGTGGGCCGTCGCCGAGGATGTCGGCGACTGCGAAGACACCTGAGACGACACCGGCCAGTGATGATGCGCCGCCCATCAGGTTCCCGGTTGAGTAGGCGGAAGCGAGCCCGCCGAGCGAGCTGAAGATGCCAACCGATTCGCGGGCGATGGCCAGCTCGTTGTTGACTTGGAGCTGGAGCCCGGCGAACGAGCGGGCGTTCTGGGCCGCGTAGACGACATCGGGGTAGCTGGATTGCTGCAGGAGCATGGTGCGCGCAAAGACGGATGCACGCTCGTCGGCGGTGGCGCGGAACGAATCGATCAGCGCCTGGCGCCGTGCTTCGAGGAACGCGACAGCCGCGGCGTGGTCGGGGTGATCGGGATCCGCGGCGGCGGCGAAGAGGTCGACCGAGTCTGTCGCCAGCCCGGAGGGTACCTCGGCTTGGCCGATCTGTGCGAGCGTGGCCTCGGCGTCGATTTGGATCGCATCGATGCCCGAGAAGACCTCGGCTTCAAGCGCGGCGTGGGCACCGGCGGTGTCACGGATCGCGATAAAGCCCGCGAAGTCGGGCAGGCCGGCGAGCCCGGCGTTCACTTCAATCTGATTCGGGTCGATCTGGCCGAGCATGGGCGAGAAACCGAGTGATTCGAGGTAGGTTGCGGCGGCGATCGCGAGCCCTTCAACGCGCTGCCCGCTCGGGTCGACACCGGCCAGCACGCTGGTGAGCGCATCGGCGGTGTGTGTGCGGTTGATCCAGCGCTGGGCGGCGGCCAGCTCGAAGCGGGCCATGCGCTGCTGCGACAGTTCGAAGCTCTCCAGCCCGGGCAACTCGATACCCAGCAGGGCCGAGGCGCGACGACCGACGCGTGTGTTGGTCCCCTCGAGAACGCCCTCGGGGGCAACGCGGGCGGTGTTGAGCGCGGTGAGCATGGAGCCGGATCGCACGAGCGTGGCATCGTTCAGGATGGCCGCAGCAAGCGCGCTGTCGTAGTCCGAGACGAAGGCCGAGAGCTGCTCGGGTGTCGCGAGCGGATTGTGCTCGCTGAAGGCCCACAGCCCCGCGACCGCCGCGATCATGCGCGGGTTGGCGTTCTCTTCGAGGTAGCCCTGGCGGGTGTACTCGGTGGCGCGGATGGCGTCGAGCAGGCGCTGGTAGTCCGCCTCGGTCTCGACGGGGATATCCGCGGCCCGGGCTGGTGAGCCGATCAGAGACACGGCGAGGGTGAGCAGCAGCACCGTCTGGGATGCGAGGCGGTGCAGTTTGCGGGTGAACACGGGCATGAACGGGCTCCGAATCTTCAGAACAGATTGAGTCACACAGGGCTCGCCGTTGCGGGCACTGTTTCTGGCTCTTGAGAGAGCGACGACGAGGCATCGCGCGCGTGGTCGGAATGGGAGAAATCAGGATTCTGAGTGAATAACACGGGGTCCAGCAAAGCCCGGTAACCACGGGCCGGGTCGTAATCGACCAGCATGAACCCTGTTTCAGCAGGCCGCGAGGGTGGGGGTGGTTCACAGTGGGTTCAGAGCGACGCTCGGACGGGTGTTTTTGATGGATATTCGGTATTTGTGTGTTTGCTTTGATCACTTGCGTTGTATGTTGCAGCGACCCGAGCTCGGGCTCGGGTCAAGGAGAGGTTCACCCATGAAGTGGTCTGTTGCGAGCTTTGGATTCCTGTTGTCGCCCGCTCTGGTGTTGAGCACGCCGATCGCGCGGGGCGGGGATGGGCCGATCTGCCCGGATTGTTCGATCGAGGTGCACGCGATTGCGGATGCGGCGCTGTTCGATCGGCTCGGCGCGAGCACCGATCAGTACATCCGCGATGTGATCGAGGGGATGAAGGCCGTGTGGTCCCTGCCAACCGACGCCGGGGGCATGGGCGTGGGTGTGATGCTCGGCGAGCTGACGATCAATCAGGCGGGCGACCCCTGGGCGGCGTCGACGGATCCCACCGTGCTGCTGCCCAATGTGTTGAGCTATGTGTCGGCGAACATCCCGATCAATCCGAACGGACGGGATGTGGTGCTGGTGTTCAGCGGGCTTGACTTTGACGGGAGCACCACCGGGCTGTCTTTTGTGGGCGGGCTTTGTGACGCCACGAGCGTGGGCGTTCTGGAGACGAACCGCTTCTCGATCGAGTGGGACATCAGCCAAGCCAACCATCAGCTCGGGCATCTCGCCGGCGCGCAGCACGATGGCACCGGGAACGCGTGTGCAACAAACGCGTCGATCATGAGCCCATCCGCGAACCCATCGAACCCGTTCACCACCTTCAGCGCCTGCTCCGTGGCCTACTTCGAGAGTCTGATTCAGAATGCCAATGTCGACATCCTGGAGTGCCTCGCCCTTCCCGGCGCTGTGTGCCTCGCGGACCTGAACGGTGACGGGATGCTCAACTTCTTCGATGTGAGCGCGTTCCTCAGCGCCTTCAACGCGATGAACCCGATCGCTGATTTCACGGGCGATGGGCAGCTGAACTTCTTTGATGTGAGCGCGTTCTTGAGTGCGTTCAATGCTGGATGTCCTTGAGCCGTTCCCTGCCATCGCAGTGCATTGATATCGCGACCTTGTAGATACCAAGTTCAACTTTGAGCTTGGTTTGGAGTCTGATTGGTAGGGTGATAAATAGTGTGATTTTGGGCAGATCCATGTTCTTGGAAATGCTCCCTCTCTGTATGCTCTTGCCGATCTGCGTGCTCTGGCTGTCGCCAGAGCCGCAGTCCCGAGGGGTCACAATGCACAATCGCACTGCGAAGCGTTCCTATCTGCTGCGTACTCGATTCCAACTCATTTCAGCCACGCTGCCGGTGATGATCACGGGGGTTGCCCATGGGCAGGACTCGTGCCTGCCGTTCGGGCAAGTCGGGTTTGGTCCTGACACAAACTGCGCGGGCATCGCCTCGGGAGATCTCAATGGCGATGGCTATCCGGATCTCGTGACGGTGCATGGTTCAAGCATGGCACTTGAGAAGATCAATGTGCACATCGCGGATGGCGCGGGCGGGTACCTGCCGAGGGCCGAGTACTTCAGCGAACGCACGCCTGTCGCGGTTGCACTCGGAGACATGGACCTTGACGGGGACCTCGACATCGTGACGGTTGTGTCGAGCGCATCAGACAGCATTACCATCTATTTGAACTCCGGGACGGGGGATTTCTCAGCACCCGTCATCAATGTGCCGTTGTTGCCTTCGACGACTCCTGTCGGTTTGCTGCTCAGCGATCTCGATCTTGACAACGACCTGGATGTCATCTTTGGACACTCGCAGTCAACCAGGATCTATGTCATGCTCAACACGGGCGGCCCGCAGTTGCTTGCCGCGCCGATCCAGTATTCAACACCGGTTGAAGTGCGCAATATCGACAAAGCCGACTTCGATCGCGATGGCGACGATGACATCGTTGTCTCGGGCAACTCTGGCGTTGCGGTGATGCGCAACAACGACGCGGGGGGGTTTCCGACCTTTATGGCGAATCTCCCTCTGGTGCGTGGCGGCGAGGCGGTCGCGGCCGGCGATATCGACAATGACGGTGACGACGATATCGTGTTTGCTCAATCGTCCGGCGGTCCTCAAGTCGGGATCCATTTCTGGCTCAATGCCGGCCCGGGTAATGCCTACACGCAGGGGGGGTTCATCCCAACAACCGGTGAGCCAAAGTCGATCAAGTTGTTCCGCGACCAGCCACCGCTGCGAGAAGAATCAAGACTGATCGATCCGCCACTCCACATGGCAGTGACTGTGGGCTCGCTGGGAAACACGATCGGGGTCTACCAGAACGATGGGACCGGCAACTACGGGCCGATGGACCGGTACAGCACCGGTGAGGCGTCATCGTCCGGGAGTGTGCATGTCCAGCTCGACATGGTGGATGTGAATCTCGATGGGTATAACGACCTCCTCTATGCCAAGCGCGATATCGGGGGCGTTCTTCACGGCTCATTCACGGGGCGGTTCGGCTTTTCCGATCGTCACCCCACGGGGATCACTCCTACGGCAGATCTGGCGCTGCTCACGGGCTTTGACCAAGACCTGGATCTCATCATCGCGAATCGACTCGATAACAGCTTTTCAATATACAAAGGTATCAACGGCGTCTTTGCGTCAGCCGTTACGATGCTCATCGATGGTAAGCCCGTGTTCCTTCGGGCGCTCGATCTTTCTCAGGACGGCGACGAACTCGATCTCGTCTTTGCGATGCAAGGTGACACCCAGATCGCGTCGTACAAAAACCTTGGTGCCGGCAACTTCGATGGCCCTGTTTTTAGCGATACTGGATTGACTCCACACCGCTTTGTGCCATTCACGCGTTTTATAGGAGACACTCCAAGTCTTGCAGTCATTGGCGAACCGGGAAACCAGATCTCGATCATGAATGGCAGCGGAACACAGTTCACCGTGATCCAGACTCTCTTTGCGAACGCGCCGTTTGGTACCGTGCGACAGATCGCCGCGGGTGACATGGACAACGACGGCGACGACGATCTGGTTGTCATCGAATCCGAGGCCGTCAAGCTTTACCGCAATCAAGCGGGAACCCTTATACCCGAGCAGTTGTTTGTGAACTTCGGTATTGGCGGCGATGCGATCCATCTCGCCGATTACGATCACGATGGTGATCTCGATGTGCTCTGCTCGGGAGGCGTGCCGTTCATCAATGTGCTTACCAACCTGGGCGGCGGAACCTTTGATCCGTTCTTCCTGAGTTTCCCCGGGAACTATGCTGCACGAACCATCGCCTTTGCAGATGTCAGCGGCGACGGTCTGGGCGACATCATCACGAGCAATGATCAGCAACTCTCGCAGTTTGCGGTGAACTTGTCGAGGAATCAGCCCACGCTCCGTTCCGGCGTGCTCCAGTACGCCGTCGCAGACCCGCCGAGTGATCTCCTGACTGGCGATCTCAACCATGACGGCATCGCAGACATTATTACCATCTCTGCGGCTTCAGAGACTTACACGGTGATCATCAGTGAGGGTGGGTGTTCAATACCATGCCCTGCGGATCTGAACGGAGACGGGGTGCTCAACTTCTTTGATATCAGCGCGTTTCTCAATGCCTTCAACGCGATGAACCCGATCGCGGATTTCACGAACGATGGCGTGTTCAACTTCTTCGATGTGAGCGCGTTCTTGAACGCGTTCAATGCGGGGTGTCCCTAAGAACGAGCGGTCGTGATCGATTCGACCTGCCCGCTCAACACGATCTTGTCAGCTAGCTATATTCCTGTAGCACAGGCCAAGGTGGTGATCTTGATTCGATCAGCGATAGGGATCGTGGGACGATTTCTGCAGATCAGGATTGTGTGAACAAAGGGAAACAGATAGATTGATCTTCACTAACTTGTGGTCGTCCAGATATTTCAACGAGTGAGATCACTTGCCTAGCTGAGCGATGAGCCAGATCACGCGGATCGTGATCGGTTCAGATTTTGCCTGCGCTCCAACCCCCTTTGCGAGATCTGATCATGCAACACGAACAGTCCGAGCCGCTTCCCTCTCCCACCCTTCCTACCGACCGTCGCTCGATGCTCGCCGGCATCGGCGGCCTCGCCGCCGGGGCGTTCATCGCGGGCAAGGCCAACGCCGGCCCACTCACGCCGCCCACAGGCCCCATCGCGTCCACCCCCGGACCGGAGCCCCGGATCGCAATCAACGCAACCAACACCCCCGGCGACGCCAACTCCGTCTTCCGCATTACCCAGCCCGGGTCGTACTACCTCACCGACAACATCACCGGTGTCGCCGGACGCAACGGCATCGAGATCGTTTCGAGCCGCGTCACGCTGGATCTGATGGGCTATGCGCTCATCGGCGTGCCCGGCTCGGACAACGGCATCAACATGAACTCGTTCCGGGACAGCGTCGTCATCCGCAATGGGCACGTCTTCGGCTGGTCTGGGAGCGGGCTCAAAACCCGCATCGACAACGGCGCGGTCGAGGGCGTCCACTGCTACTTCAACACCGGGTGGGGCTTCGACAACAACACAAGCTACAGCTTCAGGTTTTCGGGATGCAGTGCGCTCGCCAACGGCACCGCCAGCGCACCGACCGGGGGCTTCCGCGTCGGAGAGGCGACCTCGGTGACCGATTGCCAAGCTCGGAACAACGCCGGTCCCGGGTTCGTGCTCGAAGGCGGGAGCAGCATCTCCGGCTGCCTGGCCGCCAACAACACCGATGTCGGCATCACCGCGAGCTTCAGCGGGCTCATCGCCGATTGCACAACTAAAACGAACGGACGCGGTGGCATCGAGGTCGGGAGCAACTCATTGGTCCGAGGCAATCTCTGCTCGTCGAACAGTCTCGGGGCGTTCGGCTTCGGCGTGCGGATCGACGGGGCCGACAATCGCGTCGAAGACAACAACTGCGTGGGGAACCGGGTCGGCATCGATTGCACCAGCGCCGGGAACTTCATCGCCCGCAACACCTGCTCGGGCAGCACGCTGGTCAACTGGAGCATCGTCGCCGGCAACAAGTGCCTCGTCGTGAACGGCGCCAATGCCGGCGTCATCTCCGGCGACTCCGGCGGCACCTCCCCCGGCTCGACCAACCCAAACGCAAACTACACCTATTGAGCAAGTGCTCGAAGGAACTCCCATGAACGGCAACGAACGTTCCGACTTTCCCAACACGTCTCTAACGGCTACCGACCGCCGCGCGCTCCTCGCCGGCATCGGCGTCCTCGCCGCCGGCGCCATGATGGTCGGCCGCGCCCATGCCGGGCCTCTGAACCCGCCCGCCGGCCCCATCGCCCCGACGCCCGGTCCCGAACCCCGCATCCCGATCAACCAAACCAACACGCCGGGCGATGCCAATAGCACCTTCCGCATCACCCAGCCGGGCTCGTACTACTTCCCCGGCAACCTCTCCGGCCAACCAAACAAAAGCGGCATTACGATCGCATCCAGCGATGTCACCATCGACATGATGGGCTTCCGCTTGCAGCCGGCCAATGTCGGCTCTGCTTCAGGCATCGTCAACTCGGGCAGCCTCGCCAACATCACCATCCGTAACGGTGTCATCAAGAGATGGGAAGGCAGCGGCATCGACCTCAACCCCGGCGGCGCGACTGGTCAGTGCATCAACATTTCCATCGACGGTATCACCGCTACCGAGAATCTGGCGCGCGGCATCCGTGTCGGCGAGAACGCAATCGTCCAGAACTGCATCGCGCAGGGAAACGGCATCACTGGTATCGAAGTCGGAATCGGTTCTGCGATACTCAGATGCACCGCACTGAGCAACCCGAACGGGATCTCCGCTGGAGCTTCTTGCGTTGTCTCCGATTGCACCGCTCGCGCGAACCAAGGCAGCGGCATCCTTGTCAGCAGCGGAAGCTCCGTTCTTCTCTGCACAGCGAACTCCAACCAGACCTTCGGAATCAGCGCCGGTATCGGCAGCACGGTCATGCAATGCACCGCACGAGAAAACGGGAGCAGTGGCATCGCCGTAAGCAGTGGGAGCACGATCAGCACATGCTGCGCGATTTCCAACAGCAGCACAGGCATCAGCGCCAGCTCTGGATCCACTGTTGCGCAATGCGTCGCGCGACAGAACAACACCGGCATCTCGGCATCAGCCGGAACCACAATCATCGCGTGCACCGCGATCCAGAACATCGGAACAGGCATCACAGTCAGCGACAACTGCCTTATCCGCGATTGTACGGCTTATGATAACGGCTCATCGGGCATCTCGGGCTCGGTCAATAACCATGTGTTCAACTGCATCGCCAGCGGAAACTCGTTCCATGGAATCTCGATGGTCAGCGAGAATGCCATTCAGGGCTGCTCATGCGACAGAAACGTCGCCAGCAACATCGCAGGCATCAGGGTCAGCGGCACACAAAACCGCATCGAAGATAGTACTTGTACTGGCAATACCATCGGAATCCAAGCCGCCGCCAGCGGGAACTACATCGCCCGCAACACCTGCTCATCGAACACGACCAACTGGAGTATCGCGGCAAACAACAAGTGTCTGGTCATTAGCGGTGTGAATGCCTCGGCCATCTTCGGCGACGCCGGAGGAACCTCCCCCGGCTCGACCAACCCCAACGCAAACTACACCTATTGAACCCCAAAGGAGCCACAGCATGCGATTCAAGACCCTGACGCTTTCTGCCACCACATCGATCGCCGCGGCCACCACCCCCGCCCTCGCCCAGGAGATCAGCCCCGTCAACAAGTACGCCTGGGGCGAGAACGTCGGCTTCCTCAACTTCGCCGACGCTGGAGACCCGCCCGGATCACAAGGTGTGTTTGCGAATCCCACCTACCTTGAGGGCTTCGTCTGGGGTGAGAACATCGGCTGGATCAACCTCGGCGACGGCAGCGGCCCCTACGCCAATACCAACAACACCAACTTCGGTGTCAATCGCAGCGGCAGCGGTGACCTGACCGGCTACGCATGGGGTGAGAACATCGGCTGGGTCAACTTCACTGGGGGCTCGCTCGCCACGCCCGCCAACCCCGCCCGCATCGAAGCCGGACGCTTCCGCGGCTATGCCTGGGGCGAGAACACCGGCTGGATCAACCTCGACGATCCCAACATCTTCGTCGCGCTCTCTTGCCCTGCGGATCTCAACAACGACGGCATGCTCAACTTCTTTGATGTCTCTGCGTTCTTGACCGCGTATAGCTCGGGTGATCCGATCGCGGACTTCACAGGCGATGGGCTTTTCAACTTCTTCGATGTCAGCGCGTTCCTGATGGCATACTCCGCGGGCTGCCCCTGATCCGGTGCAGGAGGGAAACCGGATCGAGCAGGGCCCACCGATTAGTGGGCCTTGTTTCTTTGGAGGGCTGGTACATTGATGGTGTACCAGAACAAGGAGCACACCATGCGAACCGCACGCACACCAGTCGCCCTCACGCTGATTCTCTCGGGGACCGCCATGGCGGGCTGGCCGACCGATCCTGCCACGCCGCTCTTCGTGGGCCCGCTCAACAACGCGTTCGATGAGCGCGCCGGGCTGCGATCGGGGGCGGACGGCTCGGTCTGGCTCGCGTGGCAGCAGGCCTACTGCGTGGGCGATGTGCTGCTCCAGCATATCGATCTCGACGGCAATCTCCTTGCGCCCATGGCCATGCCGATCCAAGACGACCCGACATGCGGGTTCCACCTTGAGCCCGCGATGGCGGTATTCGGCGAGAGCATCGTGGTGTCCCGCAAACGCTCGTCGCTTCTCGACACACCTGTCCAGCGTTACTCGCAGCAGGGCACCACGCTCTGGTCGCCCGCGTTCACGGCCGATGATGTGCTCGTGCTCGAAACGCTCGCGACATTGGACAACGGCGACACGCTGATCATCTCGCAGGGCTGGGACACGATCCATGTCGATCGCATCGACCCGCAGGGTAATCAGGTGTGGGCCAAGCAGCTCTCGTTCTCGGTGCCGGGGGGCGCGAACTTCGATGTGGTCAGCTTTGTGTCAGACGACGCCGGGGGTGGGTATATCTTCTGGGAGGATCCGGCGGGATATGTGCGCAGCATGCACGCGATGCGCATCTCCAGCAGCGGGCAGGCGGCATGGGCCGCAACCGTTCCGATTGTCAGTGTCCAGCTCCCGCAGCGTGGTACATCGCGCCACACCCACTCAGAGATGGTCAGCGACGGCCACGGCGGCGCGATCATCGTCTACACCGAGGGCTTCGAGCAGGGCACCTCGCCCGCGGCCATGTACATGCAGCGCATCCTGCCCGACGGCTCACTCGCGTTCCCGATGCCCGGCATCCATGTCTCAACAGACTTTGACCGACAGTTCGATGTCGATCTGGAGCGCGACCCGGCGACCAACGACCTGCTGATCACCTGGCTGCATGGCTTCTTCAACGGCGTTGAAGTGCGAGCTCAACGCATGACGATCGATGGCGACCGCCTCTGGGGCGATGAGGGCGTCGAGATCCGTCCGTTCAGTCTAACCGGCACCAGCTTCGACTCCGTCTGGAGCGATGGCAAGCTCAAGACCGCCATCGGTGTCCCCGCCGAGGTCACCATGATCCAGACGAGCGCCGAAGGTGTGGTCGATCCCGTTCAGGTGCTCGTCGGCAATGCCGGCCCCGCGAGCTTCGTCAAGGCCGCGTCATCCAACGATGGCGTCGTCATCGTTTGGCAAGTCGACGGCCCGCAGATCGAAGACAAGCTCGTTGCCCAACGCGTCAACCGCCATGGGCAGCTCGGCGGCGACAACCTGTGCCCGGCCGACCTGACCGGCGATCAGTCGCTGGACTTCTTCGATGTCAGCGCGTTCCTCAATGCGTTCAACGCAATGAACCCCATCGCGGACTTCACGGGTGATGGGAGCTTTGACTTTTTCGATGTGTCCGCGTTCCTCAATGCCTTCAACGCCGGTTGCCCATGATCAGGCGAGTTTACTGATGATGGTAACTGGCCGCGTGTGGTCAGTGTGGTTGATACTGGCCAGTCGTTGTCCGCGCGTACACCCATACCGACTCAGAATCGCGGCTCGTGGGATATACCCTCTGGTCTCGCCTTTGGCATACACATTGCAGTCATCATTTTGTTCTATCTTGCGATCCAGCACACGAGCGATGAGCTTAGCAAAGAATAGTATTTCTTTGTCGGGGTGGGCTTATGCTCTCGATGCGACGGTTCGTGCAAGCATGCTGGATTGAAATTAGGATGTGAGTATGCGAGTCATCAATCGAATCCTCGTGTCCCGATCTAAGCGAGACTGGCTTCGCCGTTGAACGACAAGGATTCATCCATGCAATACCTTATTCTGTATTCATCGATCTCTGCCCTCACACAGCTTACTGGAAGCGTTCATGCACAACCAGGGCTTACTTCTGTCCCAGCGGTGGAGCTCATCTCCGGTACGCCTGCCAGCATCAGCGTGCAGACCCTCCCTGATCGACCTGGAAGCGACACCGCCATCGGTCACGACATCGTTGTCATCGCCCCCGACGAGATCTGGGGTGTCGGCGAGTGGCGAATCACTCCTGCCTCACCATCAGAGAACGAGCTCGGATCGCAGCTCTTCCGCTACGACGGCGTGGCATGGTCCCGCTTCGACCCGCCCAATCAAGCGAGCACCTGCAACGGGCTGATCTGGTCCATCGCGCGTTCGATCGATGCGGGCCCAGATGGAATCTACGCAGTCGGCGAGTATAAGGACGACGCATGCATCTTCACCGACACCCTGCTCTTCGAAGGCGACGCGGGTGGGTTCAGCCAGACGATCACCCCAGGGCAGAGCGCCTTCGGTGCCCAGGGTTTTCTCTTTGAGGATGTCCATGTCGATAGCGACGGTGTCGTATGGATGGGCGGGCAGTTCTCCATCGAGGTTGGCGGACCCGTGGCCACCATCATTCGCATGGACAACTCCGGATTCGAACGCTTCGATGGCCCGCTGATTCTCAGCGCGGCTCATCGCGTCCGTTCCATCGATTCCGCGTCTCCCAGCGACATCTGGGCCGCGGGTTCTGCAGGCGGGCCGGGCTCATCCGTGGGGCGCTCATACGCACTGCACTTTGATGGTTCGCAATGGTCAGAGGTGTCACCCCCACAGCACGGTTTCGGCGAGATACTCTGGGAGGCCGAAGTCGTGGGTCCCGACGATGTGTGGATGAGCGGGCAGTTCCGACGCGTGGTTGACGACGGCTCCACCGAGACCTTGCCCCTGATGTGGCACTGGGACGGATCGGGCTGGACCCGCTACGACAGCCCGGGCTTCGCCGCCGAACTCGTCGTGATGGGTCCCGATGACATCTACGGCGCAAGCAATAACACCCTGATCCACTGGGACGGCAGTTCCTGGTCCATCGCCGCCGTGGTTCCCGATGGGCTCGCCCTCAATCTGGCCATGCGTTCGCTTACCCGGGTCAGCCCCAGCGAGCTCATCGCACTCGGAGATGCCGGCGCTGAGCTCACCACCGGTCGATCGACCGTCGCTGTTCGATTCTTGCTCACGCAGACCTGCCCGGCCGACCTGACCGGTGATCAATCGCTGGACTTCTTCGATGTCAGCGCCTTCCTGAGCGCTTTCAACGCCATGGACCCCATCGCGGACATTACGGGCGATGGGAGCTTCGATTTCTTCGATGTTTCCGCGTTTCTGAATGCCTTCAACGCCGGCTGCCCGTAACCGGATTTCATTCGATTTCCGTCGCATCCTGGACGATATTGAAGCGGTACATTCACCTGGCCCCGTTCTGGGGCCGTGTACCTTTTCAAACCAAGGGTCGCTGAGGACTTCGAGATGAGCATGCGCGTCAAGATGGGTAGTTTGCTGGGAGCGATCACGATCGCGGCGCTGGTTTGCAGCGCCGGGGCCGCACCCGGGAAGTTCGAGGATGCCGTCAAGGGCTACGAGAAGGTCCCCGTCGCCCCCGGGCAGGGGATGTTCTATACCATTTTATACACGCGAGAAGGACGCGCAGGTCCTCGCGGAGCTGCCCAAGGACTTCGAGGGCAAGCGGTTCTACATGGTCGCGACGGTCGCGGCGGGCTCACCGCAGTCCGGCGTCTACTCGATCTGGGCGGACGGCGTGAACACCCCGACCAAAACGGTCTACTGGTCCCAGCGGAACGACCAGCTGATGCTGATCGAGCCGAACATCGGCGTCCGATCCAGCGGCGATCAGGAATCCAAGGCCGGCGTGGAGCGAGTCAACACCGACCGCGTGGTGCTGACGGTGCCGATCCTGGCGATGGGGCCCGGCGGTGGCCCGGTGATCGATCTGGATCAGACCCTGCTGGGCAACTCCGGCGCGTTCCTGGGCGGCTTCCTGAATCGCGCGAACCAGTCGCTGGCCAAGCTGACCAAGGCCAAGGTCTTCCCGCACAATGTCGAGCTGGGCTTCGAGCTCCCCCGCGCCAACGGGCAGTTCGCGCAGGTCCGATTCTCGCTTGGCATGCCCGAGAAGAGCGAGGGCTTCAAGCCCCGCGAGGCCGACCGGCGCGTGGGCATCTACTTCGAATCATTCGAGGACCGAGCGATCAACGACGGCGGCTCGCAGATCGTCCGCTACGCCAACCGCTGGCACATCCAGAAGGCCGACCCACGCCTCAAGATGAGCCCGCCCCGCGAGCCCATCGTCTACTACATCGAGCACACCACCCCGCTGCGCTACCGGCGCTGGGTGCGCGACGGTATCCTCGCCTGGAACAAGGCGTTCGAACAGGTGGGCATCCTCAACGCGATCGAGGTGCGCCAGCAGGACGCATCGACCGGCGCGTACATGGACATCGACCCCGAGGACATGCGCTTCTCGTTCGTCCGCTGGACCAACGCGGGCATGGGCTTCGCTATCGGCCCGGTGCACGCGCACCCCGACACCGGCGAGATCTACGAGGCTGACATCGTCATGGACGAGGGCTTCATCGGCTCCTACGCGAGCCAGTACCTGCAGACGGAGCTGGCGAGCAACGCGATGAGCGTGCTCTCGCCCGAGCTTGAGGGCTGGCTGGCGCAGAACCCCGACTGGGATCCCCGCGTCATCCTCGCCGAGCCGGGCGATCGCGAACGCGTCGCCATGCTCACCAAGGCGATGGTCGAGCAGCCGGGCGATCTGGACGAGCTGCTGATGGACGCGCCCGACACGCTCTCGCCGATGGTCTGGGCCGCCCACCGTATGCACGCCCACGATGGCGACGCGTCGCACGCGATGTGCATGATGCTGCCCGGGCTCTCGAACAACATCGCCGCGGCCCGCCTCGCGCGAGACCTGCAGCTGGGCACCATGCTCAGCGAGAAGGGCGACGATGTCACGCTGCTCGACGGGCTGCCCGAAGAGTTCGTCGGCCCGCTGCTCCGCGATGTCGTGATGCACGAGGTCGGTCACACCATGGGGCTCACCCACAACTGGAAGGGCTCGGCGCTGCACTCCATCAAGGAGATGAACACCGAGGGCTTCGATCAGCCGATCCAGTCCACGGTCATGGACTACGCCCTGACCAACATCATCGTCGACGACCCGGACAACGGGCTCAAGCAGGGCGCGTATGTGCCCATGGACATCGGGCCCTACGACATGTGGGCCATCGAGTGGAACTACACCTTCGACGACCCCAAGAAGGTCGCCGATCGCGCGGCCCAGCCCGAATACGCCTACATGGCCGAGGACGGCGCGTTCTCGCCCGACCCGCAGGCCAAGACCTGGGACCTCGGGCGTGATTCGATCGATTTCGCCGAGCAGCGCATCCGCTTCATCAACAAGGCCCGCGCCGAACTGCTCGACAAGGTCGTCGAAGACGGCCAGAGCTGGCAGAAGGCCCGCCAGGTGCACCAGCAGCTGCTGGGTATGCAGTCCGGGGCCGTGGGCATGGCCATGCACTGGGTGGGCGGCGTGCACATCACCCGCTCGATGAAGGGCCAGCCAGACGCGCTCGCGCCCATCACCCCCGTCGATGCCGCGCAGCAGCGCCGCGCGCTCTCGTTCATCGTCGACCACGCCTTCGACGCCGATGCCTTCGGGCTCGATCCCAAGACACTGGCCTACCTGCAAAGCGACAACTGGTACGACGAGGGTTATAACACTTCGCACGCCTGGCCCATCGCCCAGAGCGTGCTCGGAATCCAGTCCTCAGCCCTCACCGGGCTCATCAACCCGCAGCGATTGGGCTGGGTCATGGACAACGAGCTCCGCGCCGCGGAGGGCGAGGATGTGCTCACCGTGCCCGAGATCTTCGATGCCCTGCACGAGAAGATCTGGGAACTGCCCGACATCAGCGGGCAGTACAGCAACCAGAACCCGCTCGTCGGTCAGCTGCAGCGCAACCTGCAGAGTGAGCACCTGAGCCGCATGATCGACCTCGCCACAGGCATGCGCTGGCCCGGTGCCGGTGGCAACACCATCCAGGCGCTCGCCCGTATGGAGTTGCAGAAGATCGCCCGCAAGACCATGCTCTACGCGAAGGCCGCGGTGCCCGGTGGCAACACCATCCAGGCGCTCGCCCGTATGGAGTTGCAGAAGATCGCCCGCAAGACCATGCTCTACGCGAAGGCCGGCGGCGTCGATGACTACAGCCGGGCCCATCTGCGAGATGCCAACGAACGCATCGAGCGGGCACTGGAAGCGTCGTACAACCGCCGCGACTGAGTGCGTATATAGCTCCATCCACACGCCCGGGGCTTGTTCCCGGGCGTTTTTCGTGCGCACGGACTCCATGTATTGTCCTTGATCCTTGCGGCTCGATCTGCGATGCTGCGGTGGAGGAGATCCCATGCGCACACATACGGCTTCATTGCTTCTAACCGCCCTGCTCACCCCCGCCTGTCTCGCGCAGAGCTCGCTTCCCGCGATCTTTGTCGCCAACGAGGGCAACCTCGAGGGCAGCGTCAGCAGCTTGCTCGTTGAGAGCGACGGCTCGCTGACCTTCATCGACCGGGTCATCACCGGCTCGCGCAGCACCACCAGCCAGCCGTGCCCCGGGTGCAACTCCTACGCGATCGATCTCTCGCCCAACGGGCGCTACCTGGCGACGAGCCACGCGTCGGGCAACGGGCCGGAGAACTTCACGATCTACGAGGTCGCATCAGACGCGTCGTTGAGCATCGTCGAGGTCATCACCGTGCCCCAGGGTGGGCTCGATCTCGCGTGGGTGCGTGACGACCTGCTCGCCGTGTGCATTACCGACCTGAGCGGCTCCAACGAGCTGCGCCTGTACAACTGGGACGGTGTAAGCCAGCAGCTCACCCTCGCCGACGCCGATGTGTCGGGCTCGTTCCTCACATCGGTGGCCGTGCACCCCAGCGGTCGCTGGATTGTGTGCAACGATTCCTTCGCCAACACCGCGCGCGTCTACGAGGTCAACGGCGATCAGGCCGCGCTCAACCAGACGATCGGCTTCGGCGTGTACGGCGTCTCCATCGCCTTCAGCCCCGATGGCAGCTTCGCCTACGCCGCGGGCGGCATCAGCGCCGGTGGGCACGCGTTCGCCGGGTTCAGCTTCGACGACTCCAGCGGCATGCTCAGCGAGCTTCCGGGAAGCCCGTTCACCTCACCCGGCTCATCGCCCAAGGGCTTCGCCTTCTCGACCGACGGCCAGCTGCTCTTTGTTTCGCACGGCTCAGACGCCACCATCCGCTCATTCTCGCTCGACGCCGGCGGCGTCCCGACCAGCCTGGGAACATCCTTCGATGTTGGTTTACAGGGCACGCTGCAGGGCATGGACACGCTCGAAGGGCGCTTGTTCGCCATGGACGACTCGACCGCGATCGACGGCGTCTCCGGCGCCTACAGCTTCGACATCAACCCCATCACCGGCGCACTCACCCCAGTGGCCGGCTCGCCGGTGCCCACCCTTGGCATCAGCCCCAACGATGTCGTCGCGTGGGACCCGGCCTCGGACTGCTTGCCCGACTTCACGGGCGACGGTGTGCTCAACTTCTTCGATGTCTCGGCTTTTATCAACGCGTTCAACGCAAACGACCCGAGCGCGGACCTCAATGACGACGGCGCATGGAACTTCTTCGATGTGAGTCTGTTCATCAACGCCTACAACGCTGGGTGTCCATAAGAATCAGTTCCATGAATATTGAATTTTGAAACAGGCGCCACGAGATGCACGAATATCCCCATGCACGAGCCGGGTGGATCGATCGTGCATGACCTTGGGGACCACGAATATGCATCGAAACAGAGCTCTTGATCTCACCGTGATTCGGACAGTACTTTGTCTGATGTTCGCTTCGACTATCGCGTTCGCACAACCGACCAACTGCACCGGGGAGCTGCTCGGCTCGTTCGGTGGCGGTGCGCACGGGTTCGCCAGTTCGGGCGATGGGCGTGTGTATCTTGCCCTTGGAAGCGGTGGGCTGATGGTGGTGGATGCAAGCGATCCATCGAACCCCGTGTCCATCGGCCAGTTTTCTACCGATGATTTCGCTGAGGATGTTGAAGTCCGTAATGGCTATGTCTACCTCCTCATTCAACTCGGGGCGAGTTCGAGCCTGTCCGTGATCGACGCGAGCAATCCGGCGAACCTCTCCGAGGTATTGCAGATTCCACTGCCCGATGATGCGAAGCAGATCAGGGTCGACCAGGACAGGCTGTATGTCGAGAATGGCGATGCGGGTGTGATCATCTTTGATATCAGCAACGCTTCAAGCCCGACTCAGATGGGTCTGATCAGCACGCCCTCCTCGGCAGAGAGCATCTATGTCCATGGCGGCTACGCGTACATCGCGGCATCGGATCGACTAATCATCGCGGATGTGTCGAACCCGAGCAGTCCTCAGGTTGTCTCCCAGCTCGAGGGTTTTGATCGGGCCGAGCAGATTGTCGGCAGCGGGGATGGCTTTGTGTTTATCACCGGGTTGCTGGATCAACCGGTCACGGTGGTTGATGTGCGTGTGCCCCAGAGCCCTGTGATCGCCGATCAATCTGAGATCTACTCCACGAACACCGAGTTCGCGTACCAGAACGGGTACCTCTATCTCGGCAGCTGGGGCCAATCTGTCGGGTTGCGTGTGTTCGATGTCCGCGATCCGTTTGATATCCAGATGATCAACGATGTGAATGATCTTGGTTTCACGAACAACCTGCAGATCATCAATGACCGCCTCTTCGTGTCATCGGCGTTCGATGGGTTCCGCGTGCTCGATCTCGACTCGCCGACAGACCCACAGGAGCGGAGCAGGTTCGGCATCCCGTACTATGTCGTGGATGTTGGTGTGCACGGCGATCGCCTGCTCATCGCGGATTTGGAATCAGGCCTGTACCTCGCGGAGATGTATGATCCGGCATCATCTCGTGTCGTGAATCGTGCTGATCTCGCGGACCAGGCGAGCGACATCGTGATCGTGGGCGATCTGGCCTATGTGTCAACAAACAACAACTCTCAGGGCGGATCGCTGCGCATCATCGATCTTGAGGACCCGAATGAGGCGTACCTGATCGGGTCCGTTGAAACGAATCAGGGTATCGATTCGGTTGAGGTCTCGGGCGATCTGGCCTTTGTCTCGTTCACCGATGACGGTTTCGGTATTGTTGATATCAGCGTTCCGACTGCTCCGATGCTTCTGAGCGAGGTTTCAACCGGCGATCATCCCTATGGGGTGGGTGTGCACGCGGGCATGCTGTATCTCACGCAGGGAGCACGGGATTTTCTGATCTATGACATCAGCGATCCGAGCACGCCTGCCCTGGTCAGTGACAGAACGGATCTCGGTTTCTCCAGAGACATCATCGTTCGTGGTGACCGTGCGTTCGTGATGCAGTTGTTGGGTGTGTTCGCGGTCTACGACCTTACCGATCCGGCTGATCCACAGCAGATCGCGCAGCTCTCCAACATCCGGCAGAACTCACAGAGTCACATGACGCTGGTCAACAACACGGTGTACGCGTGTGGGAGCGATGACTCCGTGATCGGAATCGACATCAGCGACCCGAGCAACCCGGCCGAGTTCTCCAGGTTCGAGGGGATCAGGTACCCGAACGCCATCGCGGTTGACGGGTCAAGCATGTTCGTCGCGGGCACGTTCAGCGGCATGCACACGCTGGCGACCTCTGGGTGCCCGGTCGGTTGCCTGCCCGATCTGAACCTCGACGCCCAGCTCGATTTCTTCGATGTCAGCGCCTTCCTCACCGCGTATGCCGCCATGGATCCGAGTGCGGACCTGACGGGGGACGGCTTGCTGGACTTCTTCGATGTCAGCGCCTTCTTAGTCGCGTACAAGGCGGGCTGCCCGTAATCAATCGATTCGATCGCTACCAAACCCGCGATACGCGGGTTTTTTCTTGTTCAGTTGGCCTTCCGTGATACCATGCGACTCCACGAACACCCCGAGAGAGACCGACATGAAAGTCCGATATGTGCCGTTCCTGCTGATCGCGAGTGCATCCGTGCCCGCGATGGCACAGGATGTCCTGCTCATCCCCGATTCCGGCTCCGACCGCGTCTGGGCGTTCAGCGCCGTCGATGGCGGGCTGATCGACAACGCCTTCATCAACGACCCGGGCACGGTGGGGGGCATCAATGTCTTCGACCGCCCGCTCGAGGTCCTGCTGGGTAGCGACGGCAACCTGCTCGTCAGCGACCAGTTCAGCGATGTCGTCAGCGAGTTCGCGCCCGACGGCTCGTTTATCCGCGTCTTCTCCAACGGCGGCGTGCGCGATACCGATGTCATGGACAATATCCGCGGCGGGCATGTGCTCACCGCCGGCCCGCACGCGGGCAGCGTGCTCATCACCAACTCTGGACGCCTCAACGACCTGGTGATCTCGCAGAAGAATGTCAAGAGCTTAGACGCCGATGACGGAAGCGAGCAGCCCGACTTCGCGTTCAACCGCTACGGCGGGATCCGCGGGCCCTTCGATGTGATCGAGTACAACGGCGAGGTCCTCGTGGCCGACGAGGGACAGGACAAGATCGTCCGCTACACGCTCGACGGCAAGTTCAACGAGCAGTTCGTCAACAGCATCTCGCTGCCCCAGCTCGACTTCCCCCAGCAGATGGCCATCGCCGGCAACGGCAACCTGCTCGTCTGCTCGTTCAGCAACGGCGTGATCCTTGAGTTTGACCCAAGCGCCAACCTCGTCGGCCAGTACGACCCGGGCACGCTCGATCTCTACCGCGGCATCGCCGAGCTCGACAACGGCAACCTGCTCGTCACCACGACGACCGGCGTCTACGAGGTCACCCGCACCGGCATCGTGGTCGATGTTGAGGCCACAGGCACCGAGTTCCGCTACATCACCCGCATGCCCGTGATGGGGCGGGTCGCGGAGTTCAAGCCCGACACCGAGTCGCTGCCGATGCCCGATCCTGACACACGCGATCGTGACGAAATCCTTGCCGACGAAAGGGGTGAATCATGAACCGATTCTCAGCAACCTCATTGCTTCTTTCGGTGACGGCTGGCGTTGCTCTCTCGGGCGAACCACAACTGGCCTACATCATCGAGGGCTCCGGTTACTTCGGTGCACCTGGAATCGAACTCACCCAGATCGGTCGAGTAGATCTTTCAAATCCGTCATCGGTTGAGAGCCTGCCCACGGTGGGTGTTGACCTTCGTTTCGGAGGTGCGGACCTGCGCCCCGGCAGCGGCGAGCTCGTCGGCTTTGAGAACATCACCAACTCAATACGCATCCTCGATCCGGTCGCGGGCAGCAACTCGCTCATCGACTCCATCGGCTTCATGGACACCGGCGTCGCGGGCATGGCCTACAGCAACGACGGCTCGGTGGCCTACATCACCACGACCGTCGGCGCGTTCGTCCGCATCCTCACGGTCGATGCCGACACCGGCGCGATGATCGCGATGAACAACATCATCACCGACTCGCTCTCGTCGCTCGCGGTTGTCCCCGACGGCCACCCGACGCTGACCCCCGGAGATCTCTACGGGCTGGGTCTGAGCGGCGGCGGCTCGCTGCGCCTGCTGCATATCGACCTGCAGAGCAACACGGTTGTCTCATCGCAGTTCATCACCGGCATCGGTTTCAACCCCCAGTTCGAAACCGGGCTCGACTTCGCGTCCGACGGCACCCTCTACGCGCTCATCCAGGGCTTCGACGAGGTCCAGCCCGATGTGTTCGTCGAGATCTCCAGCCACCTCTACACCATCAACCCGGCCAACGGCAACGCGACCGATCTGGGTGTCGTGCAGGCCGACGGAACATGGGACGCGGTCACGCTCGTCATCGACGAAGGCGCCATCAGCTGCCCGGCCGACCTCACCGGCGATGGCATGCTCAACTTCTTCGATGTCAGCGCGTTCCTCAACGCGTACAACGCGATGGACCCGCAGGCCGACTTCACGGGCGACGGGATGTACAACTTCTTCGATGTCAGCGCGTTCTTGAACGCCTACAACGCTGGCTGCCCCTGATCGGGGAGTGACGACACACAACAAAAAGACCGGCCGAGGTGGCCGGTCTTTTTCATGGATGAATGCGGTCGATACTTACGGACAGCCCGCGTTGAACTGCGTCAGGAAGCTCGACACATCAAAGAAGTCGAAGTTTCCATCACCGTTGAAGTCGGCGCTCGAATCACCAGCGTTGAACGCCGAGAGGAACGCCGATACATCGAAGAAGTTCAGCTCGCCGTACGGCTCAGCCAGGTCGGCATCCGAGCACCCGGTGCTCAGCTGCTCGGTGCCGAGGTAGACATCGTCGAGATAGAACACGCCGCCCGAATCGACGGTGAACCGCACCTGCGCGTCGTCGAGCGCCCAAGCCCCGATCGGCAGATCAATCTGGATCAGCTCCGGGCTTGTCTGCAGGTCCGAACCCGTGAGGGTCGCGACCGTGCTCCATTGCCCGCTGATCAGGAAGACCTCAACAGTCAGCGTGTCGGAGCTGGCAACCTCCGCGCTCTTCCACGCATCGAAACGCAGATACGCGGGGACGAAGCCGAACTGGAAGAGCGGGATCTCGTGCGAGCGCAGGAACGCGTTGTCGCCCAGCGCCGCGGCGAAGGTGCCGTTGTCATACTCGACCGTGGTGTTGGTGGTGAAGAACCACTTCACAGGGCTCAGCACCCCCGTATCGAAGCTGTCGGCCAGCGGTGCCACGCCCGTGTTCACCAGGTCGATCGAGAAATCATCGAGCAACCAGGCGTCATCGCCGCTGCCCTGGGCAACGAAACGCACCTGCACGCCGTGCCACTCCAAGGCGGAAGGAAGCTCGATCTCGTAACGCAGGAAGCCTTCGTTCACGGCCCCGCGATCATCGATCTGCGCCAGCGTCGCCCAAGAGTTCGCCGGCGCGAAATCGGGGTTCTCCAGATACTGCACCAGAAGCGCATCGCCGGGTTCGAGGTTGTCTGCACGCAGATCAAAGCTGATCATCGCGTCGTCGTACAGGGTCCGCCCCGCCAGCGCACCCGTGGTGATCGCGTCGTCGTTGTCCAGACGCATGACGCTCGTGCCCTCGGGTGCCTCGGGCATCGTGTCGAGCGTGGGCGAACCCGCGCTGGCCGCGAACAGGTCCGCCCAGCCCGCGTCCTCAAAGCCGCTGCTCACCGGCAGCACCGTCGGACGCACATAGGTCTGGGCCAACTGCACCGCGTTGAAGGTGTTCACACGCCCGCGCCCGAAGAAGTCATCGCGCCCTGCTGCACCAAGGTCATCGACGGACTGGTAGAGCACCGCCTGGATGTCGTCGGGGCTCAGCTCAGGATTCGCCGAGCGGATCATCGCGCCCACGCCCGCGGCGATCGGGCTGGCGTAGCTCGTGCCGGAGCCGTTGCCATAGCTGCCGAAGCGGCGCGTGGAGCGCACACTCGAACCCGGGGCCGTTACATCCACGGCCGGGCCGTAGTTGCTGAAGCTCGATCGGTTGTCGCTGCTCGTGGTCGAGCCAACGAGCACATAATCGGGGCGGTTGGGCTCAACGAACGCGTTGTCGTTGCCCGACGCCCAGAACAGCAGCCCGCCCTGCTGCTTGATGTATCGCGCGGCCGACTGGTTCGAGGCGGAGGTGCCGCCCGAGAAGCTCGCGTTGATGATGTGCGCACCCTGCTCAGCCGCCCATCGGGCACCGTCGAGGATCGCGAAGGCGCTGGCCGTGCCGTCGCTGTTGTTCGAGACGCGGATGGGCATGATGGTGAAGTCCCAGCCCACACCAACGACGCCGATCCCGTTGTTCCCCTGCGCGGCCGCGCACCCGGCGACGAAGGTCCCGTGCCCGTTGACATCGTCAACATCACCGCCCGCCGCCTGCGTCTGTCCCGACGCGGCGTTGTACCCGGACACAAGCGCGTCCTGCAGGTCCGGGTGGTCGAGATCGACACCCGAGTCGCAGATCGCGACGATCACGCTGCTGTCGCCGGTCTCGATGTCCCAGGCACTCGCGGACTGCAGACGCGTGTGCTGCCAGCTGCTGCCATACTGCGAATCGTTGGGCACGATCGCCGGGAAGAGCGTCCAGTTGGGCTCGACAAACTCATAGTCGCCGGTGGCCATGAGCATCGCGGCCATCTGCCCCTCGCTCATGCCATCGGGAACACGGATCACACGCTCGGGAACGAGGCGGCTCTGACGGATCGTCAGCGGCGCCACACGGGCCTCGGCCGTCGCGACCTTCCCCTTGCGGGCGTGCACGATCAGTTCGCCGCGGAACTCGCGCGATCCCTTGATCTCGGTGAACCCGAGCGGGCGATCGATCGCCGACCGCATGGCCTCGATGTCGCCCGGCTGAAGCGCGAGTGTCTGCGCCGCGACCTGAACCGGGCTGGGAGAGTTGTCATTCGTTTGCGCGACCGCTGCGCCACTCCCGGCGAGCAGGACCAGTGAAAGTGCGAGTGTTCGTGTCTTGTGGTTCATGCGATCGGCTCCTCGAATCGCGGGAGGTTGCGGGTGAGAATGCTGGCTCAGGGGCAGCCGGCGCTGAAGTCCGACAGGAACGCGGACACATCAAAGAAGTTGAACGACCCATCGCCGTTGAAATCGGCCGCGGGGTCCATCGCGTTGTACGCGACAAGGAACGCGCTGACATCGAAGAAGTCGAGGTTGCCGTCACCGTTGAGATCGGCCGGGCAGCCCGTGTCTTCAACGAACTCAAGACTGATGGCGACATCGTCAATATACCACGCGTCGTCGTTCTCGTTGCCCTGCGCGGTGAATCGCAGCCCCGTGCTGGTCCCGTAGCCAAACACAGGCAGCGAGAGCTGACGCAGCTCGAAACTCGACTGATCGATGCCATCGCTCACGATGGTCTCGAGCGTCTGCCAGTTGCCAAGGAAGTCCTTGTACTGCACCAGCAGCGACTCGCCGGTCTCCACGCCCTGACGCTCCACGCGGTAGCGCAGCCACACCGTGCTGGGTGGGTTGCTCACATCGACATCCGCGCTTGTCATCGACTGCTGATTCACGATCCGGGCGCTCATGCTGCCCTCGGGCGTGTTGCTTGCCTCGCCCGTGGCGACTGCGTCGCTGGCGCTCCAGTCGAGCACGAGCGTGATCCCGTCTTCGAAACCGTCCTGCCAGGGCAGGTCGTTCTGGGTGAACTCACGCACAACCACATCGTCGATGTACCAGTCGTCGGTGGTGTCACTGCCCACGGCGGTAAACCGAAGCTTCATATCGTCGTGCGCCCCCAGCACGGGCAGGGCATAGCGGTGAAGGACGAACTCGTCCTGGTTGCTGCCATCGCTGACAATCGTGTCAAGCGCCGTCCAGCCCGAGAGCAGGCTGTTGTATTCCACCAGCAGCGACTCGCCGGACTCCACGCCGCGGTGCTGCGTCCAGAACCGGATCTCACCGGTGGTCAGGCCGAGCACGCCCGCGCGCATCGCGATCGATTCGATCGAGTCCGCATCGTCGAGGTTCATGGCGTAGGGCGCGCTGGGCTCGTTCACGCCCGCGTCCGAGTTGCCCACATCGCCGACCGGGTTGCGCCACTGGGTCGACAGCGTCGCGTCGGCGAAGCTGTCCTCAAAGGGCAGGTTGATGATCGACGGCCCGTTGATCGCGTCATCGACCGCCCGCCCGACATTGATCCGGCCCCAGCCGGTCTTGTTGTCCTCGCCGGGTTCTTCCTTGTCGTCGCACGAGTTAAGCAGTATGAACTCGACCTCATCGGCGCTGAGCGCCGGGTTCGCGTCGTGCACCAGCGCCAGCGCACCCGCCGTGATCGGCGCTGCGAAGCTCGTGCCCGTGGTGTAGGTGTAGCTGCCGGTGCGGTTGGTCGAGCGGATGCTCACCGCCGGGGCGATGCAATCGATGCCGATCCCCGTATGCGACCAGCTGACCCAGTCGTCGCCCTGATCGCTGCCACCGACGATGGTGACCTTCTCCCAGTCGTTGGTCTGGTTCGCCAACCCGTCGTTGCCCGCGGCGAACACCAGCAGGTGCCCCTCCGCGCGGATGTGCCCGCCGCTGCTGCGCGTCTCCGAGTCCTCGGCCCCGCCGAACGAGCAGTTCACGCTGTACGCCCCGTTGTCCGACGCCCATCGCGCACCCTCAAGGATCTCGCTGAGCAGCGCCGTACCCGAGGCATTGTTGGAGACACGGATGGGCATAATGCCGAAGTTCCAGCCCACGCCGCTCACGCCGGTGTTGTTGTTGCCGATCGCGGCCGCAGAACCAGCAACCAGCGAGCCGTGCCCGACCAGGTCGTCGTTCACATTGCCGCCATCCACCTGCGCCAGGTTGTCGACCGAGTTGTACCCGGGCACCATCGCTGCCTGCAGGTCCGGGTGATCCAGGTCCACGCCCGAATCCACCACGCCGATGATCGTCGACGAGCTGCCCTGCGTCACATCCCACGCGCCCGGGGTATTGATGCGGCTGGCGGTGTGGTACCACTGCTGACTGAGCAGCGGGTCGTTGGGCGTCGTGTCAAGCGGGTAGCACAGCCAGTCCATCGAAACATACTCGTAGTCACCGGTGCGCATCAGCGCCTCGGCGACAATCTCAGCGCTGATCCCATCGGGAACGCGCACCGAGTATGAATCGACATCGCGGTAACCCTGACGCAGCGATGGCATCAGGCGATCGCGGGCGCCTTGCATCCGCTGCTCGACCTGCGCGATCAGGTTCGCGAAGCTCGCATCAGCGCTGGCACTCCGCGCATCGGCGGGGGCCGTCTGGAGGTCGGGCGTGCTCTGGGCCACCAGCCCGATCATCTCCGACCGGTCCTTGAGCTTGACATTGAGGTAGCTCGTCCGCTCCTTGTTGCCCGCGATGGGCACAAAGGTCACCCGAGGCGATAGGGCTGAGCCAACGATCCCCGCGTCCCGCACCGACCACGCAAACGCGTCCCGCAGCACCCGCTGCTGACCCGCGCTGAGCATCACGGTCTGGCCGACCTCGACCCGAGCCCCGCCATCCCCAAAGGGACTGGCGGACTCGATCCCAACTTGCGCGTGCGCCAGCCCGCTGGCCAGTACCAGCAGAAGTGCGCTCGCCATACCCACCCGGCGTCGATGTGCCATGCCGTCTTGCTCCCGAGCTCGCCGGGCCATGCCCGGCACCCATCATTCTTTCGCGTGCCACACGCACGCCGATCACATTCCTCGGCCCATCCCACGAGATTCGCTCGTGAGAACCAGCAAGCAGGCATCAACCGCGACCCGCCGAGTGCCCTGAGCCACCGACGCGATGCGATCGCACCCGCTTTTCGTCCGATAAGTGTGCATCTCACGCCGCACACCGTTCGGCACGCCCGATTCCTGTCCGTTTGCTGGGCGAGGAGAACCCTCGCCCTGACGGAACGATACCCGTCACAAGCAGATACGACGCCCAAAGCCGCATTGTTGCACGAATACACAAGATCACCGCCCTCAATTCGCACCAGATTCGAATGAAAAACCCCGCACAAGGCGGGGTTTGGTTTGCCGGGATGGGCTGCTCGATCAGGGCTCGTCGTCCTTCTTCTTGTTCCCGAAGATGTTCTTGAGCTCGTTGGTGGCGTCATCGATCTTGTTCTCGATGTCCTTGGCGGCGTCGTCCACCTTCTTCTGGACATCCTCGGCCGCCTTGTTGATCTCTTCCTGAACACCGCCCAACGCCTCGTCGAGCTTCAGGTCGCTGATTGCTTCGATGCCCATGTCGCTAAGCGACTCAAGCCCGGCCAGCCCGTTGCCCAACTCGCCAAGCACATCGCCCGGGATGATCCCGCCGCCCGCCTCGACCGCGGCCGCCAGCACCGTCTTGACCACGAGGTTGATCACCTCGGCCGTGGTCATCGACTGCTCCTTGCCGATATCGCGCAGCTCGATCTCGGGGATGTTCACCGCGACATCACCCACCGCGAACGACACGCCTGGCATGTTGGCGACATGGATGTTGATGTCCTCGAGCAGCAGGCGTTCAATCACCAGCTTCTTGCCGGGTTTGGCCGGATCAGCGGATTTCGATTCACCGCTCTCAAACCGCTTGAGGGAGTTGAGGATGGTGTTGTAGTTCGACGGGTTACCGCCCTTGTCGAGGATGACATCGATTCCATTGAGTCGGATCTCGGGCATCACGATCGTGTCGGTATTGATCGACTCGATGTTCATGCTGGCCGACGATTCGCCCAACTGAAGGAAGTGGTCCGTGTCGAAGCCGTTGGGGTTGGCGATGTTCAGCCCGCTCATGGTGGCGGTGCCGCCGAAGAGGTTGACATCGACAGTACTCACAGTGGTCTCGACCTGCATCGCATAGGTGCCACCTCGCTCGATGGCATGCTTGGCGATCTTGTCGGCACTGCCCAGCACGAACCAAACAATGCCGACAACGCCCACGATCAGCAGGATCGCGAGCACGGCGATGATTTTCAGAGCGGTCTTCATGTGTACTCCCTCGTGGTGATTTGTCCCGCCAGTATGTTAGCATACTACCGGTGAGCCACGAAGAAGGTTCGGTTCAGCCGCCCGTGCAGGCGTTGTATTCCGAGATGAAGAGCGAGATGTCGTGGAAGTTCCACAACCCCTCACCGGTGAAATCGGCGTCCGGGCTCTCAACCAGATAGGCCGCGATAAAGGCCGACACATCGTAAAAACTGCAGTTCCCGTCCGCGTTAAAGTCCGCGATGTTGGTGCTCACCGAGACTTCAAACCGGGGCATCAGCGCCACCCGGTCGCCCTCTTCACCCGCGAGCACCTCGATACCCGAGCGTCCATGCGTTGCGCCGGCCGTGACCTGCAGCTCAAAGACGCCCGGCTCAACAAGCACGGGTGCTCCAAGCGTAATGAGCCCGTTGTCAGGTTCCACCTCAACCATCGCCGGGTCGGATATGCCCACCAGGTCGCCGCGCAGATCGCGCAGCTCGATCGTCAGCGTCGAGCCCAGCCCCGTGCGGATCACGCTCCGCCCACTGACCGTCGAACGCACCGCGTCCACCCGACCCTCGCGCGTCAGCAGCCAGTCGTTGTACAGCGTCTGGAGCTGGTCCACCGGGTCCGGGTCCGAGCGGCGCTGGTTGGGAACATTCAGCGACATGAAATAAGTCCCTTCGGCGAAGCGGCCCGGCTGGGGCAGCTCGCCGCCGCGAGGATTGTCGAGCACCGAGAGCCCCTCGGCATCGCCGTTGCCAACGACGATGTCCAGATCGCCGTTATTGTTCATGTCCGCCAAACGGATGGCGCTGGCCGTGAAGCCCGCCCGTGTGCGGCTCTGCTGCGTGAACCCGCCCTGCCCATCGCTGATCCACAGCCGCAGGTTCCTGTTGGTCGCCGCCACGCTCGACACCACATCGGGGAACCCATCGCCGTTCATATCGCCGATGCCCATGCCGATGCCGGTCCCGCCGATCGGGATCGAGGCCCACTGGCTCCAGCTGCCGTTGTCGTCGCTGATAACCTGGATCGCGCGACCGGCCCCGGTCAGCACCACGATCTCGTTGTCGCCGTCGTTGTCCATATCCGCGCCCTGCACACCGATCGGCCCGGCGAGCGTCGTGATGCTCACCGGCAGCTCAAACCCGAGCTCGCCGCCGTGCTCATATAGATTCACGAGGTTCGAGCCAGCGTCAGTCACGACCAGGTCCGGCGCACCACCGCCAACAAACTCAGCGATCGCGATCGAGCTGGGCGCGAATCCCAGATCAAGGCTCCCCCAGAACTGGTATGCCGCGTCCTCAAGCCCATAGAACCGCACGCTCTGCGTGTCCGCGATCGACACCGCGATGTCGTCGCCGGGCAGCACCATGTCCCCGACAGCGATGTCCGTAGGCGTCCCGGGCAGATCAAACGAGCCCGGGGCAATGTCCAGCCCGCCCTTACCGTCCTGCTCATAGATCAACAGCTTCGGCGGGTTCGCCACCGCCACCGCCAGCTCCGGCTGCCCGTCGTTATCAAAGTCGCCCACCCCCATCGAGACGACTCCGCTTGCCGGCGCACTCACGGTCTGCCAGATCTGCAACACCGAAAGCGGGTTGCCGGGCAGCCCGGCGTTCTTGAAGATCGAGAGCTCGTTCGTATCTCGATTACCCACGATCACCTCTTCAAAACCATCGCCATCGAGGTCCATCGTGGCCACATCGCCCACGAAGCCGTCGATCGGGTAAATCGCCCGGGCCGCGTCGATGTCACCCACACGGGTGCCCAGCATGTAGCCCACATCCGCGCTTTTGAACGGGGCCGGTGGGGGGGAGCCGCACCCGGTCGGGTCCGCATTGCTGCACGAGCACCGCCCGTCGCCGCCGGCTGACTTCGCGGCCTGCATGCCCTCCATCAGCATCTGCGGCAGGTCGCCGCCGCTGGCCACGATCGCGTCCACGGCCGCCTGCACCACATTGCTCCCCGAAAGAATGTTCCCCTGCACCGCGTACACGATGTCGTCCTGAGGCCCGGGGACTCCACGCTCGATCCGCCCCGTCTGCCCGCCCGCCCACGCGGCGTTCTGGATGCCCGAATAGGTCAGCGTCTGTCCCGAGGCGGTGATCATGCCGTACTGACGGTTGTTGTGCCCCGAATCGGTCATCGACAGCTCTTCCAGGACCATCTCCAGCGGCACGCCCTGAAGCAGGCGATCTCGAATCAGTTGGCGATTCATCCCGCTGGTATCCACGGCCGACTGGGCCGTCACCGCCCCGACGCCGCTGATCAGCACCGGGGTCTCCTGCTGAAGGTTGATCAGCTCAACACAAGTCGCTGACCCGATCACAATCTCCCCAGTCTTCATGTCCGCGATCAGGATTGACCAAGTGGCATCGGCACTGCCCGACAGGAGCGAGAGCGTGGATACCCCGAGGCAGGCGAGCGAGCGGGGAGAAAGCACGAACAAAGACTGATCAAACCGGGGCATGCTGGGGGCTCCTTTGTGGACCTGCTGGTGCGCCCAAGATACGCGAAGAAGACGTCAGGATCGAGTGATTTTCAGACGATCTGCGCCTGCACCCGCAGCGCCATCGGCGTCTCGGGCCCGGATCGTCAGTCGGGTTGGGCATGGGGTGGAAAAAGAAAGTTGCCGCATTGCAAACCCCGCCGCTGCAATTGGTTGACCGGCCTGCGCTCGGGGGTATGATTCCTTCCCGCTCGGTCGACAAGCCGGGCGGTTTTTACGCCGGGTGATGCGGTTTTGATCAGGTCAGCGGGTTGCTGAACCGATCGGATCCATCAGCAGAACCCGGTCGGAGAACGCCGCCGCTGTAGCTCAGTGGTAGAGCGCACCCTTGGTAAGGGTGAGGTCGAGAGTTCAAATCTCTCCAGCGGCTTTCTACCGACCCCAGTCCTGTTCAGGCGCGGTTCTGCCCCTGAACAAAACATGGTGCCGGTAGTGTGTACAAAACGGACGCCGACTGTGGACAGATCGGCATTGGTCAGTCATAGCGCCCGCTCAAACAGGGTGCACGCCCAGCGCAATGATCGCGTCGGGCAACACGGGATGCGGCTGGGCCTTGCGGTTCAGCACCAAACCACATGAGGTAAGAACAATGGCAAAGGGAACCTTTGAGCGGACCAAACC
>JAGQON010000034.1 GCA_020427395.1 Phycisphaerales bacterium
GGCCATGATCATCGGCGAAACGAAGTAACCAGATCGACGCCGGGGGCATACGCTTGAGCATGCCCAGCGCCCTCGATTTCCGCATTATCTCCATCGGCACGCTCAGCGCCCATCCGCTGTGGGACGAGCGTCAGCCCGTGCGCACCGGGCACGCGACCACAACGCTCATCGAGTCGGGCGACATGACCATCATCGTGGACCCGGGGCTGCCAGCCCCGGCGCTCAAGGCCCGTCTGCACGAGCGATCGGGGCTCACGCCCGAGCGGGTCACCCATGTCTACCTGACCAGCTTCCACCCTGAGGCCCGGCGCGGCATCGAGCTCTTCCCGCACGCCGACTGGCTGATCAGCGAGCGTGAACGCGAGGCGGTGGGGGTGCCCATCGCCCAGTCGCTCGCCCGCCTTGCCGAGAGTCAGGAGCTCGCCAAGCAGGCCGGCGAGGACTTCCACGAGGACCAGCTCGTCACGCTTGAGGTCCTGCAGCGCGACATCGCGATCCTCGCCCGCACCCAGGCCTCCCCGGACGCCCTGAGCGACGACATCGACCTCTTCCCCCTCCCGGGCTACAGCCCCGGCTCGTGCGGGCTGCTGCTCAAGCGCTCCATCGACACCGTGCTGGTCTGCGGCGACGCCATCGCCACCAGCGAGCACCTCGAACAAGGCAAGGTGCTGCCGGGCTGTGCCGATCGCAAGCAGGCAATGGAGAGCTTCAAGGAAGCCATCGAGATCGCGGACCTGATCATCCCGGGGCGTGATAACCTGCTGGTCAACCCCACCAACACCCGCTGATTCTCGCCCGAAACCCCTCTGTTTGAGGGGCGAAACCGCGTCCTTTGCGCGAACACCGGAGCGGAATCGGACGATACAGTCTCTGCATGCCCCCAGCGAAGCCAAAGCGCCAATCCAAGCCCGATCTGAGCCAGCCACAGAACCCGGCCCAGATGCAGAAGTTCGTACAGCTGCTCAAGCAACTGCACGACGCGGTGAACAGCGGCAGCCTCGTCGTCGCCATGCAGGCCATGCCCAAGCTCCACGAGCTGCACGAGCGTTTCCCCAAGAATGTCAATGTCCTGGTCCTTCTCGGGCGCGGCTATATGGCCATCCGCAACATGCCCGAATCGCTGGTCTACTACAAAAAAGCCATCACACTGATGCCCACCGAGCCGGACATCAACTTCCAGTACGGCATCGCCCTTGAGAGTGCCGGGCACCTCGATCACGCGCTGGACCGCTTCGAACGCGTGCTCAAGGATCTTCCCAATCATTTTTACGCCCTGCGCCACCGCACCTCGACGCTCGATTCGCTGGGCCGCAAGGATGATGCTTTCGAGGCTTACACCAAGCTGTGTGAGCAGTTCAAGGATGCCCAGCTCGATCCCGAGCAGCTCAACTCGCTCGCCATCACCGGCGCGAGCTTCGCGCCCGATCGGACCGACGCCGAGGAAAGCATCGAGACTCTTGAGGCCCGCATCGAGCACACCGGCGATCGCGAGCTCATCCGGGCCGGCAGCATTCAGCTCGGGCGCCTGCACAAGCACCTCAAGCGGTACGACGACGCTTTCGAGTGGTATGTCAAGGGCAAGGCTGTCGACAAAGACCACTGGGACTGCGACGAGTACAGCCGACGCATCGACAACCTGATCGAGTGTTGGCGCGACAACCAGATCCCGTTCTCACAGGCCAAGAACATCGACGGCTCACGCCTGATCTTCATCGTCGGCATGCCCCGCTCGGGCACCTCGCTCACCGAGCAGATGCTCGGGCAGCTCAAGAGCATCGAGCCCGGCGGCGAGATGACGGTGATCGATAGCGAGATCCCACGCTCTGAGCGTGTCACGCTCCGCCACGCCACGCGCCTGCCCATCGACCACACGCTCTACAGCCAGGCCATCATCGACGCGATGTCCAAGAACGCGATGAAGGCCTACAACAAGGTGAGCAAGCGCCTCGCGGTCACCGACAAGCAGCCCTACAACTACGCGCTGGCGCCCATGATCGCCCACATGCTGCCCGGAGCCAAGATCATCCACTGTACCCGTGACGCGATGGACTGCTGCTTCTCAAACTTCACGACCGCCTTCACACAGCTGCACATGCAGACGCACGACCTGTACTGGCTCGGCCGCTATTACGCCGACTACGAGCGGGTGATGCGCGCCTGGCACGAGCTGCCCGAGGTCGAGATGATCGATCTCTCCTATGAGGAGCTGGTGCAGGATCCCGAGACCCACATGCGCCGCGTGCTGGGCTTCATCGGGCACGAGTGGAACGACGATATCCTCCAGTTCCACAAATCAGAGCGAACCGTCATGACCGCCTCGCGCGACCAGGTTAAGAAAAAGCTCTATACCAGCTCCATCGCCAAGTACGCACTCTTCGAGCACCGCCTCGACGAGCTCAAGCGCGGCATCGAGGAGGGACGCGCCCGCCCACACGGCGGCTGAACGCGCCCTGCCCGCAGGTGCGATAACCGAGTGATCAGAAGAAACGCCCTGCCCCCGGGCGATCTCTGGCATCCCAACAAACCCCGGGGGCGGTATCGACGATAGAGTTGCAGCATGGCGTCACCCAATCCAAAGCGAAGTGCCAAAACCCCCGGAGGCACCGGGATCTCGCCCCAGCAGCAGCGAAAGCGTGCCCAGCTGTACCGCAAGCTCATCGAGGCAATCGATCAGGGCTTCGCGTCACAAGCGCTCACCAAGCTGGCCGAGGTTGAGAAGCGATTCCCGACCGATGTGAATGTCCATGTCATCACTGGGCGAGCCCACGCGTCGCTGGGACGCCACCCCGAGGCCATCGCGGCCTTCGCACGAGCGGTCAAGCTCCAACCAAACGATTTCGAGCTGCGTCACCAGTACGGCGCTGCCCTTCACAAGGGTGGCGAGCTCGATCAGGCGCTCATCGAGTTCGAGCGCGTGCTCTACATGAAGCCCGATCATTTCTACGCCCTTCGCCACAAGGCGTCGACGCTTACCGATCTGGGACGCGAGCCCGAGGCATTCAAGGCATTCCAGGCCCTCGAGGAACTCAGCAAGGGCATGACCCTCGACCCCAGCCGCGAGCTGGCCATTGCCATCTCCGGCGCCCGCTTCGCACCCAAGCTGGTTGAAGCGCAGGAGGCCATCGATAAGATCGAGCGCTGCATCCGCGATTCCAACGAAACCCCCTTCAAAAAAGCCGGCTTCTTCCAGCTCGGGCGGCTCTACAACCACCTCGATCAGCACGACAACGCCTTCGACGCGTACAAGAGCTGCAAAGAAGTCGATGTGTACGAGTGGGACCCCGACGAACACTCCAAGCGGGTAGACAAGCTCATCAACTGCTGGCGGACCGACCAGGAAATCCCCTTTTCCAACGCCAAGGGTGTCGACGGCTCGCGCCTGATCTTCATCGTGGGCATGATGCGATCGGGCACCTCGCTCACCGAGCAGATGCTCGCGCAGGTCAAGGAGATCGTGCCCGGGGGCGAAATGAACTGCGTCAGCCGGTCTATCCCCAAGGCCGAGGTCATGACGATGAAGCACGCCCAGCGCTACCCGCTGGACCGATCGCTCTACACCCAGCGCCAGATCAACCAGATGTCACGCCAGGCGATGGAGGGCTACAACGAAGTCCACCGCCACTTCGCCGTCACCGACAAGCAGCCCTACAACTACGCCTATGTGCCGCTGATCGCGCACCTGTTCCCGGGCTGCAAGATCATCCACTGCGTCCGCGACCCGTTGGACTGCTGCCTCTCCAACTTCACCCAGGCCTTCGCCCGCCCGCACCCGCAGACCCATAATCTCTACTGGCTGGGTCGATACTTCGCCGACTACGAACGCACCTGTCAGGCATGGCACGACATCCCCGAGGTCGACATGATCGATCTGCAATACGAGGAACTCGTGGACGACCCCGAGGGCCAGTCCAAGCGCGTCATGGAGTTCCTCGGGCGCGAGTGGACCGAGGATATCCTCGAGTTCCACAAGTCCAAGCGCACCGTCAACACCGCCTCGCGCGATCAGGTCCGCAAGAAGATCTACACCAGCTCGGTCAAGAAGTACGCCCCCTACGAGCACCGCCTCGACGAGCTCAAGCGGGGCATCGAGGAAGGGCGCGCCAGACCGCACGGCGGATCGAAGACCGAAAACGTATCCTGATGCCCGTTCGCGTGCCCGCCGACCTACGCTCAGGGCATGCGTATCCTGCTCACCAATGACGACGGCATCCACGCCCCCGGCATCGAGGCGATGCACCGCCAGCTCGTGGGCTCGGCGCAGCACCCCGAAGCGCTGGGAGAGGTCTATACCGTCGCGCCCATGACGGTTCAGTCCGCAACTTCGCACGGCATCACCTTCCACTCGCCGCTGATGACCAGGCCCGTGCCCATGCAGGGCGAGGACGCGATGGCCGTCGACGGACGCCCCGCCGACTGCGTCAAGCTCGCCCTGACCAACCTGTGGCCGCAGCGGTACGGCAAGGGCACACGCCCGGACCTGGTGATCTCGGGCATGAACGCGGGCGCCAACTGCGGCATCAATGTCATCTACTCGGGCACCGTCGCCGCCGCCATCGAGGCCGCGTTCCTCGGCGTGCCCGCCATCGCCGTCTCGCTGCACCTCGACGCCCAGCGCCCAGACTTCGACCTCGGGGCATCGCACGCACGACGGGCCATCGACACACTGATCAGGGGCGGGCTGCCGGATCAGCACGAGATCATCTCGATCAACATCCCCGCCACCGAGTATCTCAACGACGACACGCCCATCGAGGTGTGCCCCATGAACACCCACGCGCTCGTCGATCAGTACGAACGCCGCACATCGCCCAAGGGTGAGGACTACTACTGGTCCACCGCCCACGGGCTGGACTTTCGCGGCACCGACGATGGCACCGATGTCCACGAGCTCTTCGAACGCAAGATCACCGTCACACCGCTGAGCTTCGATCTGACCAACACCGCCCGGCTCTCGTTCTGGCGCGATCGGGTCAGCGACTGATCAATCCAAAAACAAACAGTCGGCCACCGGATCGGCAGCCGACTGTCCTTCTCTCCGATCGCCCGGCGAACCGCCGTGTGTATCAGGTCGCCTGGTCGGGGTCGTTGAGCACTTCAACCAGCTTGGCGCTGATCTCGTCAACGATCTCCTGGGTCAGCTTGAGCTCCTCGAGCACCTCCTGCTGGATCTCGTTGTTCGGATTATCGAGCTTGAAACCCCCATCAAGCATCGATGCGATCTTGTCGGCCGCGTGCACCACATACACGATCTTGCGTGTATCGCTGGGTGCCTCGGTCGGCTTGTGGTGGTAACCCGCGGCCGCCTTGAACGGGGTGGGGAACTTCCACTTCTCGCAAAGGCCCTTACCGAAGTCCATGTGGTTGGCGCCGAAGACCTCTTCTTCTGTATCGATCAGCGACACGCTCGGCTTGCCGTTCATGTCGGCGTTGCAGCGATCAAGCGCGTCGATCAGCGACGAGCGGTCGTACTGCATCTCGACCATGATGCCGATGTCGTGGATCAGGCCCGCGAGGTACGCCTCGTCACCAAGGCCCATACCCAGGCGATCGCTGAGCAGCTTGCAGGTGATGGCCACCGCGTTGCTGTGGTCCCAGAGCTCCTTGGCACTGAAGAACGGGGTCAGCTCGCCGCCGCGGAACAGCTTGGCGAGCGATGCCGCGATGGCGATGTTCTTGACGGCGTTGAGACCCAGCATCACGATCGCGCGGTTGATCGACGCGATCTGACCCGGCAGCCCATAGAACGATGAGTTCACAACCTTAAGGATGCGTGAGCACAACGCGGGGTCGTTGCTGATGACCTCGTGCAGGTCCTGGGCCGTACTGCTCGGCTCCTCGACCAGCTCGATGATGCGAAGCGTCACCTCGGGGAGTGTCGCGATGTGCGAGATCTCCTTGAGGGCGCTGGCGACGGCCTGTTCACGCTGTTCCTGGGTCACTGACATAGTGTCGGCTCCGATGCAATGGGTGTCTCTGGCGTACGCACGCTCATCGACCAAAATCGGACCCAACTTTCGTCATGTCGCCTCAATCCAGGCAACTTCGGACGCATGCGACCACACGCAGCAGCCCTGTCCCCAATAACCGGGTCGGACCTTCCTGATCCGTACTTCACTCAATAGGCGCATCGCTTACGCAGCAGCCTCGAGGCATCGGCCGTGCCCAGCACCTCGGCGATGTGGCGGGCGATCATCGGCCCACTGTTCCCATCGCCGTACGGATGCGATGAGCACGCCGTGCCCGGGTCGCAGACGATCTTGAGCGCCGAGCGGATCGACTCGGCCGATTCGTTCGCATGGGCCGTCCAGCCGTCGCACCGCTCTCGCCCCGCCTGGCGATCGCCGATGTCCACGCTCGGGCACCCGATCGCCGCCGCCTCGATCAGCCCGGCCGACGAGTTGCCGACCAGCGCCCCGCCCTCGCTCCCGACGCGCTTGAGCAGCCCCACGAACTGATCGCGCGGCATCCCCGCCCTGACCTGCACATCGATCGGCGCCGATTCGATCGCGTTCATGATCCCGCGCCGCCCCGGGTCGAGGTTCGGGTGCAGCACCAGCACGCGCCGATCACTCACCGCATCCAAGACCGTCCGCATCGCGGCTTCTTCCTGCTCATCCTCCCGCCCGATCGGGTGCATCAGCACCACCACATCCGGCGAGCCAAGCTCGGTATACGCCCCGTCGCCCAGCGGGTTGATCGCATCGATCCCATCGATCGCCGGCGAGCCCACCACGAACACCTGCGACGCCTGCTCACCCATCTTCACGATCCGCTTGGCGCTGGAGTTGGTCGCGGGGAAGTGCACATGCGCCAGCTTGGTGATCGCGTGGCGCATGGCCTCGTCCGCGACGCCCTCGGCCCGGTCGCCGCCGTGGATGTGCGCCAGCAGGCAGCCGCCGACACTGGCCGCCGACGCGGCCGCGAACGCCTCGATCCGATCGCCCAGCACCACGACCATGTCGGGCTGGTTCATCTCGTAGCTGCGCCCGAACCGTGCGATGCCCTTGCCCAGCGCTTCCACATCGTGCAGCCGCCCGACCTTACCGGCAGTCTGCATCGGGATCGAGTCCGCGATCGCAAACTCGGCCTTGACCTCGCGGAAAGTCACCGCCGGCTGCACCAGGTGCGAACCCGCCGCAACGACATAGAGCTCCAGCGCCGGGTGCGCATGGATCGCGTGCATCACCGGCTTGAGCAGCCCGAACTCGGCACGGGTGCCCGTCACAACCATGACCTTGTGCTGCCCTGCTTCGTTCACGCCAGATCCTCCTCGACGATCGGTACATCGTTGTCGATCGCGCGCTTCGCGACCTTGCCGACGACCTCATCGAGACGATACGCCAGGATCCCCGTCCCGGGGCGCTTAATCGTGAGCATCTCACGCGTGATGGTCTCGCCGGGTGCAATTTCACGAGTGGTCACAACGGACTGGCGGGAGACCTCACGGACATCACGCTCGCAGTCGAGTACTCGCTTTTCGATCGGGTTCTTATCGCAGCCGTATGCCAAACTTGCTTCACGCTTGGTCTTAAACTCCGTCGTGAGAAGGTAGTTCTTCAGCGTTCCTAGTGGAGATGAATCCGTTTGAGCACGTGACTTGTACATGTCCAAGACGATATCACGATCTGAGACTGATTCATTTGCACAACGCACGTACGAACCAAGCTGAGCTTCCCAGAGCGATGCCTTATGGTCAGGACCAACCGCCTTCCGGTCATATGTGACATGCTTTTCTAAAATACATGCCCCGTATGCTACTGCAGCAGCGCCACTGATTGTCTGACTGTGATCACTGTAACCCGTTGGTAACTCTGTTGCGTTTGCGATGGCATAGATACCACCTTTGCCCATCTCTGGCGCCGGATAACTGCTCACGCATTGCAATACCGCCAACCGATCCCGCACATCATCGAGCCAATCCACCGCACGCACCACCTCATCGAGCGTGCTCGCCCCAGTGCTCACGATCATCGGCTTGCCCGTCTTCGCCAGCGCTTCAAGCAACGGCCTATTCACGATGTCCGGGCTCGCCGTCTTGTACGCATCCCACGCCAGCGTCTCTGCGGCCTCAACGAGCTCAGTCGAAAACACCGTCACGATCGCATGAATCCCCCGCTCGTGCGCCCGATCAACCACCCTCGCCATCTCGTCGATCGTGAGTTCCAATCTCCGCAGCATCGCGATCGGGTCCGTCTCCCCCGCGTTCTTCTGATACGCGGCCAGCTTCGCCGCCTTGCTCATCAGGCGATCGGTCTCGAAGAACTGCAGCTTCACAGCGTCCGCGCCCGCCTCGGCCGCCGCATCGGTCAGCGACAACGCCCGCTCGACCTCCCCGTCATGGTTCACCCCGATCTCCGCGATGATGTATGGCGGGTGGTCGAGGCCGATTTGTCGGTTGCCGATTTGCATGAAGAGTTTTACCACAGAGCACACAGAGCACACAGAGAATCAAGTCAGAGGGAGAGATGGTTCAGAGTGAGATGCGTTTGATCCCCGCCATCATTGTGTGCTCGTTGAAGTTCATGAGGAGCCCCAATCGTTTTCCGCTGAGCTTGAGATAGCTCATCAGTTGTGCGAAGTGAACACGCTTGAGCCCCTCGACAGACTTGATCTCCAGAACAACCCGATCTTCGACAACCAGATCCATTCGCAAGCCGGATCCAATCGTTCTCCCATGATACGAGACATCACAGGGCACCTGGTTCCGAACCTCGAACCCCTCTCTACTCAACTCATCCAATAAACACAGCTCATACACGGACTCCAAGAGCCCAGGCCCAAGCTCCCGATGCACCCGCATCGCACACCCAATGATCGCATGGGTCAAGTCCGCTTCTCTCCCCACCCAAACCTTCTTCTCTGACTTCCTCTCTGTGTGCTCAGTGTGCTCTGTGGTCCCTTCTTCTGTCTTTCTCAGAACAGCATCCGCCACCAGCAGATCAATCCGCGAATCGATATCAATCACATCACCCTCTTCAGTGATCACACCTCGCCGGTCGTTCCCCAAGAAACCATGAGGCCCCTCCGGAGCACCAATCCGGCGCATCAACGCAGTCGGCGTCAACGCAATCACACCCCCGTCCGGCACCATCGCCGGGGGCAGGTCCTGCCGCCTGAAACAGTTGTGGTACAAAACCTCCCCCTCCCAGGGACGCACCTGCCCGTCATCACCGACCCGCACCGTCCACCACGGGTGATGCTTGCCCACCCGCGCGTAGCTCTGCACGCTGTCGCAGCCGGTCTCAGCCAACACCCGCACCGCATCGTCGATCAGCGACTCCGGGCGCACCGGAACATTGGCGTACAAGATCACAATCGGAACATCCGGCGCACCGACGGCCTCGTACGCATGCCGGGCCGCGTCGTCGATCGTCGCGGTGTCATGGGCCAGCTCGACCGGACGCTCGATTACCTCGCAACCGTGCTCTCGCGCGATCTCCAACACACACGCATCGTCGCTACTCACGACCACGCGCCCGACCGATCCCGTGTTCAACGCCTGCTCAAGCGTCCACGCGATGCACGCCTTGCCCGCCACATCGGCCGTGTTCTTGCCGGGCAGACCCTTGCTCCCGCCCCGGGCGAGCACGATCGCGATGGCTCCGCTTGTTTCGCTCACGCCGCGGGTTCCTTCGCGCCAAGCTTGAACTCCAGCTCGCCAACACGCTGCGAGCTGCGGCCGCGCTGATACGCCCGCTCCACGCCGTCCTCGAACGCGTTGATGATCGAGCCTTGGGCCGTGAGCGGCTTGCCGTGCTCATCAATCACCACGCCATCGCAACGGACCCGCATGATTTCCCGCGCCAGCTGCGACTGCCGCCAACCCGGTACACGCAGCGGCGTGATCCGCTGCCCGATCGCCATGCCCGGCACCGGGTCGATCACGGCGCAGCCCGTCAGCATCAGCCACTTGTCATAGAACGACTCGACCTGATCCAGCGTCTGCTCGCACCGCACCAAGTGAGCGGCCAGCCACATCGGATGCTCGCCGATCGCGTCGTACACCGCCTGCAACCGATCACAGATCGTGTCGTAGGCATCGATCCCCGCAAGCCGAAGGTACGCCTCGCGATGATCGCCGATCACATCCACGCTCAGCACATCCAGGCCCGAATCAAGGATCTTCTCCACACCGATCCCCTCACGCACCAGATCGGTTCGCAGTTCGACGCACGCGAGGCCGTCCTCCTTAGCGAGCGTCACCAGATCGATCGCGCCCGGGTGCATCAGCGGGTCGCCCACGCCATCGAAAAGCAAACACCCGTCCTCACGCAGCGAGGCAAACTCACGCATGAGCTTGTGGGCCGTCCGCAGCTCGATGGGTGTGCGTTCGACCGCCTCTCGCGAGCGCCGCTTCCAGATGCCCCAATCGCCGCCCACGAGCCGCCCGGTGCAGGTCTCCAGCACCAGCGTGCTCGGCGATTGCGCCCGGCTGTGCTCGCGCATGGCGTGCACACACGCGATGGCGTCCGCGCCGATCGGATCGGGCAACGACGCAAACGCCTTGCTCATCGCTCCGATCCGTTCGTAGGAATCCGCGATCGCCCGCACGCCCGCGTCACGCAGCTCCGGGCGGATCTGCACGCACACGCCCCGCACGATTGGGTCGGACTGGGGCGCGGTGGGGAGGTAGCTGATCAGCGCGCCCAGCGTCGCGAAGTGGTTCCGGCGTCCGTTGCTCATGAGCGATTCGCTCAGCGATCGCATCGCTCCGCTATCCACGACCATGGTGCCGATGCCCACGCACGCCTGCGAGAACGCGATGCGCCGCTCGCCGCTCTGTCGGCGCAGTCGCTCGACCGTCTGGTCCACCAGCACCGGATCGATCATCGCCCAGTCGGCGCCGACCACAGCGAAGGCATCGATGCCGCGCTGCTGCATCACATGGGCCAGCAGCCCGGGGTGGGCCGCCTCGTCAAAGACACTCATGTACCCCAGAGACCCGCGCCAGCTCGTCGACGAACGTATCCGCGCCGCGCCCACACGAGCGGTATGCGTGCGGAGCACGCCCGCGTCGATCTCCACGATATCGATCGGATGCCGCGTCGTGAACGAGCCAAGCAGCTCACGCACGCCCAGCCTGTCCGTGGTCACGATGGTGATCCCATCGATCTGCTCGCACCGGTCGAGGCGTGCGAGTGTCGTCTGCAGTGTGTTGTGCCCGCCGAGTGATTCCGGCAGCAGCCGGGCCGACAGCGTGCGCCGCGTGCCGAGCCCGCCCGTTTCCGGGTCGACCAGCACCATCGCGTGCACCCGGTCCCGCTCATTCACCGCGTCATCAAACGAGGCATCAGGTTGTGTATCCGGCTGATCGCTCGTGATCTTCGCCTGATTCCCGCGCAGGATTTCAATCAGCGATCGGAGCTGCTCGCCTACGCTCTTGGCCGCGTCGCGTGTCCACTCGACATTTGTGATGTCCCGCTCGATCTGCAGCCGCTGGCGTTCCATCGGGTCCGCGTGCTCGCTGCGGAGCTTGATGACCCGGTCCCGCTTGAGCCGACGCAGCACCGCGACCTGATTCACCGACTCGATGAGACTGAACGCATCGCGCAGCCCCATCACTTCTTTCTTGGCTTTGTTGACCCGCTCGATCAGTTGCCCCACACGGCGCTGATCCGATTGGTGCTTGAGCATCTCTTCAAGCGTCCTGATCGAATCGCTGCTCCGATGCTCGATCGTCGCGCATTCTGTTGCGAGCCTGTTGAGCCGCTCGAACACCTCCGCTTCGATCGCTTCATCGCTTTTCTGGCCGAGCCCATCGGGCACCTCGCCGGCCTTTCCATACCGACCGATCACCTCACGCAGCGTCATGATCTCAGCGCCCTGCTTGCGCACGCCGCCCTCGGTCGCGTCGATCACGCGCAGCCCGCGGGCCGTGTCGTTCTTGAACATCTGCTCGAACTGCGCCAGGTACGAGCACATCTGCTCGTCGCTGTAGATGGGGTTGCCGAAGACATCCTGCCGCCGCTGCAGGTGCGCCCGCATCCGCGCCACGCGCTCCCACTCGAGCATCTCCAGCGTGCGGTGTGCCCCGAGCTCGCTGCCCCACACATCGTGGATGGCCGCGCCGTTCGCGTAGTACTGCCCGTCGCTGAATCCCAGGTCCTGCCCGATCAGGATGACCGGGTCGCACCCCAGATACCGCGCGAAGCTGTAGCACAGGTGCGCCACCGTCGCGCCGGCGGGCAGCTCGCCGCGATCGCGGTGCATCGCTTCGCCAAGCAACCGATCGAGCGTGTCGTCGCTCGGGCACACCACCTCGCCCGGGAACGCAGCGAGGATCACCGGGTTCGCCTTGGGCTCGGCGATCAGGCGCACGCCCTCGACATCCTCCGCCGTGAGCCCCTCATAAAACCGACCCGAGACCTCGTGGTAGTCCAGCGCCGCCACGAAGTGCGGCCTGATCCCCATCGCCAGCATCGGTCGCAGCACCGTCTGCACCGCCACGATCACAAACCGCTCACGCACGTTCGGATCCTGCAGCAGCTGCAGGTTCTTCTCCAGGCTCGGGCCCGCAGAGACCACAATCGCCGCTCGCCCCGCGCACGCGTTGTGCAGCTCCGCGATCCCGGCCGTGCGAAGGTAGTGATCGAGATTCATGATCGCGTTGCGGAAGCTCACCCGCGCGTTGGCCAGCGTCGTCACCACATGCGTGCGCGCCGCACGCAGCGCCGTCGTCAGTGTCTGCCCGAACCGATCGCTCGTATCACTCAGCCGCTGCTTGCTGGGCGGGTGTGACAGCAGCTTCACACCAAGCCCCACCAGCGCCTCGTTGCCCGCCATGACCTCGTTGCAACGCACCGCGTCGTCCGGGTCGCACACGAGATAGAACCGCCCGGTGTTGAACAGCGCCGTGTAATCGATCCGAGACAAAACGCGCCGAAGCAGCGCCGTGTCCGGCTCATAGCACACCACCACACCAAGCTCCCCGAGGTGTGTCAGCAATGCCGCGCAGTGACGCCCAAGCCCAAACCCCTCAACACCGACCAGCGCGATCTCTTCGTGATCCACCGAGCGGGCGAGTTTCTCACCCTCGCTCACGGGTCGCCGCTTCGACGCCAAAGCCACGCCGCCCATCGTTGCGCTCAGCCCCTCCTCGGTCTGAACGAACTCGATGTCCACGAGCGCGGCGCACCGCCGGATCAGCTCCGCCTCACGCGGGCTGCGCTTGGACATCGCCGCCAGGTTCCGCTCCAGCAACGCCGCATCGCCGTCATCTTCACGGGGCGAGCCGCCGGGGGTCATCGCGAGCAGTTCATCGAGGTTCATTCGGGCTCCCGTCCACGCGCCAGTTCCTGTCGCATCCGCCGCAATACGGCGCACGCATCGCGCGTTCTTCCCCGAGTTATCGGCCTAATTTCCCCTTTCGCTCCATGTTCTCACAACCCGCCGCGCAACTTCTGCGAATACCCTCCGCGAGATGCAACAGAACCTCATCGAACCCAGCCTGCCGCCGCTCCCCCAGCCCTCCGCCTTCGAGCACTGGATCCTCGAACAGCAGCTCTGGCCCGCGATCGCGCTCACGGTGCTCGGGATCATCGCCATCAATGTTCTGCGCTCCATCCCCAGTGCTGCCAAGCACCGCTTCACCGTGGCTGGCGTGCTTGTGCTGCTCGCCGTTGGTGTCTTTATCACCGGTGCCAGCGTCGTCACCCAGCGTGAGCTGCTTCAGGATCGCTCCCGCCAGCTTGTCCAGAGCGTCGCCGACCGCGACCCCCAGGCCCTGCGGGCCATGCTCGACGATCGATGCGTGCTCCAATCCCGCTTCGGTTCTGCCACAATCGCCGATCGCATCGTCGAGCTCGCCATCACCCGAAACCCCGGCGTCGTTGCCAGCGCCGAGGTCGGCAAGGTCAACGCCGGGCTCTACGGCCCGCAGGTCGCCGCCACCCAGATCCGGGTGCGCACCGAGGGCTCCATGCTCCCATCGCTCAGCTGGTGGCGCGTCGAATGGCAACGCGCAGATGCCGACAACGCCGACTGGCTCGTGAGCCATATCGAGCCAATCTGGGTCCAGGGCATCAACAACCCATCGGGCAGCAACTAAACCTGTGTTCCCGGCAGTTACTTCTCGGGGATCGCCACGAGCTGGCTCGACTGCATCCGCTTGTCGATCCCGCTCTCGGTGCGACGGGTTTCCTTGATCCCCTGCCCGTTGAGCAGGTTGTTGGGGAACTTCTCACGCGTCGCCTTCAATCGCGGCGACTGATACGCGGGATACACCGTCGAATCGAAGTCCTTCTCCCCGAACACCCCAACCGTCACCATGCTCCGTGAAGGTGAGTGGTAGTAGAACGCCGTATCGCCCTGGCTCCGCAAGTCCCGCACCGCCTTCTCAGCCGCCTGCCGATACGCCTTGAGCTCCTCAGGCGAGGGGGTCTGGTAGTCGTTCCGCCCGTACACACCGACCTGCAGCGTGTACACGGCTTGCTTCCCGTACCGCTTCTTGACCGTTCGCAGATCGAACGCCGGGTTCGAGCCCATCAGCGCATCGCCAGAAGGCGGACGCACGATCGCGCTCTCGAAGGGCTTAGTCCCCAGCATATCCGTCCCCCGAACACGCACGAGCTCCTTCTCGGCCGCATCACGCCCGAGGAAGTTTCCATAGGCGATCACCAGCCCGTCGCTCCGCTCATCGATAAACGCCTCTCGGAGCCGGGTCTCCTCCTGAATCACCCGCAGCAACTGCTGGGCACGAGCCATGTCGCCACTCTCGATCTTGGTCAGCACAATGCTCCACCCACCGATCAGGTTGCTGCTCTCCCCACCCGAAGTGGTGGTCGTCGCGTTGCCCTGCTCCCAGATCGGCTGATCGTCATCGAGCGGGGGTCGATCGGTGATTGGCTCAGGCGAAAACACTGAACTAGACTGATCTGTATAATAATCGTTCCGATCCGGTTCACGCGCCTGATCGCCACCGCAACCAACCAGCAGAATCGAGGCGTACAGCCCTAAAACGGGCACAAGCCCGGGTCTGACCATGTTCGGGCGATACCCGAACAAAGAAAAAACGCCCTTGTGATCGGTGGTTTTCTTCATGTCGCAGATCTCTGTTCGGGTCGGAGTGGTGTTCATGGTGTTCTGCTTATCCGTAAATCAAGTCACTGCAGTTGCTTAGTCGTGGAAACTCAATTTTCATCGATTTTTGAGTCTTCCTGCTTTATGCTCCGATACAGAAGCAAGGGATGGATGGAACGGTGGTTTCATCAACAACATGTAGTGGTGTCCAGGTGGTGGGCACGCAGAGGACACAAGAAAAGAGGCAAGTGAATGAGTGACATCTCTTCAATCAACTCATCGTCGGGGCTTCGTGTTCGTCGGGTCAGCGTAGACCCCTCGAATGTGAACCTGAGCGGCGCTGAGGAAGTACGGGGCCGTGGTGGGGCTCGTACTTCTGACCGTGTTGAGCTCTCGCGAGCAGCGAAGTATCTGAGCCAGCTCCGAGCTGAACCCGAGCAGCGCACCGACCTGATCAACCGCGTTCGCGCCGAGATCGAGTCGGGCACCTACCTGAGCGACGACAAGCTCGATCAAGCCGCCGACCAGCTGCTTGATGATATCAACCTCGAGTTCTGATTCGAGGCACACCACAAACCAAGAGAACGCCCCGCATCCGCGGGGCGTTTTTTCATCTGCCTTGGTCGTCATACATGCGAGCGGATCATTTCCAGTGCTCCTCGAGCGCCATCAGCCCCGCGCCCACAATGCCCGCGTCGTCCTCGAGCACACTCGCCTCGACACGAATCTTGCGCAGCGATTCCGGGAACGCCTCGCGGCGCACCGCGTCACGCACGATGTCAACATACGGCTTGCCGATCGCCTCCACCAGCCCGCCGCCCAGGATCACCATGTCCAGACTCAGCAGCGTCACGATATTGGCGATGGCCATACCCAGCAGGTCCGCCGAGTCGTTGATCACGGTGCACACAAGGTCGTCGCCCTGCTCATAGGCCAACGCGAGCACCTTGGACTTGATCTTGTGCATCTTCCCATCAACCAGGCTGGGCAGCATCGAGTGCCGGTTGGCCTTGATGAGCTTGACAAGCTCATGCACGATGGCGGTGCGCGAACAGTTGTGCTCCACACTGCGCGAACCCAGGTGCGCCCCGGGGTGGATGATCATGTGCCCCATCTCGCCGGCCGAGTTGTGCGCCCCGCGGTGGAGCTGCGAGTTGATGATCAGCCCGCCGCCCACGCCCGTCCCAACCCAGACACCCAGCAGGTTGGGGCGGTTCCTGCCGATCCCCGCGCGCCACTCGCCGTAGACCGCGATGTTCACATCGTTGTCCGCGTAGACCGGCACCCCAATGCGATCCGACAGCCCCAGCACCACCGGCGCATTGTTCCAGCGCAGGTTCACCGCCTCGACCACGATCCCCTTCTCCGGGTCGATCGGGCCAGGCACACCGATGCCCGCGGTGTGGATCATCGACATCTTCACGCCAGCGTCTTCGCACGCTTCTCGCGCCGCGGCCGCCACCCGATCGAGCACCTTCTCGAAGCCCTTGTCAGCCTCGGTCCGGATCTTGGCCCGCCCCAGCACCTCACCCTGCTCGTTGACCACACCGGCCTGGATGTTCGTGCCGCCCAGATCGATCCCGATCGCGAGGCGCTGCTCGTCGTACACCCCGCCATCATCATCCTCCAACGCCGAGTCTTCAAACTCATCGCCCAGCCCATCATCTGGTTGCTCATCGAGGGGCTCATTGGGGTTCAGATCGATCCGGTCGTCACTCATGGTCTCTCCAGTCACGGTTGGGACTTAAGTGTACCGCGGCTCAGACCAATCGCGTGTGCACCACCCGACAATCGGACGCCACTTCGTGCACAAGGGCATGTTCGATGCGTCCGAGAACAAACAGTGTTGAGCCGCTCCCGCTCATGTGCACCGGCTTCCCGATCGCCTCTTCGAGCGCTGATCGCAACCCATCGAGCGACCCGCTGACGAGGCATGCAGCACGAGAGAGGTCGTTAAAGACCATCCCATCCTCGATCACGCCCGAGCTGGCGATCATCCGCACCGCCGTCTCATCGGGCAGCGCCCGATCGCACAGCGAATCGAATGCCCGGTACACCTCGCCCGTCGCGCACCCAAAGGGCGGCAGGATCAGCGTCACCTCACGCCCCGCGTGCGTGCTTCCCACCCGCTCGATGCCCTCGCCGAAGCCCGACACGATCGCCGGGCGTGGGGGGGTGTGCCCGGGATCAATAAAGTAGGCAATGTCCGATCCGATCGACATCGCGATCGAGACAAGCCCTGCTTCATCCAAGCCCAGCCCGAACAGCGCATTCAGTCCAATCAGCACGCTCGCGGCATCGCTCGAGCCGCCACCCAGCCCCCCGCCCGCGGGGATCGATTTGCGTGCCGTAATACCGCAGGGCATCTTCCGCCCGGTGTGCTGGCGCAGCGCCATGTACGCCTTGTACATCAGGTCTTGCTCGATCCGCCACTCAACGGGTCGGGTCGAGCCATCCCCGCCGGCCCAGGCGATATCGAAGCGTGGCTGCGTGCCCTCGACCGCCCCCACAATCTCGATCGTGTCGAACAGCTCGATCGCGTGCATATACGAGCAGATGGGGTGATAACCGTGTGTGGGCTCGCCCGGCGCGTCGATGGGGGCCCCAACGCCAAGCGCCAGGTTCAGCTTGGCGTGCGCCCGCAGCGAGATGTGATCGATTTCTTCGCCCATCACGCACACTCTACGCACTCCGGCTCCGCCTGCTTCGTACATACAATCAACCGATGGCCAGCGCGCCACGCAGAGAGGAGCAGACCATGATCGTACGGGATCTCGTCAACGCCATGGAGTCCATCGCCCCCATCAGTCTCAAAGAGGACTGGGACAAGGTCGGGCTCCAACTCGGCGACCCGGCCCGGACCATCTCGGGACCCATCCTGCTCACCATCGACCTCACCGAGCGGGTCATGCAGGAGGCGATTGAGGCCAAAGCCGCCGCGATCGTCGCCTACCACCCGCCCATCTTCTCTGCGCTCGAATCACTGACAGACCGCACCCACACCGAGCGCATCATCCGCGGCTGCGCCGAGGCGGGCATCGCCATCTACACCCCGCACACCTCCCTCGACGCCGCGCAGGGCGGCATCACCGACTGGCTCTGCGAGGGCATCAGCGCCAACGCGGGCGAGGCGCACGAGGGCATCATTCACGGCGACTGCCGCGCACTCATCCCCGCGATCGGCGGCGACAGTGAACGCGAGGTCAAGGTCATCACCTTCGTGCCCGTCGAAGAAGCAGACCAGCTGAGGGCGGCGCTGGGCACCGCTGGTGCCGGCGGCATCGGGCGATACAAGCTCTGCTCCTTCAACACGCCCGGCGAGGGCACCTTCCTCCCCGACGAGGGCGCCAACCCCACGATCGGAAAGGTCGGCACCCTGCAGCGTGTCGACGAAACCCGCATCGAGATGGTCTGCTCCAAGCGCGCACTGCCCATCGTCATCGAAACGCTCAGGGAGTTCCACCCCTACGAGACGCCCGCCTACGACATCGTCGAGCTGATCCCCGAGCCCGTCCGGCGCATCGGTTCCGGGCGGCGCGTCGTGCTCGATCGACCCGCCACCATTACCCAGATCAGCGACCGCCTCAAGCACCACCTCGATCGCTCTCGAATCCGCTACGCGCTCGCGCCAGAGCACGAATCGCCATCACACGCGTTCCAGACCATCGGCGTCGTGCCCGGCTCGGGCGGATCGCTCTGGCAGAACGCCTACGAGCAGGGCTGCGAACTCTTCATCACCGGCGAGATGACACACCACCACATCCTGGCCGCACGACAGACCGGCATCAGCATCCTGCTCGCGGGGCACACCAACACCGAACGCGGCTATCTGCCACGCCTCGTCGCCTCGCTCCAGCAGCTGCTCCCGGATGCAAAGCTCATCACCAGCCAGCGCGACCACGACTACATCACCGTCGGCTGATCCGGATCGGTCTCAGCCACCCGTGTTGATGTTGCCAGAGATCTCCAGCGGCGCCTCGGGCACCTTGATCTCCGCGTCGAAGAGCACCTCGGACAGACGCCCGGGCGGGATGTACTGCACGCTGCCCAGCAGCTCGTAATCGATCGAGCCGCGCAGGTAGCCCACCGGGATGACCGCGGGCAGCGAGAACTCCGAAGTGTCGTACTTGTGCAGCGTCGTCTCGGGCGAGCGAACACCCTCAAAGACCGTATCACCGTCGATCGTCACCGAGTAGCGGACCGATCGCAGCGGGATGGGCTCGCTGTTGGGGTTGGTCGCGCGGATCGTGAACGAGATCACCGATCGCTCGTCGTTGCGCTCGACCTCCTGCACACCGATGGCCTCGAAGCTCGGCGGGATCGCCTTGGAGCAGCCGCCCACCATCGTGAGCGCGGGCATCAACGCGAGCAGGAACAGGGCGATCGAGCGGTAGCGCGGGGTCGTGTTCATCACCACGAGCGTAGCACACACGCACCGGGGTTGCTCTGCAACACATCAAGAATGCGGGCGAGGATCGTGTCGGAAACAGGTCAATCGATCACGATCGGACCCGATCCCAGCCCGTTGCCCGAGCCGGGCATCGCGACCCATGTGGGGTCGCCGCGTGCGATCTCGTGGACGATCTGCAGGTCCATATCGCGCGTCTCGTGGATAAACACCATCCAGTGCGACATCAGCCACCCCAGCACCAGACAACCCACCCACGCGCCGATCTCGGCGCTCCGCTGCTTGCGGATGATCAACAGGATCCCCGAGCACAGAACGACTGTCGCGGCCTTCCACACCGCCAGCACGCCCGGCGACTGATACTCGATCATCGCCCGCGCCAGCGGGTTCATCTCGTTCATGCCGACATTGGTCAGGTACAGCAGCGTCAGGTAGAGATCTACAGCGCTCATCGCCGCGATCGCCAGCACCAGCATCAGCACCCGGCAACCACGCCTGGTCAGCAGCGGGAAGACCGTGTGCACAAGCGACTGCACACCCGACCCCGAGAGCTCGGCGAGTGTCGATACCGGGTTTCCCTGATGTGGGTGCATCTGTCACACAATCGACTCCAAACCACCCGGGGATCAGCACCTCCAAGCCCAGTTCCCGCCACACCCGGCGCTCTGTGACGAATGAAACCTGTGTCGCTTTTGGTGCCTCGTGTAATCGGACGCAACACGCACCAACCCCTGCGAGTATCGTAGAGAGAGCCAGCATGACCCCGACCGATCCCATCCCGAACCCAAGACGCCGATCCCGGCGCGCCACCGCCAAGGCCCTGCTGGTGGCCTCGATCGCGTTCATGGCCACCCAAGCCCCCGCCCAGGCGCACCAGCTCCAGCCCATCGCCAACCAGAACCCGGTCTACATCGCCGACTCGCCCATCGCCACCGACGCCCTCAAACGCGTCGATGAGCTGCTCGCACAGGACAACCTCGACGAGGCCGTCCGATTGTGTGACGAGATCATCCGCGTGCACGGGCACCGCCTGATCATCGCCGACGAGCAGGACCCCGACCGCGTGCACATCCCCGTCCGGCGCCTCGTGAACATGCGCATCCGCAGCAACCCGAAGCTGCTCGAAGCCTACCGGCGTCAGATCAGCCCCAGCGCCCGCGTGCTGCTCAGTGATGAGAACGACTGGACCATCGCCACCCGCGATGCCTGGCTCACCGAGCCCGGGCTCATCGCCTCGATCCGGCGCGCCCAGTCGCTCGTCGAATCCGGGCGCTTCCACGCAGGGCTCGCCATGCTCGAGCAGTGCCGCACCCACCCCGACGCAGCGAGCCATCAGCGCGAGATCGATCACCTCGCATCGCTCGCCGGCGAGTTCATTGGCAAGGTACCCGATGGCTTCGAGCCCGAGGCTCGCGCACGCTCGTTCGTTTGGGACAGCTCCCCACAGCCGCCCGTGTCCCTCGAGGGCATCGTGCCCGGTGTGCTCGCCAAGACCGAGCTCACACCCATCAGTCAGCTCGATCTGCTCGACGACGCGACACCCTCACGCCTGAGCGGCGCCAGCTGGAAGCCCACCGCCTGGGCCGCCCCGCTCATCGAGGGACAGCTGCTCTTCACCAACGACGGCTTCACCATCTCCTGCCTCGACCGATTCACCCTGCGCCCCGTCTGGCGTGTGCAGACGCTTGAGAGCGACACCGAAACACCCAATACACCCGACGCACGCGCCCGACTCGGACGCCTTCTCGAAGACTCGACCACCATCAGCAGCGACGGACGCTCAGCGCTCTATGTCAGCGCCGGCGTCCCACGAGGGCGCAACGATGTCGGCTCAGCCACCCTGCTCAAGCTCGATCGCCGCACCGGCAGCGAGCAGTGGAGGATCGACCTGAGCACCCTCGACCCCTCGCTCGAGGGCGCCGAGATCCGAGGCCCGGTCGTCATCGATAACGGCACCGTCCTCGTCATGGCGCGCACCAGCAACCGCCGCCAGCGACTCATCAGTCTCACGCTCGTCGCCATCGATGCCGCGACCGGCCGCCTGAGCTGGCTCCAGCCGCTCGCGTCCGCTGGCTCGCTTCCCTTCCAGCAGATGGGGCAGCTCGCCCACACACCAATCGTGCGCGACGGCATCTACTACACAACCGATATGATCGGGCTGGCCGCGGCCGTACGCATCGCCACCGGCGAGGTGCTCTGGGCCCGCCCGCTCCCCGCGCCCGATCTCTACGCTCGCACCACCCGCCCCGCCTTCGCGGGCAACACGCCCGTCATCAACAGCTACGGGCTCTTTGCGCTCAGCAGCGACGGCACACGCATCATCCACATCGATCCGATCAGCGGACGCACGCTCGGCTCGCGTCACGCCGAGCAGCTCGGCGACGCCTACTACTTGCTCGGCGTGCGCGACGACCTCTTCCTCTGCGTCAACACCGACCGCATCATCTTCTACCACGCCGACCGATTCGACACCACCAACCCACGGCGCACACCCGAGCTCGGCGACGAGACCGACATGGAGCTGGGCATCCGAGGGCGCGTCATCGTGATGGGCGATCGGGTCCTCGCGCCCGTTGAGCAGGGCGTGCGTGTCATCAACCCCGACAAGCCCGACGAGAGCACCTTCGTCGCTCTCGACGCCACCGGCAACATCGCGGCCCTCGACGGGCAGATCATCGTCGTCGATCAGCTCGACGCCATGAGCTTCCTCGCCTGGGACACCGCATCGCGCCTGCTCAGCGCCCGTGTCAGCGAGGACCCCGCCGCCGCCATCACCATCGCCGAGCTCGCGTTCCGCACCGACCGCCTCGACGAGATCGTCCCCAGCGTCGAGAAGGCCATGCAGGTTGTCCGTGCACAGCCGCTCGATCGACGCGACGCCATGCGCGACGCGCTGTTCCAGGTGGTGCTGGACATGGTCCGAGACAAACAGACCGACGGCACCCAGGCAGCCTCGTTCTTCGATCGCATCGGTGAGGATCGCGTCATCCGCCTGCTGCGCACGCTGGGCGAGCTGGCACACACCCACGAGCAGGCCGTCGCGCACCGCATGCAGACCGGTGCGATACACGAGCGCTACGGGCGATCGACCGAAGCCATCTCGGCCTACCAGAATGTGCTTGACGAGCCCTCACTGCGCGGCGCCATGTGGGAGGGGTCCGGCATCGCCGTCCGCGCCGGGCTCGAGGCCTCACGCCGCATCGGCGATATCATCAAACGCGACGGCTTTAGCGCCTACCAGAGCGCCGATACACGAGCCCTGGCCGAGCTTGGCTACCTCGGCGACGCCGCCACACCCGACCAATACCAGTCGCTGGCGCAGCGATTCCCCTGGTCCCACAGCGCACCCCGGATGCTCCTGCTGGCATCACGAGGCTACCAGTCCAGCGGCGACACCGCGTCCTCGATCGACGCCGCACGCTCCGGTGTCGAGTCCTTTGACCGCCTCACCGCTATGGGCATGCGCCTCGACAACGCCATCCTCGAATCGCTCGCCGAGCGTCTCATCAGCGGGCTCGTGAGCTCAAACCGCACACGCGATGCATACAACGCCGCTCGCGCCCTGCTCGATCGTCACGCGTCGCTCACCCTCCGTCGCGACGGACGATCGATCACCATCGAGCAGCTCGAGCAGGCCGTCGGCCAGGGCGACACCCTTCCCATCCTCGGCAACGCCTTCATCAACGACCCCGAGCCGCTGCTCGTCACCGGCTCGCCCATACGACCCGCGCACCGTCTCGATCCAGGCGGGCTGCTCGTCTACGCGCCACAACTCGCCCGCCTGCGATACCTCCGCGCCGGGCGCAATGTCTTCGAGACATTCTGGGAACGCACCGCGCCCGGCGATCAGCCGCCCATGGTCATCTGGCAGGGCCCCGCACGAGTCCTCGTCTTCTGGCCCGAGAGCGCCGCCGGCGACACCGGCACGCTCGAAGCCATCGAAACCAGCACCGGGCAGCTCATCTGGTCCGTCAGCGCCCTCCGCACCGAGCTCGAGCAGGGCAGCGCACGCATCGCCGACGACGCGGCCCGCGTCGACACACTCATCGCCGTCCCCGCGCTGGGCAGCGTGCCCACCCGACAGCTCATCGTCCTTTGCGACGGGCAGAGCGTCGTCGTCACCGACCGCGTCGGGCGCGCCATGGGCATCGACCTCTTCTCCGGGCAACACCTGTGGCAACGCGACCTCCCGCCAACTCGTGTGCATGACATCGACCTCCAGCACGGCGTCCTCGGCGTGTGCGGTGTCGTCATCGTCGACCGCGCCCAGGACCAACGCAACGGCTCCGTCACTCCCCTCCTCGCCAGCATCGACGCACGCTCCGGTGAGCCCGGGCAGGTCATCGAACGATTCGGCTTCAACCCACGCTGGGTCCGCGTCGGCAATCGCAACCGCCTCTTTGTTGCCAGCGCCCAGCGCATCACCGCCCTCGATGTCGAGCACGGCATCATCGACTGGGTCGTCAACGACGAGAACATCAGCGACTCGCAGAACGCATGGGTCGGTGATACACGCCTCTTCGTCCTCTCCGACCGATCCACGCTCTGGGCCCTGGACACAAGCGACGGCTCACGCCCGAGCAGACCCCTGGACACCCGCGGACGCATCAACCAGCGCGGCTGGGTCCGCCTGATCCCCGAGATCGGACGCACCACCCTCCTCACCGAAGAGGGCTTCATGTGCTTCGACGCCGCCGGCGAGCTCTCCGGGCTCGACACCCGCCTGAGCGACGAACCGCTCATCGACATCGCGTGGGGTCAGCGCCACGCCGTGCAGCTGGGCGAGCCGACTATTCAGGGCGAGAGCCTCGTCTGTGAGGTATCGCTGATCAACCACATCGACGCACGCCTGCTCGACACCACTTCGCTCCGCATCCCCGCGGCGCTGGGGCGCACACCGATCAACGCCGTCCCGGTCAACGGCGGCGTGCTGGTTGGCTTCGGAGAAGTCTCGATCTTCCTGCGAACGACCGAATAATCGACAGATCGCTCAGGCGTTCGTGGTGTCCTTCACGAGGCGCGGGTCTTCACCGCGCTCGATCGCGGCGATCTTGCTCACACGACGGGCGTGTCGCCCACCCTCGAACTCCGCGCCCATCCACGCCTCGATGATCTTCTCGATCAGGCGCTCGCCCAGCAAGTCCGCGCTCAGGCAGAGCACATTCGCATCGTTGTGCGAACGCGAGAGCTGGGCCGTCAGCTCGTCGTGCACCAGCGCGGCCCGCAGCCCGTGGATCTTGTTGGCCGCGATCGACATCCCGATGCCCGTCCCACAGATCAGCACCCCACGCTGGGCCTGCCCCGAGTTGATCTGCTCACCCACGAGGTACGCCTGCTCCGGGTAGTCGCAGCTGCCCTCGCACGCGTTGATGATGTACGAATCGTGACCGAGCCGCTCGAGGGTCCGACGAACATAGTCGCCGGCGCTCGTGCCCCGGTGATCGGTGCCGATCACGACGCGAAGCTTGCCGCCGGATGATGCCGAGTTCTGAGCCGTGTCACTCATCGATGATCTCCTTGAATCGCGTCTCGATCAGGGCCTGGAGCTGATCCGCCACATCACGATAGACCTCGATCGGGCGTCCGATGGGATCATCGATCGGTCGAACCGGATCGATCGGAAATACCTTGTGAACCGAGCCCGGTGCGAGCTGCATCACCGCCTGCGCGTGCGAGGGGGTCATCGTAAACACGATATCAGCCCGATCGACCATCCCCACCGTCAGCTGCCGTGCCCGGTGCGTGCTCAGATCGATGCCCCGCTCACGGAGCACTTCCAGCGTCTGATCACTCGCGGGCTGCCCCTCGCCCGCCGCGATCCCCGCAGACTCGATCTCGAACGACAGCCCGTCGGGTATCCGCTGCTTCTCCCATTCCCGTGCCAACCCCTCCGCCATCGGGGACCTGCAGGTGTTGCCGGTGCACACAAACAGCACCCGTGTGATGAGCTTGTCCATGATGAAATCTTCCTTGACGGCCGCCTGCCTGCCAACCTGAAACCGCCCGTCAGGCCAGAGATCAACCGTCGAGGCCGTCTGCCCGAACATTGTTGGGCCATCGTCAATGATCACCTTGGGCGCGTCGCTATCGGAATACACCGTCGTTTCCCGCAGATCCGCGCCACCACGCCCGCCCCAGACGGTCACCCCCACGCCGCGCGCCAGCGTCGGGTGCCCCGAATCGCGGATCACCCGACGGGCAACCGGATGATCCGGCACTCGGAACGCAATCATGTCGCGCCGATCGATCACTCCCGCCGAGACGCCCAGCTTCTCACGAACACGACGCTGGACCTCTTCGGGCTGACGAAGGACCATCCGCACCGGCCCGGGCATCAGCTTATGGATCAGACGCCGGATCACCGCCGATTCGATCTCAAGAAGCGGCATGATCCAGTCCAGATCCGCCATATGGAGCGTGAACAGCGGGGTGTGGACAAAGTCTGCACGCTTTGTCAACTGCGCCAACAACTGCGCCCCATGATCGTCGGCGCGGACGAACAAGCCGTAGATCGATTCTGTCGGCATGATGATGCCGCCGCCCTCGCGCAGCTCCGCCGACGCGCGCTGCATCACCGCCTCCCGCTCCTCCGGCGACAGCGACATGAAGCGACGACCCAACTCACGCATGGATAAAGAGTAGCGTCTCACAGCCAAAGACACGAGCACATCGCCAAGACAACACCAGCGAATCTGGAGCGATCGACCGATGTGGATGATTCAACGGAATTGTGCATGACTTCACAACGCCGTGGTTGACAAAACCGCGTCGTGAGGATTAGGGTATGAGTCGCGAAACACCCGGACGATCCACGATTGTGGATCACCCGCTCAAGACACACGCACACGCAGCCATCCCACGCTGCGATCAGACCGAAAGCCGTTCCCGAATGCCGGACCACCATACCAAGGTCTTGGAAGATGTCCTTGCGCATATCCGCAGCGAGCACCCCACGGTGGCCCGCCGGTGGTTCGATGAACTCGAACCCCTCGGATTCAACGCGGGCGCATTCGGCGTGCGGGCACAGTCCGAGCTCCACCGCGATTACCTCCGCCGAAACGGCCTCGATGCCTTCAACGACGCCATCCGATCCGTCACCGGGCAGCTCGTCGCCGTGCGGATGCTCGGCCCTGATGATCAGTGGGAAAGCGCCACCAAGAACGAACGATCCACCCAGAAGAAGGCCGAGCAGGACATCGCCAGCACCGCCCAGCCACGCCAGAGCGCCCCGCAGCCCGTCGTCCGCTCCGAACGCGCCTGGCTCGACCGTGATGAATCGCTGCCCATCAACCCCGAGTTCGGCTTCGATCAGTTCGTGGTCGGCCCAAACAACCAGATGGCCCACGCCGCCGCCGTCGCCGTCGCAGACAACCCCGGGCACGCCTACAACCCACTCTTCATCCACGGCGGGGTCGGGCTGGGCAAAACCCACCTCCTCCAGGCCATCTGCCTCAACATCAAGAAGCTCCAGCCCGACATCACCATGCACTATGTCTCCTGCGATGGATTCATGACCCAGTTCATGAGCGCCGTGCAGTCCGGACGCATGGTCGAGTTCCGCCACACCTTCCGCGATGTCGACCTGCTCGTCATCGATGACATCCACTTCCTCGCCAAGCGCGACCGTACACAGGAAGAGTTCTTCCACACCTTCAACGCCCTTTACCAGGCCAACAAACAAATCGTCCTCAGCTCCGACGCGCCGCCCGAAGAAATCCCCGACCTCGAGGAACGCCTCGTTTCACGCTTCCTGTGGGGACTGGTCGTCAAGGTCGAGAAGCCGGGCTTCGAGACCCGCGTAGAGATCCTCAAACGCAAGGCCGACGAACGCGGGCTCACCCTGCCCGACAGCGTCGCCACCGAGATCGCCCACCACATCGACAGCAACATCCGCGAGCTCGAAGGCGCGATCACCAAGCTCCAGATCTATTCCAACATCAGAAAGTGCGACATCGACCTCGATCTCACCCGCGAGGCCCTGGGCGAGGAGTTCGCAAGCTCCGTCGCCAGCGCCGGCGTGGGCATCAGCATCGACTCGATCATCAGCGAAGTCAGCGGCTTCTACCACATCAAACGCACCGACCTGCTGGGCAAACGGCGTCATAAATCCATCGCCCACCCCCGCCAGATCGGCATGTACCTCGCCCGCCAGCAGACCAAGCACTCGCTCGAGGAAGTCGGCGCCCACTTCGGCGGACGCGACCACACCACCGTCATGCACGCCGTACGGACCATCAGCCGGAAGTGCAAAGAAGACGCAGAACTGCTCGGACAAATCCGCGCGATCGAAGCCCGCCTGCGCGCACGCTAACACACCACCAGCACATTGGCTGCCCACCGGTTCTAGGGGGGAAGCTGCGTCCATTCACGCGCACGATCAGTTGTAAACGGTTGTGTGAGCGACCTGTGGATAAGCGCCGTATTGCGCACGATTGCGCTCGCGCCTGAAACCCATCATCGATCAGAAGGAATCTCGATGAACCCAAGTCCGCGCGCAACAGCGCGCAAACGACACACAAGCGACAAGTTGGTGCAAAGCTAGACTTGTCCTAAATTATTGATTGTGTTGTGGTTATGGTTGCTCGATTGAGTTTTCCACGAAATGGGCGCTCTCAATTCCACCACCATTCAATTTCTCTCTCTATGAGGAGAAGAAGAAGAGCACCCAGGGACCTGTGATTCAGTTCCATGCAGTGCAGCAATGCATATGCAGGACGACCTGTGGATAGCCCGTTGATCTCAAATTCGGGCATTTCGGTACAGAATCAGCGATTGATGGGCTGGCATACAGGGCACCAGCAGGTGCTCCGTTGCGCGATCCGGCACTGTTCAATCACATGGCCGCAGCTCAAACACGCAAGCCCCGCTCGGGCGTACACCCGATGCATCAGCTGCGCTTCACCCGGCTCATTCGAGGGGTCGCGGTAATCACGGAGCGTTGAACCTCGAGCATTGATCGCTTCACGAAGCACACCCCGGATCGCCTTGGCGAGCGCCCGGATCTGATCCGTGCGAAGATCGCTGCATCGCTCGCATGGATTGATGGCCGCGTGATGCAGCGCCTCGTCGGCGTAGATGTTCCCCACGCCTGCAATTACCCCCTGATCCAGCAGGGCCGCCTTGATCGCCCGCGTGCTCGTCCCCAGCCCATCGCGGAGTTGCCCTGCGGTGATCTCCAACGCGTCGGGCCCCAGCGGTGCCCAGAAGCCATCCAGATCGCTCCTGCTGCCCAGCAGCGTCACACCCCCGAACCGACGCGCATCACGAAAGCAGACTCTCCGAGCGTCATCCAGGGCCCACACGAGGTGCACATGCTTCGCGTCGGGGATGCGGGCTGAGTCGACCAGCGACACCTGCCCGCTCATGCCCAGCTGCACCACGATCACCCGTTCTTGCCCGCACGGATCACGAACGACGATGCCCAGCTGCTTTCCCAATCGCACAAGCTCGTCGACCACGCTCCCAACACCCAAGGCCGACGGTTCGATGCTGCCCCGGCGCGGATTGGGCGAGCCATTTGTGCGATCACGCACCACATCGCGCCGGCGGACATCGCAGCCAACGATGGTGTGCCCGACGATGGGCAGCAGACCCCGCCGAATGGTCTCGACCTCTGGAAGCTCGGGCATCCTGTTCACCCACCCGATTGGCGCTGCTCGCGCAGTCGTTTGAAGAACGACGAGAGCTGCTCGCCGCATCGCTCACCCAGCACGCCCCCATGAATAACGCAGCGGTGGTTCAGGCGTCGATCGTCGCACAGCTCGAAGAGCGAGCGCACCGCACCCGCCTTGGGGTCCGATGCGCCGTAGACGAGACGCCCGACCCGGGCATTGACGATCAGCCCCGCGCACATCGGGCAGGGCTCCAGCGTCACCGCAAGCGTGCAGTGGTTCAGACGCCAATCGCCGATCTTCTCGCATGCGCTCATGATCGCGCTGAACTCCGCGTGCCCCGCGGGGTTGTTGTGCATCTCGCGCGTGTTGTGGGCCTGGGCGATGATCTCCCCGGTTGTGGTGTCATACACCACCGCGCCAACCGGCACCTCGCCCGCGTCCGCTGATTGCTGGGCCAGCTCGATCGCCCGGGCCATCATCTCGATGTCCGTCGCGGTAGGGACGGGTTGTGCCCGCTCCGGCTGTCGCATCAGCCCTCACCCGCGTCTTCGTGCGTGATCGCGTTGTGGTCCTGGTGATCTCGGATCGAGCCCTTGCCCACGACACGCTCGATCGGGACCACACGCAGGATCAGCAGCCCCAGCTCGTACAGGAAGTACAGCGGCCCGGCAAGAAGCAGCATCGACAGCGGGTCCGCCGGCGTGAGCACCGCGCCAACGATCGCGCTGACCACGATCGCGTGCTTGCGGAACCGGCGCATCATCGACGGATTCAGGATCCCCACCCACCCAAGCATCACCACAACCACCGGCGTCTGGAACGCGATCCCGAACGCGAGCCCCATGTTCAGGATTGTCTTGATGTACTCGCTGATGCGGTACTGCTGCGCGATCCCGATATTCGATGTCAGCGTGATGACGCGGATGATCGGCTTGCCGTCTTTCTCAAGCCCCACACACACACGCTGCTGCATCAGGTGCTCGTTGATCCACATCATGCCCGGCTGCACCTCGACCGGGTCCGCTTGCAGCACCGGGATCATGGGCATCACGATGCCCTCGGGCACCGGGGCCGTCGCGACATTGGGCTCTCCCGACACCTGCGCGCCGAAACCGATGAAGAACGCCAGGATCACCGGCAAGATGATGTAGTACAGGAACAGCACCGAGCACACCGTCAGCAGCGCCGAGAACGGCAGCAGCAGGTGCACGATCCGTCGCTCGTGCTTGTAGAGCCCCGGCGAGATGAACTTCCACAGCTGGTACAGGATCCACGGCGCGCCCAGCAGCACCGTCACGATCGCCGCGATCTGGATCACCGCCCCGAAGGTTTCAAACGGGCCCGTGGCCAGCAGCTGCGCCCCCTGCCCGGCCTTGGTCAGCTGCTCCTGCGCCGGCTCGATCAGCAACCGAAGCAGGAATCGCCCGTAGGTGAACGCAAGGATGAAGATCGGCACCACACCTAGGATCGAAAACACCACCCGCTTCCGCAAATCCTCGAGATGATCCCCGAAGGACATGACAAAGCCCTCGTCGAGCTGGTACCCCCCCTGATCCCGTCGTCCGGGCAGGTTGCTGGGTTCACGCTTTTTGATCAGCTTGCGGGTCATACGAGGGGTCGATCGGGCGTTGTTCTGTGCGTCTGGGCGCGTGTTTTCTCGGACTTTGGGCTTCTGGGCATCATTTCCAGCACGCGACGAACAATTCTGACAAATGTCTCGGTAGAACCGTGACAGGCCCACGCGTGCCGAGCATCTTAGGTCACAGTCGTGCAGACGGAGGCAACGAGCAGGGGTGGACGAGCAACGCGTCAATGATGGAGTCGTCAGTGCCGCGATCAAGGGCGACCGCGATGCCCTCGCGCTGCTCTGGGACGACTCCCGCCGGTGGGTAGCCGCGATCATTCTCGCGTACAAGCCGAGCGATGCCGATCTGGAAGATCTGCTCCAGCAGGTCGCCATGCAGATCTGCCGGACAATCTCGACGCTCGACGAGCCCCGGGCGTTCCGGGGCTGGCTGCGGACCATCGCGATCAACACCGCCCGGGCCGAGGGACGCAAGCACACGCGTCGCAAGAGGTCGATGCTGCGATTGGTCGGCTTGGGCGGAACCAGCAGCGCACGCCTTCCCGAGCCATCCCCGCCCGATGAACTGGCAACCGCCAGCGAGGAATCGCGCCGTGTTTATCACGCGGCCAGAAGCCTTCCAGCCGGGTACCGCGAGCCGGTGCTGCTCCGGTGCCTCCAGTCGATGAGCTACGAGCAGATCAGCGACACGATGGGGCTGCCCGTCACGACGATCGAGACCCGCATCGCCCGCGGGCGACGCATGCTGCGAGAGATTCTCGAGCAGCAGCGAACACAAGAAGAACAACGCCGGGCCATCCCCAAGGGCACGCCCACGGCGATCGGAGGTGCACCATGAGTGCTGACAATCCACATGACATCCACAACAGCGAGGACGAGCTCCTCGACGAGCTGCTGCCCAACCACGCCCGTGATCTGCTGATCACACGGGTGATCGACGGGCGAGCCAGCGCCAGCGATTGGGACCGGTTCCGAAAGCTGGCCGCCAACGAACCGAGCATCTGGACCGAGCTGGCCGATACCCAGAACCAGCATGAGCTGGTCCGCGATGAGTTGCGTCATGCCGTCTCGGTCGCCGACTGGGTCGACCTGCCCGGCGGGATCATCGACGACGCACCCACACGCCACCGCATGTCGCTGGCTTCGAAGTGGGGCGGCTGGGCTATCGCTGCGGCATTGTTGCTCGCCTGGATGGTCGGGCTTCCGCAACTTCCAGTGAGTGATTCCGACGCCGGTCTGCCCTCAACAGCCAGCATGCCCGGCACGGGTCTGATGTCGGGCATCGGGCTCCAGGACGCCGCGTCCGAGGATGCTTTCGAGCGGTACCTTTCAGCCGGGCGCCAGAGCGGCAAGGTCATCGCCGAGATGCCCGAGCAGGTGGTGGTGGAGACCACGCCACTGGCGAACGGCTCCATCGAGGTCATCTACCTGCGACAGATCATCGAGCGTCGCGTGGTCGAAGAGGCGTACCAGCAGATCCGCGACGAATCGGGCAACACGATTGCCGTACCCGTTAACCTGCGCAGCCGCTCACTGGGCGCGTTCTGATCGCAATCACAGACAATCGCCAGACTCCTGACGGGAGGCCCTCAGCGGCGCATCCCTGCTGAAGCACGAGAAGGCACCACAACCACCACGATCCACAGGAGATACCCAATGAAAATCACCAGCAAACTCGGCAAGCGCATGCTCGTCGCCACCCTGCTCGCCGGGGTCGGTCTGCCGGCCACACTCGCCAACGCACAGTTCAAGGTCGAGTACGACAGCAAGGCCAAGCCAGAGCAGAAGCAGTCGCAGAGCGACGAGATGTACACCGTAGTGATCAACAGCAACGACGACAACCACACCTATGAGCTCAAGATCATCAACGGCGAGATCAAGGTTGCCAAGGTCGACGGCAAGCAGCTCGACGACGACCAGGTGAAGTTCGTGGGCGAATCAGTCATCTTCCTCTCGTCCGATGGCAAAAAGCTCAATGAGTTCGTCATCAAGGGCGCTCCCGGCGAGAAGGGCAAGGCCATCTCCGTCGGCGGCGCGCCCACGGCCATGACCTGGGTCACCCAAACCGACACCGCAGAGATCCCGGCCGCCAAGCCCAGAGTGATGCTGGGCATCAACCTCACTGAGCCCAGCGACGCCGTTCGCAAGCAGCTCAACTTGGGTGACGATCAGCAGGCGATCTTCGTCGAACGCGTGATCGAGGGGCTCCCGGCCAAGAAGGCGGGGCTCGAGGATTACGATGTCATCATCTCGATCGACGGCAGCGACTACGCCAACGGCGAGCTGCTCAGCAAGGTCCTGCGTGAGAAGAACCCCGGCGATGCCCTCAAGCTCGTCGTGCTGCGTGGCGGCGAGAAGCTCAAGCTCAAGGCAGACCTTCAGGCCTATAGCGCCGAGAAGCTCGGCGTGCCCCAGGCGACCGAGCTCCGTGTCACGCCAGAGTCTGACTTTGCATTCCCCGGGCTCAAGCGTGATGGCAACGCCTTTGTGTTCGGCCTCGGCCCCGAGATCCACGAGCAGATCATGCAGGCCCTGCATGCGTCCGGGCTCAACGATGAGCAGGTTGAACGCGTTCAGAAGCAACTCCAGGAGCAGCTGCACGAGCACATGAACGGGCTCAATGGTCTGTTCGAGTGGAACTCGGAGGATGATGATGGCGAATACGAGTTCCGCTTCTTTGGTTCACCCGATGCCCCCCGGACCCCGGAGCAGGCGGAAGCCATGGAGCGTCATCGCATCGAGGTTGAGACCGTCCGGGAGCAGGCCGCGATGGCACAAGAGAAGGCCCGCGCCGCGATGCGTGATGCCAAGCGCCAGGTGATGGAACTCCGCGACGGACAGCTCATCGTCCGCCAGGCCGACGAGCTGCAGGACCACCTCGACGGCCTCGAAGACCGTCTCGATCATCTTGAGGAGCAGCTCGAGGATCAGATGGAAGAACTCGGGGACCGCATGGAGCGATTGGGCGACCTCCTGGAGCGCCTGATCGACCGCCTTGAGGAGCGGGACTGATTCCGTTCAGAAAATGACAAAATCAGAAAGAGAAATCCATCGCGTGCAACCTTTCTGACAAAACCGAGTACATCTTGAAAGCGATGAGGGACCGATCCCAATCAGACCCCATCGGCACCCCAAACGGTGCAACAACCTGACCACGACGCCGATCCTGTTTACAGGATCGACCCCGGCAGCTGCGTGTAGAGACCCCGCGCAGCTGCCCTTTTTTAATTCTCAGACACCAAACCGTTGCAATGAACCCGCCCGTGCGTGTGTTCGGTATGATGAAGAACACGCGGGCAAGGAGGGCCGATCATGCACCCCAGTGACAATCCATCGCACCATGAAGGCGAGAAACTGCTCGCGCTGGTGCGTGAGCACCATGACGCGCTGCGCAATGAGATATCCAAAGTGATCGTGGGGCAGGACGAGGTCGTTGACCAGATCCTGCTGGCGATCTTCTCACGCGGGCACGCGATGCTCGTGGGTGTTCCGGGTCTGGCCAAGACGCTGCTGATCTCCACGATCGCCCGCGCCATGTCGCTGGACTTCTCACGCATCCAGTTCACCCCCGACCTCATGCCCAGCGATATCACCGGCACCGAGGTCATCGAGGAGGACAAGGCCACGGGTCACCGCTCGCTTCGCTTCGTGCGAGGCCCGGTCTTCGCCAATGTCGTGCTGGCCGACGAAATCAACCGGACACCGCCCAAGACCCAGGCGGCGCTCCTGGAAGCCATGCAGGAACGGCAGGTCACCATCGGCGGCACCCGCCACGCCCTGCCCGCGCCCTTCTTCGTGCTCGCGACGCAGAATCCGCTGGAGCAGGAGGGCACCTACCCGCTCCCCGAGGCCCAGCTCGACCGGTTTATGGTGCAGGTGCTCGTGCGCTACCCCAGTGAGGAAGAGGAGCTGGAGGTCATCCGGCGCAGCGCCAGCAAGGACGAGGTGGAGATCCGCCCGGTGATCGACGCCGACCAGATCGCGCGCGTGCAGAAGATCATCCGCGGCGTGCCTGTACCCGAACATGTCATGCGGTACGCCCTTCGTCTAGTGCGTTCCACGCGAGCCGACGAGGGAGAAAAAGTTCCATCGATCGTGCGTGATTATGTCAGCTGGGGAGCCGGACCACGCGCCAGCGAGGCGCTGATCCAGGGCGCTCGGGCGCACGCGTTGCTCGTAGGCAATGGCATTGTGAGCATCGATTCGGTGCGGGCCGTGGCCCGCCCGGTGCTGCGTCATCGCGTGCTGACGAACTTTAATGCCCAGGCGGACCAGGTTGGGGTTGATCAGATTATCGATACATTGCTCGGTGAAATCCCTGAAGATTCTCGGGATCTTCAGGAACGATCGTTCACCGATACGGCCCTGAAATCGTAATAAGGAACAAATAGGTCCTTATCTTAAAACCTTCGATGATCCTAATTGCGATTGATTCATGGGTACCATACACTAATCCGGACCGGCTTTCGGATAGCTGCATCCGTACGAAAAGGACAGAATCAGTTGCTTTCACAGACCACTGAATATGCATTGCGAGCGATGAGTTGTCTCGCGTACCTGCCCGATGAGCTCGTCTCGACGGCGCAGCTTGCCGAAGTGACTCATGTTCCGATGAACTACCTCGCCAAGGTGCTCCAGTCGCTCGCCAAGAGCGATCTGATCACCGGGAGGCGTGGGGTCGGATGCGGGTACAGGCTTGCCCGCCCAACAAGTGAGATCACCACGCTCGATGTCATCAACTCGATCAACCCGATCGAGCGCATCACCGAGTGCCCGCTCAAGCTCGAGAACCATTCTGGGCGGCTCTGTCCGCTCCACACCCGCCTCGATACCGCGGCCCAGTCCATGATCGATCACTTCGGGCAGATCACCCTTTACGACATGATCTCGGAAGACCCCGAGACGCGTCCGCTCTGCAACCCCGAGATGACCGCCCGGGTCGAACTTACGCTTGGCGGTTCAAAGCCCTCCATGAAGTGACCCGATGGTCCCGTGCGTGTACGATCGTGCGTGACTGATCACCCTAAAGAACAAAACGAAGAGATCGTCCTCAAC
>JAGQON010000035.1 GCA_020427395.1 Phycisphaerales bacterium
CAGGGCATCGGCATCTCGGCCGCGGGCATGTACGGGCTCATGACCACCGGCAAGCCCATGGTCATCACCACGCGCCCCCATAAGAACAAGCCCGCCCATCACCTCGAGCTTGCGATGGACACGACCAAGAACAAGCCCGAGGTCACCGTCGATATCGAAACCGAGGACTTCCCCGCCGGCACCGGCACTCGTGTTTCCATCGAGATGGAAGCCAAGTTCTTCCGCGGCAAGGGCAGTGTCGAGACCTACCTCGAGCAGACCGCCATCTCCAACCCCCACTGCTCCATCACATTCATCCCGCCAGACAAAGCCAACGAGAACCCCGACCTCGCCGAGGCCGATCCGGACATCACGGCCGACGAGCAGGGCGTGATCCGAACGCAGGAGTTCTCCGATCGGATCGTCTACCCGCGCACCGTGGATGAGCTCCCGCCCGAGACCGAAGAGATCAAGCCCCACCCGTACGGCGTGGAGCTGGGCACCTTTCTCACCAAGCTCAAGCAGACCGACGAGAAGCAGCTGACCGGGTTCTTCAAGAACGAGTTCTGCCGCGTGCCGCCGAGCATTGTTACCGAGGTCACCAAGGCCGCTTCCACCAAATCCAAATCCTTCTCCGGCGGCACCTGGGTGAACTCGCTGGACTCCAACGACGCCGAGAAGATCTACAAGGCATTGCAGGAATCCAAGCTCCGCGCCCCGCCAACGGACTGCCTGAGTCCCATCGGCGTCAAAACCATGCTCGCCGGACTGCTCAAGGGCGTGAAGGCGGAGTTCTACACCGCCTCGACCCGAAAGCCGGCAGTGTACCGCGGCAACCCCTTCCAGATCGAAGCCGCCATCGCCTACGGCGGCGAACTCCCGGGCGATCAGCAGGCACGGGTCATCCGCTACGCCAACCGCGTGCCGCTGCTTTATCAGCAGTCCGCGTGCTCGGCGTTCAAGTCGGTGGTGGATACCAGCTGGAAGAATTACGGGCTCCAGCAACCCCGCGGCGGGGCTCCGGTCGGGCCGCTCGTCGTCATGATCCACATGGCCTCGGTCTGGGTGCCGTTCACGAGTGAGTCCAAGGAAGCCATCGCCGACTACGACGACATCCGCAAGGAGATGCAGCTCGCGCTGCAGGAATGCGGCCGAAAGCTCGGGCAGTACATCCGCCGTCGCCAGCGCATGCGTCGCGACGCACAGAAGCGTGATGTGTTCGAGCGGTACATCGGCGAGATCGCCAAGGCCTGCAACCACCTCACCAATGTGGATACCAAGCAGTTCTACGACGCGCTGCTCGAGCAGGCCAAGGCGCGGACCGAGATCGCCGATGCCCAGCTCGACGACGAGGGCAACTTCATCAAGGACGACCACGGCCGCCTCGCCAAGGCCGACGATGTGATCATTCTCGACTCCGTCGCCAACCCGGACGCCACGCCCGATGGCGACGATTCGACCGTCGAGGCCAAGCCGACCAAGAAACGCTCGGCCAAGAAGGCGTCCAAAAAGAAGCGATCCACCAAGCAGAACACCAAGTCAGCCGCCGGGCTGTTCGGAGGCTAACCCATGGCCAAGAAGAAAATCGTCAAGAAGAAGGTCGTGAAGAAGGCACCTGCCAAGGCCGCTTCCAAGAAGACCACCAAGAAGGTCGCCAAGAAAACGACCAAGAAGACCCCCACCGCCAAGCGGGTCAAGTCGCACGCGCGGGCCGAGCGGGATGCGCAGACCTCCGACAAGCTCACCGGGCTGGCGCAGAACATCGTGGATTCGGTTTTCGCCGGCAAGGAGCCGGAGATGGATGTTCCCGTGCGGGCCGCGTCCAACACGAACTGGAACGAGAAGAAACGCATCCTCGAGATGGGCGACTCCGTCGGCAACCGCCAGCTCTTCAATCTCGGGCAGGCCCGCAAGTTCATGCAGACCCTGCTGCACTCCACCTCCGTGAGCGACCTCATCGAGCAGGACAAGACATCCTCGCTCCGTGGCATGTTCTACAAGTCGCTGCACACCATCGAGGGCACCAAGGAGAAGACCTTCGACGACCAGACCGAGTCCGACGGCATCCTTGAGGACCTCGAGGTCTCGCTGGGTTCGCTGCGTGAAGAGCTGCACATCTTCGCCAAGAAGCGCGGCACCATGGTCGGCAATATCACCGTCATCGACTCCGGCGACGAGATCAACTGCCGAAAGATGGGCTCGGGCGGCTACGCCATCCCCTCGATCTGCGAGCCCGATGTCATCCAGTTCAAGGATGTCAAAGCCGACTTCATCCTCCATGTCGAGAAGGACACCGTCTGGCAGCGATTCAACGAGGACCGCTTCTGGGAACAGCACAACTGCATCCTCACCGAAGGCTCAGGGCAGCCAACCCGCGGCGTCCGCCGCATGCTCCACCGCCTCCACACCGAGCACAAGCTCCCCGTCTACTGCCTCCTCGACTGCGACCCCTGGGGGCACTACATCTACTCCGTCATCAAACAGGGCTCCATCTCCCTCGCCTTCGAATCCCAGCGCCTCGCCATCCCCGACGCCAAGTTCCTCGGCATCCGCGCCATCGACTACGACCGCTGCGAACTCTCCGATGATGTCAAAATCTCCCTCAACGAGCGTGACATCACCCGAGCCAAACAGATCGCCGCCTACCCCTGGTTCGAGAAGGACAAGCAGTGGCAGAAGGAGATCAAGAAGATGCTGACCAACGGCTTCAAGATGGAAGTGGAATCGCTGATTACGAAGGACATCTCCTATGTGACCGAGGAATATGTGCCAGCACGGCTCAAGGCGAAGGATTGGTTGGGGTAAAGTTATGCATACCTGCTCCAGGCCGAGTAGTTATTTCAAATACACAAGCGCCGAAACAGCTTCGCTTATCCTTGAAAACAAAACTTTGCGATGGTCTAGTCCGCTACTGTTTAATGATCCATTTGATGTGCGGATCAGACTTTCATTTGGCCTTTTTGATACAAGCTTGAGAGAGAAGTTTCGTGATCGGTGGCTAGAGCTACTGCGGAGTCCTAAGGATATCCCATTGCGACCTGGGTCTACAATTGATCAAGATTTGATAAACGACCCTGATTGCAGGCTCTACCTAATATCGCACATTGACGAGATGGTTGATGAGTCTTTGCAAGAGATGGCCAAGTATGAAAAATTTATGAATGAAACTCGCTACATGCCAATGCTGAGGCAATCGAGAGTACTCTGCAAATCAGAAGTACCCGACAGTCACTTGATGTGGTCTCATTACTCCGATTTTCATAAAGGCGTCGTACTAGAACTGGGGACATCAGACCCTGATTCGGCGTGGAATGGATCTAGACAGGTTTTATACTCTGATCGAAGTGTTATCGGCTTTGATAACACTCGATGGATAGATTACTTCTGCAGTGTAGGCCCTCCTCCACCTGGGGATAGCTTTGCAGATGCACACCTGTTGACTAAGCACAATGATTGGGCTTACGAGAAAGAGTGGAGAACATTTTGGAAAGGCGATGCGGATGTTCCGGGAATTATGGATATCCCATATGAGCCCCACGAAATTGATGCAGTCTATTTTGGCATACGATGCAGCAAGCAGATTAGATCTGATCTTATGAATAAAGCCGCTCAATCAGGAATCAAGCCTAGATATTTCTCGGCTACATTTGATGAATACAGGCATTCGCTTGTATTTGAGCCGTATGAGTGATCTTGTTCCTAAGCGGAGTTCCGGCTGGATGCCCTCCTCCAACTCAAAGATCGAATGATGCCAATCCACAACCACCTACACTCCCCCGCATGCCCCCACACACCCACAAAACCCCAAGCCTCCCCCTGATCTTCGGCACCTGCTTCACACTCGCCCTCACCCTATTCAGCACCTACCAACTCATCACCGACACGCCAAACCAGCGCCTCTGGTTCATCGTCACATCAATACTCGCCCTCGGCACACTCGCCGCCGTCGCCAAAATCAAACGACAACGCGTCACCATTTACCCCGACAGGATCGAGTTCCAATCCCTCTGGGACCACGGCACAATCTACCGCAAAGACATCATCAAAATCTACGCCATCCCAACCACATCCATCCGCCACAAAGACACCATGCGCTACGAACTCCCCATGATCCGAGGCCTCACCCAAACCCTCCAAGCATGGCTCGCAGAAGAACCGACCGAGTAACTCAACGCTCAGTGCCGCCTGTTCTCAATTCCTACAATCGACCACATGCACGATCCCAATTACGAACGCACCCACCGCCTCATCACCAAGGGATATCCTCTCGACATTCTCCCCACCGAGGAAGAACTTGAACGCGTCGACCAGATGGATCCGTGCGAGTGCCCACGCCGCTACTGCTGGCATTGGAACTGGATCAACCATGCATGGGACAAGTCCTTAGCAGAAGGCTGCGGCGCCAATCGCACCGGAACCAACATCCACGGTCGACCAATCCACCCGTTCCATACCACACCCTGCAAACGCCTCGACCCATCAAACCCCAAAGACCACTTCGAGCCCAATGAACCCGCCATGCTCGAAGACGGCATCCCCGAAGGCCGCTGGGACTGCGGCGACAAGAAACAAAGCCGGGTGCCCTCCTTCGACTCGAAGAGTGAAGGAGGACAAAGTGCAGCCGCGTACCATCGCAACATGCCCGACACGCACACCCCCACCATCCACGCCTTCATCGACCGCTATCTCGCCCAGCCCAGCGCACGCCAGTTCAACCCCAACGACTTCCTCGTCGACACCTTCGGCGACTCCCCCGAGATGGCCGACCGCCTCCTCGCCCTCGTGCTCGCTGGCACAAAGACCGCCACCTGCTCATCCCTCTGGGCATGGGAACACGAGCACGCGGCCCCGCTCACACCCGGCACCCACGCCGTCATCCTCGACGGCGCCAACACCCCGCGCTGCATCATCGAAACAACGCAGGCCCCGATCGTCCCCTACAACCAGGTCACCGCCGACTTCGCACGGGCCGAAGGCGAACACACCCCCCTCGACCTCCCCGACGAGCAGGTCCTCGACCACTGGCGACAGGGCCACTGGGCCTACTTCAGTCGCACCCTCCCACCGCTCGGGCTCACGCCAAGCCAAGGCATGCCCGTGATCTGCGAACGCTTCCGAGTCATCTACGCCGAGCAATGAACGCTGGGTGCCATGCAGGTGTCGTCCCCGGCTCCTGCATGCCCTTCCTCCTTCACGCAGCCACTCAGCAACTCTCGGTGGCAAATCTTCTCTTGCTCCTATCCCGCAGTCTCCCTGCGACTTACAGCATTGTCCTCTCAATCCACACCAGTGAAGACCCACTTATTCTCGGACTTCACTGGCACCACCGCCCCAAATCATGCAGATATAGGGAGATCCACCCGGCGGATGAAGCCGCCGCACACACTCGACAGAGGGGAACCCAAAGCATGAAGTTCGCACTCGCCGCATCCGCGGCCATCGCCGTTGCTACGCTCAGCGCCAACGCGGGCATCTACCAGACTGTCACCGTCGACTTCGACGACCAGCCCGGCGGCTTCAACCCGCCCGCGGTGACAGACGGCCTCTTCTCGCCATTCGTCACCTTCAGCACCCAGGCAAATCATGTGCTGCTGATCTTCAACGGTGCCGGATTCGTTGGCGGCTCGAACCCCAACACCCTCACCGCGGCCGAGTCGATCAGCGCCAGCGACTTCAACTCAGACATCTACATGGACTTCACCGACGCCGCGCAGAATGTCTCGCTCGACATCCTGTCCGACAATGACTCGGGTGTGATCGCAGCGATCAATGTCTTCCACGCTGGCGGCATGTCCACGGTCGATATCGTCGGCAACGGCAACTTCAGCGACGCGATCCCCACCGATCTCTCGTCATTCGTCGATGTCACCCGCATCGAACTCGTCGATATCACCGACGAGTTCGGCCTGTCCATCGACAACCTCACCTTCGACGCCCCGGTCCCCTCGCCCGGCACCATCGCTCTCCTCGGGCTTGCCGGCCTCACCAGCACCCGGCGTAAGCGCTGATCACAGAGATCCCAATCTCACACAAGGCATGCCGCCCATCAGCGGCATGCTTTTTTCGTCTCTTCTCGTTCCGCTACCCCGCCCGGTTGGTCTCGAGATAGCGCATCGCCCGACCCATGTGGTACACGCTCGTATCCATCCAGCGTACCCGGTCGATGAGTTCCGCCCCGACATCGGCGCCGATCTCACCCCGGGCCAGTCGTTGGATCAGGTCACGGCGTATCGAGCGGCGGAGTTCGGCGACCTCTTCCAGCGTTGCCGTGATTGATTCCGCGTCCAGCCCGTCGGCCTTGATCGCCTCGCCGAACCGCACGAACTCGGCCTCGGCCCGCGATCGCATGGCGTCAATCAGCCCCCGTGTATCCGCGGGGATCTGCTGGTGGTCGATCATGTCCAGCACCTCCGAGAGCTCATTGAGATGATCGAGAGCGTGCATCAGGTCCACCTGCTCGCCCAGTTCCTCACCCGCGCCCGACGCGGTCCCCACCTTGGCGATGAAATCGCCGGCCATCGGCAGCACTTCCAAGCCGTCTTTGTACTCCTGGCGTAGTTGTCCTGGGCACGGCTGATCTCGCAGTACGAAGACACCGTTTGAAACAAAGGCCCCCAGCACATCGAGCAGCGTCCGTCGGGCGGTTTCCATGCCGACCTTGCCGAGCCCGGCGACCGACGGGTCGAGGTGACGCTCGAATGATGAGCGGTGCTCGGGCACGAGGCGTTCAATCAGGCGCGAGAACCGCCCCACCATCGGCAGGAATACGGCGATGCCGACGACATTGAAGCCGGTGTGGAACCCCGCCAACACCCCCACGCCCGCGAGGTGTCCGCTGCTGGCTTCCCACTCGCCCACGCCCCACACGAACACCGGGAGCAGGGCGAGGGCGATGAGCCCGGTGAGAATGTTGAAGGCGATGTGGGCGACGGCCGTGCGCCGGGCGGCGTTGGTGCCACCGATCGCGGCGATGGCGGCGGTGACGGTCGTGCCAACATTCTGCCCGATCACGAGGGCGGCGCCCTGGGCGATGTCGATGCCGCCGGTGTGGAGTGCCGCGAGCGTGATGGCCATCGCGGCCGACGACGACTGCATGATGATGGTCATGACGATGCCGACGACGACCAGGATCAGGATGGCGGGAACGCCCTCGCCTGCGAATCGTGCGAGGTCGATGTGGGCCGAGAGCCCGCCCATGCCCTCCTGCATCATGCCGATGCCGAAGAACAGCAGCCCGAAACCTGCGACGGCGGTGCCCAGGGCCGACCACCGCCCGCTTGTGAGCAGACGCAGCAGCGCCCCGATGAAGATCATCGGCAGGGCCCCGGCCCCGATGGAGAGCTTGAAGCCCAGCATGGACACGATCCAGCCGGTGCTGGTGGTCCCCAGATTGGCGCCGAAGATCACGCCCAGGGCCTGAGGGAAGGTGATGAGCCCGGCGCTGACGAACCCGATGACCGTCAGCATGGTCGCGCTGGATGATTGCAGGATGGCCGTGATCCCGGTGCCGACGGCCATACCGCTCAGCGGGCCGCGGATGTAGCGTTTCAGCAGCTCACGGAGGGCGGTGCCCGCGAAGAGCTTGATGCCCTCTGTCAGGAAGAGCATGCCGAGTAAGAACAGACCAATCCCACCGAGTGTCGTCACCATTGGACGATTCTACAAACCCCGCCGCCTCGACGCTTTTATCCAATCAAGAATCAGTCCTTGTCAGATCCGCCAGGATCGTGATAATCGAGAGTCTCTGACCCCTGTCATGATTCCAGCGAGGCCGAGCCCATGCGCCGATCATTCACGCTACTGAGCATCCTTACCGCGTTCAGCGCACCCGCTCTCGCCGACACGATCTATGTAGATCCGAATGCCACCGGGGGCGATTCCGGCGAGTCGTGGGTGGATGCGCACACATCGCTTCAGCGTGCGCTTGATCGTGTGCGGTACGGAGATGAGATCTGGGTCGCCGCCGGCGAGTTCTTCCCGACGCGGCGGGCGGACAACGAGATGCCCGACCTGCTCAGCGATGATCCGCGCGATGCGACCTTCTGGATCCCGCGCGGCGTGCGACTGATCGGCGGCTTCGTGGGGTATGAGACGTCGCCCGATCAGCGTGAGATCGGGATCCATGTCTCCACGCTTAATGGTGACATCGGCGCACCCGGCGATCACGCTGACAATGCCCACCGTGTCGTGCTGTATCAGAGTTTTCATGGGGGTGGGTACGGCAGCTCAGACAGCGACCAGATCATCGGAGCGTTGATCGATGGGTTCAGAGTCATCAATGGGAATGCGCAGGATTCCACAGACATTGACAATGTGGGCATCGGCGGCGGCGGGCTGCTGTTTCGATCGTACTCCGTCGACAACGCGACCTACGCCGCGAAGATCGATGCTCGCAACTGCGAGATCGCGTATAACCGGACCGATTACAAGGGTGCGGGCATGTCGATCGGGATGGTCTTCGGAACCATCACTGACTGCCATTTTCATGACAACTTCGCCATGGAAAACGGCGGCGGCTTGTCGGTCGGCTCGGTCGTGGGAGTACCCGAGAGCGTGCACACCTTCAATATCACGGGTTGTTCGTTCGTTGAGAACACCGCGGTGAAGTCCGGCGGGGCCTTCCACCAGGCCAGCGCCAATGCGCCGAACCTCTCGCAGCTCCCCAACCGTACCTATATCAACAACTGTGTCTTCCTCCGCAATACCGCCCAGACCCGCGACGGCGGGGCGATCTGGTACAACGATCTGGGGAGCAACCCCGCATCGCTCTTTGTCTCCAACTCGCTGCTCGCCCAGAACAGCGCGGGGCAGGAGGGCGGGGCGATCTTCATCACTTCCTACATCGCCGGCCCGGCCGTCATTCATTCCGATGCGTGGGTCTTCAACTGCACGATCGCTGACAACACCGCCGGAGTCGCCGGTGGGGCCCTCTACATCGGTACCCATGGTGAGGCCGAGGTCCATAACTCCATCCTGTGGAGCAACACCGCCCCTACCGACGCGCAGATCAACGACAACAACCGGGCCACGCTGATCGCCAACATCGTCGATGGCGGCTTTGGCAATAACGACTTTGCATTCAACACCGATATCGATCCGCGTTTCTTTGACCCTGCCAACGATGACTATTCGCTGCGGAACGACTCGCCGGCGATTAATGCCGCTTGGGACCCTTACCTACCGCTCGATATCGCGGACCTTGATCGCGACAACATATTTGCTGAGACGAGCCCCTTCGATGTGGTCGGCACAACCCGGCGGCTCAACGCCGGGCGCACACCGTCGGGTCTGGGGATTACGCCGCTGGTCGACTATGGGGCGTATGAGCGTTGCAACGCCGACATGAACCGCGACGGGCGAACGGACTTCTACGATGTCACCGCCATGATCCGCGGCTACCTCGACAACAACCCCGACGCGGATCTGAACGCGGACGGGCAGCACAGCGTCGATGACCTGCTGCGGTTCCTGAGCAGTTTCGACGAGGGCTGCTGATCAATCGCATTCCTGCTGGGTGTGGTGCGGCGGCGAACGGTGCTTGGGTTCTCGCACGCCCCGTTCGATGATCTCGGGGACGCGCCCGAAGGCGATCTTCTCGTCCATCTCGTGGCTGCATTCGTGCAGTGCGCCGAAGAAAGCCGCGCTCGGTCCCCAGCGGCGGTTGATGATATCGAGCGTGCGCGAGAGGCGGTTGTCCTGCTCGGGTTCTCCGAACAGGCAGCCCGTCGCCTGCGACTCGTGCACGAGGTGCGTGACGCACGCCCCCACGATCCACGGCGGCTCCCAGAATCGCGGGCAGTGCCGCCACTCGCTCCGAAACACCCGCAGCAGTGAGGGCGTGTCACTGACCAGGCCCAGCGGCGCATCGCGGCTGAACCCCCGCTGGTCCTTGCAGCGCACGAAGAAGTTGAGGCGTCCCGCGAGCATCTGCTCGCGGCGCAGGCGGGTGCCGAGGCGATAGATGAGCCGGGCGAGCATCTGGCGGGCGCCGTCCTCGGTGCGCAGGCGGGGCTCGAGCACATTCTCGTGACCCATGGAGCGTTTGCGGGTGGGACGCTCGGGCTCGTCGCAGCCGTGAAAGCCGGCCCACCAGTCGCTGCCGATGACCGAGCCCCACGCGGCCCGGGCGTCCTGACGGGTCATGTTCCAGAGCTGCTCGACGGTGCGGATGCCGTGCTGGTTGAGGCGGGACTCGATGCCCTTGTTGATGCCGGTGAGGTCGCGCAGCTCGAGATGGGCGACGCGATGGGGCAGGTCGCTGACGGTGAGCGTGGTCAGCCCGTTGGGTTTCTGGAGCTCGCAGGCGATCTTGGCGAGCAGGCGCGTGGGTGCGATGCCGATGGAGCAGCGTAGGTAGGGGCTCAGTTCGTTCCATATCTCGCGGCGCATCCGCTCGCCAATGCCAGCGGCGACCTCAGGGTCGCGCTCGCGCCCGATCAGGCGCATAGCCCATTCGTCGATGGAGTAGGCCTTGTGGATGGGCAGGTGCCTGTCGATGCAGGCGGCGATCTCGTGGTGCAAGCGGACATAGGTCTCGGGGCGGGCCTGCACGAGCTTGATGTCGGGGCAGAGGCGTCGGGCTTCGGGGACGATGGTGCCCGTTCTGACGCCGAAGCGTTTGGCCTCGACGCTGGCGGCGATGACGCAGGTGGATTCGGTGACCATGGGGATCACGCCGACGGGCTTATCGCGTAGCTCGGGGCGCAGGTGTTGCTCAGCGGAAGCGAAGTAGCTGTTCATGTCGAGGAAGACCCAGCTGACCTGGTTGGGCGTGGGTGCGCTCATTGTTCGTCGTCCTGCGGGGGCTGGAAGAGGGCGAGCTGCCCGCTGAGGTCGGGGCGGCGGAAGTGGGCGGACGAGAGCGGGCGGATGTCACGGTTGAGCCCGTAGCGGCGCGTGAAGATGTCGAAGTTCTGGGCGAGCTGCTCGGCGAGCACGCCGGTGCCTCGCCCACGCTGGTCGTTGGCGCGGTAGAGCTTGCCGCCGCGTGACTGGCGGATGAGCGACTCGACCTTGCGGGCGCGGTCCGGGTGGACATGGCGCTGGAGCCAGTCGAGGAAGAGATCCTTGAGCTGGTAGGGCAGTCGCAGCAGGACCCACGCGGCCCGCTTGGCCCCGGCCTTGGCGACAGCCTCGAGGATGGCTGGCATCTCGGTGTCGGTGAGCCCGGGGATGACGGGGGCGACATTGACGGAGACCTGCACGCCCGCGTCGACGAGCTCGCGGATGGTGCGGAGTCGCCCGGCGGGCGTGGTGGCACGGGGCTCGAGGACGCTGGCCAGATCGGGGTCGAGGGTGACGAGGGTGATGGTGACGCGCCCGGCGTTCACCTTGCCCAGCTTGGCCCAGAGGTCGACATCGCGCAGGACCATGGCGCTCTTGGTCATGGTGGAGACGGGCTGCTTGTGCTCGGCCAGGACCTCGAGGCACTGGCGGGCGATGCGCATCTTGTGCTCGATGGGCTGGTAGATGTCGGTGATGGCGGACATGACGATGGGCTCGCCCTTCCACTTGGGTGAGGCGAGCTCCCGGAGCAGCAGGTCGGGCGCGTCGGGCTTGGCGATAAGCTTGGTCTCGAAATCCAGCCCGCAGCTGAAGCCGAGGTATTCGTGGAAGGGGCGGGCGAAGCAGTAGATGCAGCCGTGCTCGCAGCCGCGGTATGGGTTGAGGGTCCAGTCGAAGGGGACATCGGATGTGCGGCTGACGCGGTTGATGATGGTCTTGGTCTTGTCCTCGAAGACCTGTCGCTGGACACGGACGGGCTGGTCGGCGGTGCCGTCCTCGAGCCGTTCGATCCATTGGCGGTCGAGCTCCTCGCCGAGCACATGCAGGCGGATATCCTCGAACCGGTTGCCGGGGTTGAGGGCGGCCCCGCGCCGGTGGGCGGGGGCGTGGGGAAGGGCGTCTCGGTAGGTGTAGTCGTCTTCGGGGAACATGCCCAAACATTACCCAGACAAACAGGGCGGACTCAAGGGAAATACCAAACAAATTCAAAACATATTTGCACACAGCGGCCCTGCGTGATCCTGAGTGGGGCGTATGATGCGGACTCGGCGTTGTCGTTTTTCTCCTGCTGTTGAGGGGCCGTGCATGCTTCACGATCTGGAACCCACGCTTGAGGCGCTGTACGAGCGGTACCGCGGGCTCAACACGGGGTCGGTGGCGACCTACATCCCGGAGCTGGCCAAGGCGGACCCGGATCGGTTCTGCATCGCGGTGCGCCTGGTGGATGGGACGGGGTTTGCGGTTGGCGATTCGGATGCGAGGTTCACGCTGCAGTCGTGCTCCAAGCCGCTGATTCTGGCGCAGGCGCTGATGACGGCGGGGCGTGAGATCGTGATCGCGCTGACGGGTGTGGAGCCGACGGGGAACTCGTTCTCGTCAATGGTCGGGCTCGACCAGGTGGGCAAGCCGCTGAACCCGATGGTGAACGCGGGGGCGATCGTGACGGCGTCGCTGCTGGCTGGTCGGACGCGTGAGGATCGGTTCGAGCGGATGCGCAGGAACCTGAGCGCGTACCTCGGGACGGAGGCCGAGCTGGACGAGGCGGTGTATGAGTCGGAGCGGCGGACGAGCGATCGGAACCGGGCGCTGGCGTACCTGCTCAAGTCGAAGGGGACGATCGAGGGCGATGTGGAGGATCACCTTGACCTGTATATCCGCCAGTGCGCGATCGGCGCGGATACGCAGCAGCTTGCGGACGCGGCGGCGACGCTGGCGAACAACGGCGTGAACCCGGTGACGGGGCAGCGGGCGGTGGACGCGGAGTTCGTGCAGGACATCCTTGTGGTGATGCTGATGAACGGGATGTACAACTACGCGGGTCGCTGGGCGTATGAGGTGGGCATCCCGGCCAAGTCGGGGGTCTCTGGGGCGATCATGGCGGTGGTGCCGGGCGTGATGGGGATCGGGGTGTACTCGCCTCGCCTCGATGAGTATGGCAACTCGACGCGTGGGCTGGCGGTGTGCCAGGCGCTGAGCCGGCGGTTCAACCTGCACATTCTGGATCAGCGTACGCCGGACTAGTTCAGAGGACGGCCCCGCACTTTTTGCAGAACCTGGCATCGGCGTCGTGGCCCTCTGCCATGCATGCGCCACAGGCGCGAGTGGTGACCTTGCGTCGCGAGTCGGTGATCTCGGCGGAGAGGATGCCTGTGGGCACGATGATGAGCGAGTAGCCGACGAGGACGAGCAGGGTGGTGGTGATCTTGCCGACGACGGTGACGGGTATGACATCGCCGTAGCCGACGGTGGTCATGGTGATGATGGCCCAGTACATGGAGTCGGGGATGGAATCGAACGCCTCGTTTTGGGCGCTGCCCTCGACGACATGCATGAGCGAGCTCGCGATGAGGATGACGATGAGCACGGTGGTCATGAAAACCGCGATTTTGTGCCGGCTGATGTAGAACGCTTCGCGGAGCGCGGAGGCCTCACTGAGGTATCGGGTGAGCTTGAAGACGCGGAAGATGCGGAGCAGGCGGAGGGTACGGACAACCATGAGCCGCTCGCTGCCGGGGAGCAGGATCGAGAGGAATGCGGGGAGAATGGAGAGGAGGTCGATGACGCCGAAGAATGAGGTGGCGTATCGCCATGGCCGTCGCACGACGATGAGTCTGAGGATGTACTCGGCGGTGAACAGGATGGTGAAGACCCACTCAAGGGTGTAGAAGACTGAGCGGTAGGGCTCGCTGGCGGCACTGGGGAGCGTGCTGAGGACCACGACGGCGACGGAGAGGAAGATGGCGATAATGAGGGCGACATCGAAGGCCTTGCCGGCCTTGGTGTCGGCTTCGAAGATGATCTCGTGCAGGCGGTCGCGCCATGGGGCGAAGTTTGGGGAAGCGTGCTCGGGCATGTCCTCTGATCGGCCTGAACGCGTTGCACGCTTGATTCACGGGTGCCGGGTCGGCTTTGGCGTGGGATCGGGTCTACGATTACGGAGTTTGTACACGCCCGATCTGAAACCAATGGAGGACACGCCGCATGCCGAACTCAACGAAGCTCCCACCGGCCGAGGCGCTCGAGCTGCTCAAGGCGGGCAATGCCCGTTTCGCGGCCAATGCGCGCAAGGTTGACCCGCACGCGTACGACTATGCGGTGGATGAGAAGCCGATCGCGATCGTGCTGGGATGCTGTGACCATCGGGTCCCGCCGGATATTCTGTTTGATCAGGGGCTGGGGAACCTGTTTACGATCCGTGTTGCGGGGAATATCGCGACACCGACGCAGATCGGCTCGATCGAGTTCGGCGCGTTGACCTTCGGGCCTCGCCTGATCGTGGTGATGGGCCATCAGCGGTGCGGGGCGATCCAGGCGACGCTGAGGGACCAGATCGACAATCATGCGCCCGGCTCGGACCATCTCAAGGAGATCGTGGATCAGATCGGTCCGACCTGTTGCGCGTGCTGCGAGTCGATGGGGAGCGACGCTGACTTCGATGCGCTGACCTACGAGGTGACGATGAGCAACATCCGCCACTCGATGGGAGTGCTGGCGAGCGAGTCGGCGATCCTGCGTGACCTGATCGAGAACGACGGGCTCGTGATCAAGGGCGCGTACTACAACATGGACGCCGGGCGGGTCGAGTTCTTTGACTGAGCCGGGCGGTGATTAGGGGCACCCGGCGCTATAGGCGGCGAGGAAGGCGCTCACATCAAAGAAGTTGAAGGCCCCGTCGTTGGTGAAGTCCGCGGCGGGGTCGTTGCTTGAATAAGCACTGAGGAACGCGCTGACATCGAAGAAGTTGAGGAGGCCGTCGTTGTTGAGGTCGGGAGTGCAGACCGAGCCGGCGACCTCGCCGGTGATGTTGAGCGTGAGATCTTCAACCAGAACATCGCCTGGGAACATGGATCGGGCGTTGTAGACACGGAAAGTGTAAGTAGCGTTGAAGATGCCCTCGCTCTGATCGTCGAGCATGACCGACATGGCGGCGTTGTCGAGGGTGGTCAGGTCCGCGATGGGCATGAAGTCGGTGGTGATCGTAGTGGTATCGCCGGCGCTGGAGATCAGCTCGATGTCGATGGGGGCGATGAAGAGATCCGCGGGGATGTTGAAGAAGATGACCTGCTGGGACACGGGGCCGTTGCCTGTGTCGATAGTCCCCAGATCGAGTTCGAGGGTGTTGAGGTCGATAACCGCATCAAAGGAAGCGTTTCCGGGTTCGAAGACGGTCGCGGTGATGTTGACGGTATCGTTGGCGTCGTTGGCGCCGTTGCCGTTGCCGCCCTGATCGGTGACATCAAGGTTGTCGATGTTGATGTTGCAGACTCGAAGCCCGTTGTTGTCGGTAAGCGAGGTGTCGAAGCTGATATCGAAAGGGATGCTGTTCGCGGGGCCGATGGGGAAGGCCTGGTAGCAGCCGTCGAGGCTGGTGGTGATTCCCGCCGAGGGCGTGACACGGTAGTAGGTGCCGTCGTCGCCGGCCTTATTGAGATCGATGGTGATGGGGTCGATCGTTTCGCCGACAAGGTACGCACCGAGATCGATGTCAATTGTCGAGGCGCCGTCGGCGGGCTCGAGGTCGCCGAGGTAGATGGTGGTGTCGTTCATCTGGTCGACATAGACGGACCAGACGAACTCGGGGTGGTCGATGTAGGCGTTGCGGTTGTTGGTGCGCAGCGGGTTGAGCGAGGCGCTGTATACGGCGTGGTTTCGGCGGCGCTCGAAGGTGTCGGGGATGTCGAGGTAGTGCCAGGCGATGAGCGATTCGAGGTCACCCATCTGGTTGGTTCCGGGGTTGCCGTTGACGAGGGTGATCCCGGGGTAGCGGGTGTTGCTGTAGAACAGCGAGCGGGCGATATCGCCCTTGTCGGTGTCGCCCGGGAAGTAGAAGGTACCGAGCGAGCGGTGGTTGCCGGTCGTGGCGGCGCCGCCTCCGAATGGCTTGTTGCCTCGTGAGCTGTTGATGCTGGGGTTTGCGGGTCGCAGCGCGTGCGGGTCACCGAGGTTGCCCGTGGAACTGTTGCTGGCACTGCCCGGCTGGAGGCTCTGGGGCCAGACATGCTCGCGGTTCCAGGTGACACCACTATCCCATGATCCGCTCACGCTGGCGCGGTTGTAGACGAGCAGGATGTTGCTGGGGTTGTTCGGGTCGGTGTCGATATAACGCGACATGTCGCGGAAGTTGCCGTAGTTCCGCTGGATGTGACCGTCGGACATCGCAGCGAGGAGCTGGGTCTTGAGGGTGGCGCCTGTGGCACTCACACTGTTGTAGTATGATGCTGGTGCTTCGTACTCGTCTCCCGCGAGCGAGGGGGCAACACAAAGACCGGCGACGAGGACAATGGTGATGGGGTAGCGCAACGCGGGCTCCTTCGATGCGATTCAGTGGTCAGTATAAAATGGTATCAACATCGTTCATGGTTGGCGAGGAATGACCTGAAAAGCGGCGTTTTCAGGGCAGATTCACGCCTGTGCCGTCGTTATAGGAACCTCACCCCAGGACCAACGAGGAGTCTGGCATGACCGCGAAGAAGACCACCACTAAGAAGAAGGACAAAGAACCGGCAGCGGCCAAGGCGGGCAAGTCCGCGGCGAAACCGACAAGCACGAAAGCCGCGAAGAAAAAGCCCACCAAGCGGTATGACGCGAACAACAAGACCACGAAGACAAAGGCGGGTGTCGAGTCCTACTTGGAGACGCTTGGGGAGGATCGGCGGGCGGACTGCGAGCAGCTCACCGCCATGATGCGTTCGCTCACCAAGGACGAGGGGGCGATGTGGGGCCCCACCATCGCCGGGTTCGGGCATACGCACCTGGTCTACGAGACCGGGCGGGAGATGGACTGGTTCCAGGTGGGTTTCTCGTCTCGCAAGCAAGCGCTGACGATCTATCTGATGGGAGACTTTGAGTCGCGTGCGGCGCTGCTGGAGCTGCTCGGGACGCACAAGACGGGGAAAGGATGCCTCTACATCAAGCGGCTGAGCGATGTGCACCTACCGACGCTCAAAAAACTGATCCAGGAGTCGTGCAAGGCGATGAAATCTGCCCACAAGGGCTGATCTGGTGGGCAACTATTATGATTTCGTTCATCCGAATACTGCTCTGCTGCCCCCCACTTCTCTGGGATAGTATTAGGTGGAGATACGCCTCGTTTGTGACGGGGCATCAGAGGAGAGTTCACACGATGACACGCACTTTTACAGTTGCTTCCCTGATCGTTTGCGCTGGCGTTGCCAACGCGGCCGATCTGTACTACCAGGATTTCTCGACTCAGGGTGTTGGCTACAGCACCTCGGTCGCTGAGTTCAGCGATGGGGCAGGGGATTTCTTCACCCAGACCAATGGCTCGAATGTCGGCTCGTTTATCAGCTACCTCGGGGCGGACGGCTCGTATTTCGCGGGGATGGACCTTGACGGCGAGGGCGCTGGTCTGCCGCTGATCCTGACGACTGACACCTTCGACATCAGCGGCGCGACGAACCTGCAGTTCGCGATCGACCTCGCTGAGGACGACGACGGCGGCAACCAGGACTGGGACAGCAGCGACTTCGTTTCGGTCGAGTACTCGATCGATGGCGGCTCGTGGATGAGCATCTTTAATGTCATGAACGATGGCTCGGCCTTCAACACCGCGCCGCTGGTCAATGGTGTTGAGGTCACTGAGACCTTCAGCACCTTCATGGCTGACCTTTCCTCGCTCTCGGGTTCGACCATGGCGCTTCGCCTGGTGTGGAACCTCAACGCTGGCGATGAGGACCTGGCGATCGATAACATCTCGCTGACCGGCGATCTGGCGGTGGTCCCGCTCCCCCCGGCCGCTTGGGCTGGGCTGGGTATGCTTGGGCTGATGGGCGCTGCTCGTCTGCGTCGCAAGTAAGCCCGACTACAGATTAGACCATTGTGACGCCCACGCGATGCGTGGGCGTTTTTACATGGTGCGATCAGTCGCCATGATCCGCTTCCGGCAGTTGAGGTGGCGTCAGGCTTGCGGCCCAGACTGCGAGCACGATCGCGACGATTCCTGATGTGGCATAGACCTGATTGAAGTTGCCCGAGAAATCGCGCCAGAAGGAGAAGATGAAGGGGCCGACGCTTGTTCCGATGACCATGAAAGTGGTGAGCGAGCCGCGGATCGCGCCGTGGTGTGTCCTGCCGTAGAAGCGGGCGAAGATGGGACTGGCGAGGAGGAAGAGCAGGGACTGGCCGATCCCAAGGATGAAGTAGGCGGTATGGAGGAAGATAAGCGGATTGGCGGTTCGTGATGCGAGGGCAAAGCAGATGCAGGCCGAGCCGAGCGCGACGCCGGACGCGGCGAGGAGTGTCCGAGGGCGGACTTTGTCGATCAGGTGCCCGAATGGGATGGTGACGATGAGCGAGACAACGCCGAAGGTCCCCACTGCTGCGGCCGCAGCGGGTTTGGAAAGCCCGAGGTCTGCGACCATGGGTTGCGTATGGAAGACGAACGAGGTGCCGACGGCCGCGGAGAGGACCATCGAGGCGGTGACGATCCAGTAGGCGCGAGTGCGGATGGCTTGGCGGAGCGTGAACTGTGGGCCGGTGTAGTTGGGGGTTGGCGACTGGAGACCCGCGTCGCCCACGGAGGGTGCGTCGATTTCGATGTCGATCGCGTCTTCCTGATCGTGGTGCGGGTGTGGGTTCGGATCACCGTCGAGATGCTGCCCGAGGTCCTCGGGTGTGTTGACATAGGCGAGGAAGACCAGGGGAAGGACGATGATCCAGACGGCGAGCCCGAGGATGGCGTAGGTGGTGCTCCAGCTTGTTGCGGCGATCATGGCGAGTACGACGCTGGGGAGCAGGGCGACGGCGAGCGGCATGCCGAGGTGACGGATGGCCTCGACGAAGCCGAGCCGTCGCTCGTACCACATGGCAAGGGCATGCGAGGAGACGAGCCCGAGGGCGCCCTGACCGAGGAATCGGAGGCAGAAGAATCCGAGCGTGAGCGTCGCGAGGATGACCCATGGGCGTACGGGGCTCTGCGGGTCGATGTGCTTTGTGAGTGATGCGGCGGGTCCGATGACGATGCAGGCCGCGCCGAACGCGATGGCGACGATGGTCATGACGAAGCGTGTGCCGTGCCTGTCGCTGAGGCGTCCAACGAGGGTGAGGGGGAGCGAGGCGCAGAAGGTGGCGATCATGTAGGCCGCGCTGAACTTGGAGAGGGAGATGCTGAGATCATCACGGATGGCATCGGAGAAGGTGCCGACAACAAATGACTGGCCCGGCGAGGTCGCCATAGTGGAGAGCGTGGTGATAGCGAGCATGACCCAGCCGTAGAACATGGGACTGGTGTTCGCCTTCTCGGCGCGACTGATCAGGATTTTTGCCAGAGGTGAATGCATGCTGTATCCAAAGGGGGAGCGTATGCGCTTGAATGGTGCGGGTGATCTCGGCAGCGAACACAGCTTCTCGGTTGGATTGGGTACCCATCGGTATGCGTCGAGGATGAGTGAACGCGGGGTCACTGATTCAGTGACATGTGGATCTTCTGCGCGATCGCGCGTGAGCCCTCTTTGTTGCACCGCGACAGGTGGTCAGCCACGGATCGGCGGTCCTCATCGGAAAACTGCTGATGGAGCTTGGAGATCATCTCGCATTGTTCGACTTCGATCTCGAACTGGGTGATGAGCGGGTAGAGGCGTTCGATGTAGCCGGGCGCGGCCATCGAGGTCTGCCAAATCGGGTAATCGCCGGCCTCGGCGTACTGCGGCTCGATGAGTGATGAGAGGTCGTCGATCAGCGTGCGGAATCGATCGATGCCTTCGACGATCCGTGCGCGTCCTCGGACAGACACTTCCTCGAAGTCGTATGTCCCGCCTCGGCCTTTATCGACCCGCCAATGCGGCGAGACATAGGTCGAGTGGCCGGAGAATACGACGAGGACATCAGCGCCGTCGAGGCCCTGGACCTGCGGGTTCTGGGCGTTGAGGTGTGCTCGGAGCCGATTGGGCACGGCTTCGACGGTGTCGACGACGAAGGGGATCCGGGTCGCTCTGAGCAAGTCTTGGGTAGTAATAAGCTGTGCGAGCGGGTGGGCTTGCATCAAGTTGACTGCTTGAGCAGAATCGGGCTGCTGACGCCATTGGGGCGGGTAGGTCATTTCCTGTCCTTGGCTACTTGAATCCGATCATCAGCAGGATAGGGCTTCAGCCGGAGGTATTGAAGTTGGATTGAGTGCACTGCTCAGGATCGAGCAGATATGCAAGTTTATGGGCACGAAGCCAAGGGCGTCGCGAGAGCAAGATACCTCTCGGCAGCGTTCAAAGAGTTGAATCGTTGAGCATCCCTCGGATGGGTGCTCTGCGACTTGAGTTGAAGGGCCTCGCAAATCAGCGTGACAGAACTCCAGATGAGTTCACGCAGATCGATGACGGCACCCGAAACCTGAAAGCGCGGTATCTCCTGTAGTCCGCAGCGGCCAAGGACGAGCTTTGGGATGTGGCGAATCAGTCCTGTTGCGGTTCGAGCGTCCGACGATGGATGATGTCGAGCACGAGCGTGAGATCGTTGCCCTCCACCAACCATTCGCGTGTCCGAAGAGTTCCATCCGGTGCAAACTCAAAACGAACGAGTCGACGATCGCTCGCATCGCCCTCATATCGCGTCAGATCGAGTTCCAGATCCCGGTCATTGGACAGGGTCACCCTCCCCTCGAATACCCCTCCCGAAGACGACATCGCCACACATCGCAACTCGTCACCCCCAACATGGTGGTAGAAGTAGGCGTCAAGCAGATGATCTGGCTTGTTGGCTTTGGATTCTCCCTTGACGCTCAGAGCGACCACATCCAAGTGCTCCATCCAATGGAAGTTTGATTGAACGAGTTCCGCCCTGCCGTCATCCCGGCCCTCCCACCGACCTAAGAAGGGAACGAATGCTTGGATGCTCTTCGAGGGTGTCGGCACCTGACCAGCCGCAGGTACCGGTGGTGAACTGAGCTCGACAGAACGGGCGTATTCCCACTCTGCGAGAGGTGCCAGACCGCGTCCGCTGTCTTCGAGGAGGATGTCGCGATAACGATCCGGGCCGTCAAAGACCCATCGCGCCGCCAGCTTCCGCCGACTCCCCGGCTGGTAGAGTTCGAGAGCGGATTCAGCTCGATCGCCATCAAACTTGATCGTGCCTTCCCCGACGCCACGGCCGATGCCGGGGATGTCTGGATGAAAACTCAAGCTCCGGATCTGCTCGCGATCCGGGTGCCAGTAGTAGATCATCAGTTCTCGCCACGGGTTGCCGTCGATGTCGGTCCCCACGCGATGCGCGCGAATGGAGTGTTGACCTGGTCCCCATTGCCATGCGGTAGCATGGAGCGTGCCGAGTCGCCATTCGCCGGCCTCCATGCGTGCGAATGCGGCCATCGGTGCCGATCCCTCCGCGGGCTCGCTCGCTGGCGTCGGTTGCGTGTTCATGCCTCGGACGGAGGTATCGAACACATGGACGCCCAAGAACAAGATCATCAAAAGCACAGAGCAGGATCGGCAGCCGGAGCCGGAGAACAGGCACCGAGCGAGAAGCATCTTGGTTTGCATAAGCCTGTGTACCCGACAACCCAAATAGTGTTGCGGTTCTGAAGCCAAACTCCAACCTGCACCCCGGAAGTACTGCCATGGAAAATGCTTCCTATGGCTCATAACCGGGGTAACAGGACACCAGTTGAACTCTCTACGCCCCAAATCGGTTAATGGAGCCTGGAAACGCAGATTCTGGTCTTGCGCTGAGCCACACCCTGAATTCGGCCTTCCCGCTTCAATCGCTCGAGCGTTGAGATTCGCCTGAGCGATTTGTGATCATGCCGCCCACAGGTGAGATGGAACGCGGGACCGCGTGATGGTGACCGCCGACATCTGTCGGTTACTGTACGCGACTGAGCAGATGTCCTATGGGTGCCGTCAAGCTCTGGGGGGGCACCCGCCCCAGGGTTCCGGTACTCAGCGATCATCAGCAATGAGTTCCCAGCCCTGGTCCCGAACCCAAGCGGACCGACAGGCGGCGCTGAACTCAGCCGAGGCATCGAAGATCTCCTGTGGGGTAAGTGCAAGCGTGCGACGCCAGCGCAACTCAAGGATGGACCCGCCGTTCGCGTCTACCAGTTCCGCAACGGCACCGGGTGTGAAGTCATCGAAGGCGGCGCGCACTGTATCGAGTCGTGAGGCAATGCGAAAATGGCAAATGAACTCCAGTGTCGCGGTTTCGCCCAACGCAACTCCATCTGCACGCTGCTCAGCGAGCAAACGCAGGTCTCGGGCTTCTCGCTGCTCACGGTAGAAGGATCGAACAACAGCATGCACCGCGTCGGAATCCAGCCGCGGCTCCCCATCCCCGCCATGCATCATCTGTCTCGCCAGCCAGCGGTTCACCGGTGCGAGCGGAGTGAAGTGGTCTTCGTCCTCCAACAGCGCGAAATGAATGTTTGGATTCTCAGTGGCTTCCTTGAGCATCACAAGGTCTTCGATATTCGCTCGCTCGCCTTCCACAATCAGCGTAGGTGTGCGGATGGAGTCCAAGAAGTACAGCGGGGAGCGAAGGCGAACTTCGTCGGGGTTCGACTGATCGAACGGCCAGGTTTGTCCGCCATAGTCGGTGACGCGTGCAACTGGACCGAACGCGACGACTGCGCAGAAGAGATCCGTGGATTGCGCTGCGAGCAGAGCGAGTGTACCGCCGGTGCTGTGGCCCGCGAGGACGATGCGGTCGGGGTCGACAAACGGAAGAGATCGCAGGTACGCTGCGGCTGCCAGCACATCGTCGACTTCACCGAGGAATGCTTCCTGAACGCCCGGATTGTCGGCGGTCCCTCGCACGGTTGGCGCGAGCATCACAACGCCCTCGTCGCGATATGCCGATGCGGACTGATCGTTTTCAGGAGCCCCCCGTGTCCAGATTCCGTTGCCGCCTCGTGCAGCGGGAAATCCGCCCGTGAGCCAGACGATCGCGGGGCGGCGATCTCCCGGCTCGATGTCGGTGTGAACCGAGAGGTATGCTCGCATCGGGCCTAGTGGTGATGGGTAATAGACGAGTGAGAAGATATCTGGGGGAGGCGGATCAAGCGGACGGTCGACACGCCTTGCCTCGTGGAGCTGTGTTTGGAAGCTTCGCCGCGATTCAACGAGCCCGTCTTGCGCCACAGCGCACGGCGCGGCTGGAATGGACAGGAAAAATGCTGACGCCACGAGGGATCGCGTGCATTGCCCCCACCCGGAACGCGGAGAACCTCGCCGCCGAGAACGGCGTGAAAAAACTCTGCGGGGCTCATTGTCTCGCTGTGTCTCGGATGGAGTCTGATTCATCGCTTCCCTCACCTTGTCTCTGACTACAGACCTTCATCGTCAAGTATAATGGAGTTCCTGGCTTGAGCGTATCGCTCAAACTGATCCGGGCCTGGGAGGTCGAAGATCAAAGCAGCTCTATCAACGGCTCGACTCGGTGTCCAACAACGACCAAGCCCTTCGATGAGATCATCGAAAGGCATGGTTATGAAACAATCGGGGTGAGAGAACTCCAATTAGACTCATTCAGACCGAGATCGACATCTGGGGGCTGAAAACGCGGACTCTAGTTTCGGCGTATGCACGGCGCGCCCATGCTGTCCGGGTCTGGAGCTAACGGCCGTACATATCATGAAGCATGACGACAATGGCATCATCATCGTGGGTCACAGCCGACCGACTCGACGCTCCGGAGGTGGAGTTGATTTGTCTCGAACCGCTCGGGGTGCATCATGCAAGAGACCTGCACGCGGTTGCAGATCCTGACCTGTTTCGTCACAGCATGCAGGGGCCTCCGGAGTGGTCCGTAAAGGGGTTTGAGACTGAACTGGATCGAACGCTCTCGCTGCCCGATGTTGTCGGCTTCGCGATGGTGCTGAAGCGCGATGCCGGTGGGCTGCCTGCTGGCCATGCGGTGGGCCGAACGACTTTCATGGACATCCGCGAACCGCATCGGGGTCTGGAGATCGGCCGTACATGGATCGGGCGTTCGTTTCATTCAACCCGAGTGAATCCGGAGTCGAAGTACCTCATGCTCCGCCACGCGTTTGAGACCTTGAGGCCGACCGCTATTCGGGTACAGATCACCACAAATGGCACGAATATGCAAAGTCAACGGGCGATTGAGAACCTGGGCGCTGTCCGCGAAGGAGTCCTCCGTAACGCCCGTGTGATGCCGGCGTGGCATGATCGAACGGAGCCCCTTGTGCAGAACTGGGTGTACTACAGCATCCTCTCCGAAGAATGGCCCGTCGTGAAGACTCGCTTGGAGCAACGATTAGCTGGACTGCGCCTATAACGGCGTGCGTGAGTGCGGCTCGTACTCGAAGACAAATCGCTGTTGAGGTTGTTAGCTTGGATACGACTTTGCCGTTTACTCTTCGGAGTGTTTGTTCCGGTGCGGTTTGTATTTTCTTACAGCTCTAAGATAGTGGATTGCCCGTGAGAACAGTCTCCGTTCAACCATTCCCAGTGTTCTTCAAACCGCAACTTGCCGTCTTTGTCTCTAGAAGGTATCGAATGACACTTTCCATACATGATCTGATTGTTTTCTGCGATGTGATGGTACAGAATCTCAAGTGAGCCATCGTGATTTTGTGTGGCGACAAGATGACCAACAAGAATGGCACCGCCGCTGTACTCTGCCCACACACGGTTGCCGTCTTGGTGGTACTTGAAGATTGTGCATTCATCGACTTGTCCGTTGCTCGTTGCTGATACCACCCTGAACTTTTTCCCATCGAGATCGTACTGCATGCTCACCGCCTTGTACCTTGCCGAAAATCGTCTTGTCGCACTCCTGCTCGGAACGGTACTATAAGACAGAAGGAACTGCTCCGGCACGGCATTCGTATGCGATGCCATCGTCACTTCCAACTGGATCATGTCGAGCGGGCGTTAGCCGGATACTGCATTTTTGCGTAGCTGGAAAGCACTTCGGCAAACTTGTCGATATGCGATTAACAGGTGAAGGTACTGACGAGCGCAAAGCGGAGCCATAACTTGCCGGCAGCACGGACCGTGCCGAACCACGCTTCACCGGACCTGACCAGCGCCGTTGCGATATGGCACTGAAGATCATCGAGTTCTGCTTCGGACATGCCCGGCGGCGCCCACCGAACGCAAGCAATAGAAAGCTCGACATCCCCCATGACATCAAAGCCATCACCTCGAAGCCGATTTTCAAGCCGCCTCGCCAGTTGAACATCGCTTCGCACCGCGACTCGTACCGCCTCGAAGCCATGAGCCCGCAATGCCATCCAGATTGCGATTCCAGCGGAACACTGAGATGTCGGCAAGCCGCGCCGATTTCCGTCTGCCATTTCACCGGCCGGGATGTACGGTGCATCGACATCTAATACCTCTAGTTCTACACACGGGTGCCGCGTGAACAACCGACACACGAGGGTATTGCAACAAACTGGTATCGACGCTCTGCTGGCCGGCCCGTGCCTTTCTCCCTATGGCAGCGCACGAAGAAGCGGAAGCCCATGATCCTCAAGGACTTCCGCTTAGAATCGGGGTGAGAGGATTCGAACCTCCGACCTTTTCGTCCCGAACGAAACGCGCTACCAAGCTGCGCTACACCCCGTTGTGTGCCGGCGAGATCGCCGGTGGTGATGATATGCCTGCTGAGCAGTGGTGTCGAGCGGGGTCATTCGACGCCGGGGTCGGCGTGCTGGACAGGGCTGAAGTAGATGTTGTCTTCAATTGTCGCGGGATTGCCATCGGGGCCGGCGGAATAGAAGTAGGGTCGGTTGCCGGAGGTGAGGCCGCCGTCGGAATCGGGGATGAGCTCGAAGTCGGAGAGCGACTGCTGGTTGAGCCCGCCGCCTCCGCCGCTGAGGCCACCATCGCCAAAGTCGGCATCGACGAGGCGGTTGCGTCGGATGACATTCATGCGGAGACGGATGCGCTGATTCGTTGGGGGGAGTGCGCCGGCGGTGAAGAAGCCCTTGGCAGGGTTCTCGTAGTGGACTGGCTCACCGGCATCGCCGCGTGAACGCTGCTCGCGTTCGATGATCCCGTCAAACTTAGGGTGGACATAGCGGATGGGGTTGTCCCATGCGTCGAAGGCGGTGAGCAGGACCGGCTGGAGTTCATCGTTGGGTGTGTAGAGCCGGAGCAGTCGGGGGTTGATGGAGTTGATGACCTCGATGGCCTCGGGAACGGCCTTGGCGGACTCGATGAAGAGCCCGACGGAGTTGAGCGTTTCCATCTCGCCGGCGTTGTCCTCGCGAGCACGCCCGTCGAGGGCGGGGTAGAGGGCTGGCAGCGGGGTGCCGTCGTAGCTGGGCATCTGATTGGCGATCGGGTCTGGGAGCTGACCGACGGGAACAGGGACAAGCGCGGGCGGGTTTTCGCCCTGTTTGTCGATGTAGGCGGCCAGGGCCTCGTCGAGTGTCTGGATGACGCCGAGCGTTGCCCGGTTTTTGCCCTGGTTGATCACGGCGGTGCCGACGAGGGTCGTCACGGCGACGAGGGCGGCAACAATGCCGACGACGATGAGCAACTCGAGCAGCGTGAAGGCGTGTCGTTGATGGCGGGTATGGCGTGGCGTCATGGATGCTCCTGTGCTTCGTCGCGAGTCGTCCCGCCGGTGATTATACGGGAGCCCGGGTGTTTCAGTTCCCCTGGCGGTGCTCAGTTGGCGTCGTTCTGGTCGTCCTTCGGGGGCTCTGCGGGAGGGGCCGCTGGCTTGGGGGGGGTGTTTGCGGGGCCGAACGAGATGCCAGGGCCCGAGATGGACGATCCCATGATGTTGCCGAACCCGGTTTGCTGGCGTTGGGGACGCTGATGCTGGGGTTGCGGGGCTGCCTGCTGGGCAGGTGGGGCCTGGCGGGGTCGCTGCTGCATGGGCGGACGCTGGCCCTGCTGGGGACGCTGGGGCGCGATCCGGGCCTTGAAGATGATGTCGGTCACGCGTTCACGCAGTTCCTTCATCATGGACTTGAACATGCGCTGGCCTTCTCGCTTGTACTCGATCTTGGGATCGGTCTGGGCGATTGCGCGGAATCCGATCGAGTCGCGGAGCTGGTCCATGGCGTAGAGGTGGTCCTTCCATGACTGGTCGAGGGTTTCGATCAGGACCATCTGCTCGAACTGGACGAGTTCAGGGCGGGCGAGGGTCTCGACGCGGGCACGGACGGCGTCTGTCCGCTCGTCGTCCTCGAGGTAGCGCATGCGTTCGGTGATGCCCTCGTCGTACTGCGATTTGAGGTACTGGTCAAGTTCGTCGTCGGTGCTCGTGGCGAGCGCGGCGTTCACCTTCTCGGTAAGGTCGTCCTTGGTGATGCGTGAGCGCATGGCCTCGATGAGCTGCTGGCGCATCTTGGCGGGCGGGGTGGTCTTGATCTTGTCAGCGGGCAGCTCGAATCCGGCGCGGTTGCGGGCCCACCTGGAGAGCTCCTCGAATGCCGCTGCGGGGTCCTGCATCGCCCGGTTCATCGTCGTCTGCATGATGTAGTCGACGGGGAACTCCGCCTCGCGGGTGGAGTAAAGATCGCGTGCCTTGGAGATGATCAGGTCTCGCACTTCAAGCTGGTCGTCGCGGTGGTGCCGGATGATGTCCTCGACGGTGACCTCGAAGGTGAACTTGGATTTGACCCAGCGGGCGAGGCGTTCGGCGCCATAGTTTGGGTCGGCGAAGAGCAGGATCTCGGGGAGCTCGGCGTTGTCGATCTTCTCGAAGGCGGCCTGCTCGAGTCGTTCCTGGACCTCGCGTCGCACGCCGGGACCGGCTTCACGCAGGTCGCCGGTGTCGAGCTCAACGCCGAAGCGGTTCTTGGCCCAGGTATGGAGACCGGCCGAATCGAACTCCATCTGGAACTCGGAGCTGTCGTTGGGGATGTATTCGCCAAGCGTGACGGTGATGTTGGCGGCCACATCCTCCTTGGCGAGCTTGCGGATGGCGATGTCCATCTGCTCTGCGTCCTTGCCGCGGAGGCGGTCGGGGAGGATGGAGCAGTCGAGGGCCTCGCGTGCGTACTCTGCCGCGCAGAGTGCGGAAAACTCGGGGTCGAGGTATTCGCCGATGGCGTCGTCGACGACATCCTCGATGTACTCGAAGATGAGGTCCTTGACCTGACGCCCCTCAAGGATGCGCTGGCGGAGCCCGTAGAAGCGCTGGCGCTGGTGTTCCATGACCTCGTCGTACTCGAGGATGTTCTTGCGGATCTGGAAGTTGCGTTCTTCGACCTTCTTCTGGGCCCGCTCGACATTTTTGGAGAGCCACGGGTGCTCGATGGCGTCACCCTCCTTCATCCCGAGTCGGGAGAGGAGCTTCATGGTGGTCTCGCCGGCGAACATCTTCATCAGGTCGTCTTCGAGGGAGACGAAGAATCGTGAGGAGCCGTTGTCGCCCTGTCGGCCTGAGCGGCCACGCAGCTGGTTGTCGATACGGCGGGACTCGTGTCGCTCTGTGCCGATGACATGGAGCCCGCCAAGGTCCTCGATATTCTCGAACCAACGGAGGCGGTGCAGGAGGCACCGCCCGTTCTTGTCGAGCTCGGCGCGGAGTGTTTCAGCGTCGCTGGCCTCGACCCCCTTCGGGCTGAGCCATGTGTACTCGTTGGCCCAGTGGCGAAGGAGCTTGAGCTCGATCTCTTCAAAGGGCATGGACTCGGCATCGCGTTTGTTGACGCCTTCGTCTTTAAGGACCTGTGGCGCGATTTTGCGGTAGACATTCTCGCGCAGCTGCTCGTCGGACATGTCAGTGCTGAGGCCCTTGCTCGCGAGCCCCCGCTTGAGCAGGTGCTCGACGAACTGCTCACGGGTGAAACGCCCGAGCTTGATGTCGGTGCCTCGACCGGCCATGTTGGTGGCGATCATGACGGCACCGAGCTGCCCGGCGTCCTCGACGACATGGGCCTCTCGCTCATGCTGCTTGGCGTTGAGGACCGAGTGCTCGATGTGATGCTTGCGGGTGAGCATCTGAGCGATCATCTCGGACTTCTCGACGGAGGTGGTGCCCACGAGGATGGGGCGTCCCGCGTCGTGGAACTCCTTGATCTCATCGACGATGGACTCCCACTTGTCCTTGGCACGCAGGAACATCAGGTCGTCGTGGTCGTTGCGTGCGATGGGTCGGTTGGTTGGGATCGAGACGACATCGAGCTGGTAGATGTCGTGGAACTCCTGAGCCTCGGTGTCGGCGGTGCCGGTCATGCCCGAGAGCGACTTGTACATCTTGAAGAAGTTCTGCACCGTGACAGACGCAACGGTCTGCGTCTCGGGCTTGATGGGAACGCCTTCCTTGCACTCCACGGCCTGGTGGAGCCCGTCGGACCATTGGCGACCGATCATCGGGCGTCCGGTGTTGGTATCGACGATGACGATGGTCGGGTCGGCCCGGCCGGTCATGCGGTCGGGCACATCCATGACGATGTAGTCCTTATCGCGTGTGTAGACGGCGTGGGCCCGCAGCGACTGCTCGAGCAGGTGCGGGATGTCCATATTCTCATCGACATAGAAGGAACCGACTCCGGCGAGACGCTGGGCTTCGGCGATCCCGTCGTGGGTGAGGTGGGCGCTCTTACGCTCCGGCTCAAGCTCGTAGTACTGGACATGCTGGTCGCGTCTTGACTCGATCTCGGGCAGCGCGGCCTCGGCGTCTTTGAGCTTCTTCTGCAGATCCGGGACGAGTGCCTTGTCTCGGGTCTGGCGGATATCGCCCTCGAGGCCCTTGATGGTTTCCTTGCAGTGCGTGACCTGATCTTCGAGGTCCTGCCAGGGTTTCTGCATCTCGACAAGCTGACGGGCGAGCTGGTCGGCGAGCTGGTATCGGGGCTGGTCGTCGTGGGCCTGCCCAGAGATGATAAGGGGAGTCCGGGCCTCGTCGATCAGGGTTGAGTCAACCTCGTCGACAATGGCGAACTGACGTTTGCGCTGGACTTGCTGCTCCACATTCCGCTTCATGTTGTCGCGGAGGTAATCGAAGCCGAACTCGGAGGTGGTGCCGTAGACGACATCGCAGCGGTACATCTTCCGCTTGACCTCTTCGGGCTGCATGTGCATGGGGTGGATGGCCCCCGCAGTGAGCCCGAGCCAGCAGAAGAAGGGGAAAGTCCAGTCGCGGTCGCGCTGGACGAGGTAGTCGTTGACGGTGACGACATGGACCTGCTGGCGCTGGACGGTGGCCATGTAGGTGGCGAGGGGGGCGACGATGGTTTTACCCTCACCGGTCTTCATCTCGGCGATCTTGCCCTGCCCGAGCACCATGCCGCCGATGAGCTGGACATCGAAGGGACGGGCGCGGAATGGGGGCTTTGACTCTGGATAGGCCTCGCGGACGGCTTCATAGAGCTCGACGGGGATCTCGACCTGCATATATGGTGCAATGGGCTCGGTGTGGCCAAGGTACTGCCCTTCAGGCTCTGCAGGCTCAAGTGCGTCAATTTTGGCCTTGGTCTCGTTGTAGAGCCGCTGCCCAGTGCTGGAGAGCACGCTTGGATCGAATCCCGCGTTGGGGTTGAAGATGTTTCGGATGCCTACCGCTCGGTCCATGCCCTCGCGGGCGACGGCGAAGACCTCGACGAGCATGTCGTCGGGCTTGGTGCCCTGGTCGTAGCGGTTGCGGAACTCGTCGAGCTTGGCACGGAGCTGGGCGTCGGTGAGCTTGCGCATCTCGGGCTCAAGTGCACCGATGGCGTCGACGCGGGTTGTATAGCGTTTGACAACGCGTTCGTTGCGTGAGCCGAAGATCTTTGAAAGGATCGGGCCGACGACGGGGATCTCTGAGCTTGCCATCTGGGATGTTCTTTCTGGTCCGGGGCGCGCCGTCGACACTTCATCTGGTGGCGGCGCGGGTGGGCTTTGTTTGTGGTGCGTGCGCGGGAATCCACGCGTGTGACGCTTCTGCTCAGCTGGCCGCGGGTGGCGGGAGGTTGAGCAGGCGTCGAGCCCAGTGGTGCTGGATCATCGGGATTTTGGGCGATGCCTCACCGGTTGATGGGAGACTCGGGCATTCGCAGAGGCGGTAGCCGGGTCCCTCTTCGACGAAATCGCTGCTGATCGCCTGGATTGACGATCGGTCGGCCATCTCGCGCAGGGCCTGTGCCACCTGAGCGGGCAGACGCCGAGCTGAGCGGTCGATGCTGTCGCCGCAGGCGCCCGCGGCGCTGGCGATGGAGCACAGGAGCAGCTGGAGCCCGATCGCAGCGATCACGAACCCGCCGCGGCGGGTCTGATTGATCGGGCTGTCGTTGCTCGTGGCTCGTTGCATTGTGCAGTGTATCGGCGGTTCACGCTTGTGGGGAGAAGCATGGTGTTGATGTGACCCGGTATTGTCTGCCTGGAAGGACAGAATGTAAAGGCAATGGCAGCGATTGGTCCGATATCAATGTGGCCCGTTTCACCTGATCGTGGTGTTGAGATCTGACCCTGGCAGGGCTTCACTGACTTATGGACAAGGACGAGAACATGCTCGCGACCCGGCAATCGCTGACCCCCACCCGAGACTCGCTGACCCACAAGTTCACGATCGATCGCCACGAGGGCTATTTGACGATCGGGCTCTACCCCGACGGGACCCCGGGCGAGATCTTCATCAAGATCGCCAAGGAGGGCTCGGCGATTTCTGGGATGTGCCAGGCGTTCTGCCGGGCATTCTCGATCGCGTTGCAGTACGGGCTGCCGGTCGATGAGGCGGTCAAACGCTTTAAGGGCATGCGGTTTGAGCCCAATGGGATGACCAGCAACCCGGATATCCCCGAGGCGGACTCGATCGTGGATTATGTCGCCAAGTACATGGAACTCCAGTACGGCGGCAAGTCCCGCCACGGCTGAGTCAGGCGATCCGGTTCGGGGGCTCCTGCCCCTTGAGCACCGCGGCGACATTGGTGCAGACCATCTGCGTCATGGCCCGGCGCCACGCGATTTCAGCGCTGCCGATGTGCGGCGTAAGCACAACACGAGGATTGTGGATCAGCCCGGGGTGAACCTCGGGTTCTTTTTCGTACACATCGAGACCCGCCCCCCAAAGACGCTCGTTGTCGAGGGCTTCCACGAGGGCGCTCTCGTCAATGACAGGACCGCGGGCGGTGTTGACGACGATGGCCTCCTTCTTGAGCAGCTTGATGTTCTCTGCGTTGAGGAGGTGGCGGGTGTGCTCGGTGAGCGGGGTATGGACGCTGACGACATCGGCCGTGGCGAGGCCATCTTCGAGGGTCATCCGCTGGGCACCCAGCGGGGCCATCTCAAAATCGAGGTGGCGGGAGCGGGCGACATAGGCGATGCGCATGCCGAAGGCCTTGGCCCGGATCGCCGTGGCATAGCCGATGCGGCCGGCCCCAACGATGAGCAGGAGCTTGTTGCACAGGTCCATGCCCAGAAACTCGTCCATGCCCAGCTGGCCGTGCTCGGGGTACTGGGGTGAGCGGGCATATCGGTCGGCCTCGATGAGCCTTCTGGCGGTTGCGAGGATGAGCAGCCACGCGATGTTCGCAGTACCCTCGGTGACGGCATCGGGGGTGTTGCAGACGACGATCCCCCTGCCTTTGCAGGCCGAGATGTTGATATTGTCGAATCCGACAGCGAAGTTGCAGACAACTTTGAGCTGCTCTCCTGCGGCGTCGAGGAGTTCCTCATCGACCGGATCGGTGTACATGGTGACCAGGGCCGAGAGCCCCGGCACGAATCGCAGGAGGTCTTGTTTTGTAGGCTTTTCCGGGCCTCTCACTTTGACGCAAGCGCCTGAGATATCAGGTGTTCCGACGGGGTTCCGAGTGAATCCGACGATGGGCTGTGTTGCGGTCATGCGGGAAGCGTAGACCACGCTCAGGCGGTTTCGATCTGTATACGCCGAGCGAAATGCGCGGTGTGATCCGACGATCATCGCGGGGTGCCCGGAAGAAATTTGTCTGAATTCCCGAGATTTGCAGGCCAAAATCGGTTTAGCATGCCGAAAGTAGTCCGGTAAAAAAGGGCGTGTTTGGAGTACACGCCGGCATAACCGGTATGCAGAACGGAGTACCAGAAATGGCAAAGCGAACCACCAAGAAGACCACCAGTCGTCCCGCGAAGAAAACCGCGGCCCGTAAGCCCGCTGCAAAGAAGCCCGCGGCCCGCAAGACCACCGCGGCCAAGGCGGCACCTGCGGCGAGCAAGGCGACCAAGATCGTGGCTGCCAAGGACAAGCCCCGCACCAAGTCGGAAGTCCTGACCATCATCAGCGATCATGTCGGGATCAGCAAGAAGGAAGCCGCGCAGGTCTTCGAGGTCATGGGTTCCATGATCGAGGCCGACCTCAAGAAGGGTGCCTGTGGCGCGTTCAATATCCCTGGCATGATGAAGGTCACCGTCCAGCGCAAGCCGGCGACCAAGGCACGCAAGGGCATCAACCCCTTCACCGGCGAAGAGACCGTGTTCAAGGCCAAGCCGGCACGCAATGTCGTGAAGGTCCGCCCGCTCAAGGGTCTCAAGGATCGCGTCTGATTTTCAGCGCAGTTCTTTGATTGAATCAGAACGCCTCGGCCTGTGCCGGGGCGTTGCTTTTTTTGATTCGTGGTATGAGCAGGGCCGCCTCGATGACAATCCAGATCTCCATGGCGAGCATGATCAACGCGATCACCATGAGCAGCGTGTTCTCCATGCTGGCAAACTTCTGCACGAGCAGCACAAGCCCGTAGGCGGTCACGGCAAGCATGAAGAGCATCGGCAGGGCGCAAACGATCGCAGGCCTCTTAGAACGCACCAGCCACACAGCGACGACGAGCAATGCGAGCGCGGCGAGG
>JAGQON010000036.1 GCA_020427395.1 Phycisphaerales bacterium
TGATCCGCGGGTTCCGCGAGGTGAGCCGCAAGCCCTACGACGAAGTTCTCGGATTGGTGATGTCGTCTCCCGACGGGACGCCGGGCGAGAACGAACCCGCTGTGCCCCAGCCGCCGATAGGCGGCTTCACCGGAGAGTTCGCTGGCGAGGAGATCCCGAGCGACCATCCGGCCATCACAGGTGAAGCCCACCCGGTGTCATGCATCGACTGCCACGATCCCGAGACAATGGCGGTTCGTGTGACTCGGCCCGGCTTCGTGCTCGGTATCGCCGCGCTCGCGGAGAGCGACGAGCCGACGCCGCACCTGCCCAGCATCGAGAAGTGGAGGCGGGGCGATCGAGACAGACCGTTTGATCCGAATAGAGACGCAACGCGACAGGAGATGCGGTCCTTTGTTTGCGGTCAGTGTCATGTGGAGTACTACTGCGCAAACAAGGACACACTTGAGTTTCCTTGGGGCCAGGGGCTCCGAATGGAACAGCAGGAAGCCCATTGGGACGCCAAAAAGTTCCCCGACGGCTCGGACTTCTACGACTACGAACACGGAGAGACCGGGGCAAAGGTTCTGAAGGTGCAGCACCCTGAGTTTGAGCTCTGGAGCCAGGGGATCCATGCGAGAAGCGGCGTCAGCTGCGCGGACTGTCACATGCCCTACGAGCGGGACGGGGCCATGAAGGTCAGCAGCCACAACATCCAGAGCCCCATGAAGAACATCAACAACGCGTGCCAGCAGTGCCACAACGACGACGAAGCCACGCTGCGCGAGAAAGTCGAAACGATCCAGAGCCGCACGATGGCTCACATGGAGCGTGCCGCGGTCGCGCTGACCGACATGCTCGATGCCGTCCTCGAGGCCAAGGCCGCGGGCGCGACCGACGAGCAACTCGCTCCGGTCTACGCGCTCCAGCGGAAAGCGATGTGGAGGCTCGATTACATCAGCAGCGAAAACTCCCGGGGATTCCACGCAGATCAGGAGGCCACACGGATTCTCGGGGAATCGATCGACTACAGCCGACAGGCCCAGGCGATGGCCCTCCGGCTCCGGGCACCCGAGGCACCCAACACGGATGATCTGCCCAAGGAGCCTGTGCGAGGCGTGACACCCACGGAGAAAGCACCGGTGTCGAGTGGCAGCTAAGGCTCTGGATCACGAATGCCGGGCCGGGCTGGCTGGTCTCGACCGTTGTTCCGAATCAGGTTCCGTGCGGATCAAGCGCGACATGGACCAGGATCGCAGCCTCGCGTTCCGTCTGCACAGCGTGCTCTACCCCGGGCGCAAGCCTTGCCAGCTGGCCGGCGACCAGCCGATTCGCGCCATCCGGTGTCTCAAGAGTCACTTCTCCAATCAGAACCTGGACGGTAACAACGCCCTTCGCGGCGTGCTGCGGAAGTCCGCTTCCGGCGCCGAAGCCGAAGATGGCGACCGTGGTATGGCCGTGCTTGTAGAGCGTCTGCTGCGCGTGTCCGTGCTTGGAGTCGACCGCTCGGCTGATCAGTTCGGCGGTCATCGCTTCAAGACCGATCACGCCAAAGTCTCCGGCGAAACGGTCTTCCGGGCGTGCAGGTTGCTCGTTCATGGGACACCTCTCAGTTCGAAGTTCATGCACGCCTTGTCGGCCTTGTCACGGTAATGTCCATCAAGAGAGTAGCCGCCCATGCCTTCCGTACACCGAGCCTTGCCCATGACCGGGTCGAATCGCCCGACGCTGGATGCCTCTTGCCGCGCAGAGATCGCAAAGCTCGTGGAGTACTTTTACCGATCGGCCCGACACGACGAGGTGCTCGGGCCAATCTTCGAGCGAAACGTCGCCGACTGGGACGCCCACCTCGGGACCATGAGAGCCTTCTGGGCGTCGGCGATCTATCGGACCGGTGAATACTCGGGCCGCCCGCTCGATGCTCACCGGGGCATCCCAGAACTGCGGCCGGAACACTTCCCGAGATGGCTCGTGCTTTGGCATCACGCCGTCGATGCAGTCGTTTCGTCGGACACCCGGGAGCCTTTCAAGCAGCTCGCCGCACGCATGGCGACCACGATGTCCGACCGAATTCGTTCAGGCTGACTTTCCAGGCGTCTGTCGGGTCGAGGATCGTATCTCAAACCCGGACAACGATTTGAGGTTGACAGATGCCCCTGCGGTGCGGATACTGACCAAACGGGTCCACTTAGAGGACAAGCGAGCCTTGGCATGATCTCCCAGACTTCCGAGTACGCGCTCAGGGCCGCCCTCTACCTGGCGGCGCGGTCAGACCCCGGTCTCGCGTCCGCCCACGAGATCTCGGAGGCGACCCGTGTGCCGGTCGGCTACCTCCAGAAGATCCTGCGCATGCTCTCCCGGCACGGCATTCTGGAAGCGCACCGGGGCACAAATGGCGGTTTCTCGCTCGCCAAGGTGCCGTCCGCGATCAGCGTTCTGGACATCCTGAACGCCTCCGATACGACAATCCCCCGGATCGAGCGGTGCCCGCTCGGGATCAAGGGGCACACCAGCCTCTGCTCGCTTCACAGGATGCTCGATGCGGAGATGGCTCGGTCTGAGCGTACGTTCGCGGCCACGTCACTCGCTGACCTTCTGGATGGGGATGGCGGTATCCGTCCCCTTTGCGACCCGAAGGGGCGTTTGCCGCTGACGGTCTCCGTCGAGCGAGAACGCGTCAAAAAAAACCGATCTGTGAAAGTGGAGCGACTTGACCACTTTGACGATGTCGTCTAGGCTAATATTGAACATGTGCATCCACTACTGCACAATACGGCTCTGAACCTCGCGGGAGGCGTCTCGATGAACGCAGCCACCAAGCCCATCCGTCGGCCATCTCTGGCAAAGTCCGAGCGTCGCACCAATCCAGATCCTTACAAATGGCAAGCGCTCGGGATGGCGGCGGTTTTCACGCTCACGCTCCCGGCAATCATCGGGGTCATCGTGGTGCTACAGCCCGAGCCCGGCGCCACTCGCAGTCATGGGGGTTCGACTTGGGTGACCTCCGCCGGTGGGCCGTTGGGGCCAATCGGAGCGGCGGTCAGCGCCGGGAACTTGGGTCAGGCGACCTACGCATCAAGCTGCGCGGTGTGCCATGGGCCGGCCGCCGAGGGCGTCAAGGGGCTTGGCAAACCGCTTCGCAACAGCGCCTTCGTGCAATCGCAGAGCAACGACGAACTCTTTCGTCTTGTCGTTGAGGGGCGTCCGATCTCGGATCCGCTGAATACGACTGGCGCTCTGATGCCGCCGCGTGGGGCCCAGGGATTGAGCGACGACAAGATCAGGGCCGTCGTCGCGTATATGAAGTCCATCCAGGATGAGACCGAGCCGCACGCGTCGATGGCGGCGTGGCAACTCAAGCCGAGTGAGGACGGGTCCGGCGCGACCCCGACCGTTGCCGGCATCGAACTCACAACGCATCCCGGCTACGAGCTGTTCGTCTCCTCCTGTGCGGCGTGTCACGGACAGGGTGGCCAGGGACTCGAGGGCCTTGGTCTCCCGCTCACCACGAGCGGGTTCGTCCGCGGCAAGTCGGATCAGGAACTCGTGAACTTCATCAACACCGGTCGCCCCATGTGGGATCCCAACAACACGACCGGCATCGATATGCCCCCCAAGGGCGGGAACCCCGCGATCACGGACGATCAGCTTCTGGAGATCATCGGATATCTGCGGGCCCTGCAGGAATCAGCGATAAGCGAATAAGCAGTCAATAACCACGGCGCCCGTGTGGTGGGGGATCGGGATCCCCGATCACACGCGCGACCGCTTCACAGGAATGAGGAATCAGATGCATCAGAAAACACGACGCAAAGGTCTGGGAAAGCTCCTGGCACTGACAGTCATCGGTGCGACCAGCGTTGGCGCATCTGCACAGTCGATGAACGATGTGCAGAAGGTGGCCAAGGACCGGGGGCTGAGCACCGCTGATCTGCTCGCGGCCGCCAAGACCTACACCCCCAGCGGCGTCAAGGACGACTACATCATGTTCGCCTCCGGCGGGCACGCGGGGCAGGTCTTCGCGGTGGGGCTCCCAAGCATGCGGATCCTGCGTTCGATCGCGGTATTCACCCCCGAGTCGTGGCAGGGCTGGGGCTTCGGTGTGGGCAACGAGGTCATCGCCGAGGGCTTCCCCAAGGGCAAGGCCAATCTCTGGGGCGACACCCATCACCCCGCGCTCTCCGAAACAGGAGGCGACTACGACGGGCAGTTCCTTTTCATCAACGACAAGATCAATGCGCGCGTCGCGGTCATCGACCTGCACGACTGGGAGACCAAGCAGATCGTCAAGAACCCGCTGACGGTGAGCGACCACGGCGGGACCTTCGTGACACCCGACACCGATTATGTCATCGAGGGCGGGCAGTACGCGGTCCCCTGGGGCTACGAGTACGCGCCGATCTCTGAGTACAAAGAGAAGTACAAGGGTTCGGTGACGCTCTGGAAGTTCGATCGCAAGCGGGGCAGGATCGACAAGGACAAGTCGTTCGCCATCGAGCTCCCCCCGTACTGGCAGGACCTTTCCGACGCGGGCAAGCTCGCCAGCGACGGGTATATCTTCATGAACTCGCTCAACACCGAGATGGCGACCGGCGGGATCGAAGACAAGAACCCCCCGTTCGAAGCCGGTGCGAGCATGAACGCGACCGACTTCCTGCACATCATCGACTGGCACAAAGCCGAGAAGCTGTACCAGGCGGGCAAGGTCGAGATGATCGAGGGCTTCCCCGTGATCTCGCTCAAGACGGCGCTGGCTGAGGGGATACTGCATGTGACTCCCGAGCCGCGCAGCCCCCACGGCGTGGATGTCGCGCCCAAGGGCGACTTCATCGTTGTTTCGGGCAAGCTCGACCCCCATGTCACCATCTATTCGATGGCCAAGATCAAGCAGGCGATCGCCAACAAGACCTACTCGGGCAAGGACGAGTTCGGGGTGCCCATCCTGGACTTCGACAGCGTTCTCGAGGCCCAGGTCGAAGTGGGGCTCGGGCCGCTGCATACGCAGTTCGGACCTGATGGGTATGCCTACACCTCGCTGTTCCTTGATTCAGCCGTGGCGCGCTGGACCTTGGGCGGCAGCTACGGGCCGCTGAGCCCCGAGCCCGATTGGACGCTCGTGCAGAAGACCCCCGTGCAGTACAATGTGGGGCACATCGCCGTCGCAGAGGGTGACACGGTCAGCCCCGACGGCCACTACCTCGTCTCGCTGAATAAGTGGTCGGTCGATCGCTTCTTCCCCACGGGGCCGCTGCTCCCGCAGAACCTGCAACTGCTCGATATCTCGAGCAACGGGACCGAGATGCCGGTGATCTATGACATGCCGATGGGTGTGGGCGAGCCGCATTACGCCCAGATCATCAAGGCCGACAAGCTGGATCCCTGGACAACCTACCCCGGCGTAGGCTGGGATCCCCATGTGCAGAACCTCGAGCCCATGGCGCCCAAGAAGGGCATGGAGCGTGTGGTGCGCAAAGACGATGGCACCGTCGAGATCTACATGACCGCGATCAGGAGCCACTTCAACCCTGAGCACATCACCGTCAAGCAGGGCGACCATGTGATCTGGCGGATCACCAACACCGAGCGGGCCGTCGACGCCACACACGGGTTCGCGGTGCCCGTCTACAACATCACCGCCTCGCTCGAACCGGGCGAGACGGTCAAGATCGAGTTCGATGCGGACACCGCGGGCACATTCCCGTTCTACTGCTCCGAGTTCTGCTCGGCGCTCCATCTTGAGATGATGGGGTACCTGATGGTGGAACCCGCTGATTAATCGAGTTCCCTCTCTGTCGCGCACGCTGAACAAGCGTGCCGATGGTTTTCCAAGATCCACACGCATCGCAAGGAGCACACGCTATGCCCAGGTTTCTCGACTGCATCATCGGCCCCCGCGTCGATCAGGCCGACCTCCAACACCACAGCCTGCGATACGGAACCCCGGGGTTCCTGCTGCTGGTCGCGCGAGTCATGCTGCTCGTGTCGCTCTTCATCCCATACTGGCAAATGGATCTCGTCGCGCCGCAGTACCCCGAAAACCTGCACCTGACGGCCTATGTCAACCAGCTCTCGGGCGATGTGGAAGAGATCGACGGCCTGAACCATTACATCGGGATGCGTTCGCTCAACGAGGCGGCCCAGATCGAGCGTTCGGTGGGGGTCTATGTGATGATCATCTTCGTCGTGATGCTCGAGCTGGCGAGCTGGATCCACAGCCGCTGGGCCGTGCTGCTGGTGCTGCCGGCGATCCTGTTCCCGGGGGTGTTCCTGCTCGATCTCCATCTCTGGATGAGTCACTTCGGGCAGAACCTCGACCCCAGCGCGCCGCTGTCCAATGCGGTGGCGCCGTTCGTTCCCCCCGTGCTGGGCACAGGGACAGTGGGGCAGTTCAAGACCGTCGCCTGGCCCGGCGCGGGGCTGTGGCTCGCGGCGGCCGCGTCGCTGGTGATGATCGTCACACTGTTCTTCCACCGCAGGGCGTACCTGCCCCTGCTCAAGGCACAGAGGGCTGAAAAAGCATGAGACGCAGCGTTGCGATTTTCATCATGCTCACCCTGTGCGTGTTGAGCCGGGCATTGTCAGCGGAGCCCATCGCGCCGATCCAAAGCATGATCGACCAAGCCGGCGATCATGAGCGGGTCGTCATTCCGCCGGGGAACTACGAGGGTCGGCTCAAGATCATGCACCCGGTCGTGATCGACGGTCAGGGCAAGGTCACGATCGACGGTGGTGAAGAGGGGAGCGTGATCGAGATCACCTCGCCCGATGTCACGATCAGGGGCTTGCACATCACGGGGTCGGGGCAGCGCGTCAGCGACGAGCAGGCGGGGATCAAATCGGTCGCGGGGCCAGTCACCATCGAGGATAATGTGCTCGAGGATGTCTACTTCGGGATCGACCTCAAGCAGGCGCCGGGTTCGGTGATCAGGAACAACACGATCAGCGGCAAGGACCTGGAGATCGGGCGGCGCGGCGACGGGATCAGGCTCTGGTGGAGCCACAACTGCCAGATCACGGGCAACGCGGTGCACAGTCTGCGTGACATGGTCTTCTGGTACTCAGAAGATCTGCATATCTCCCACAACACCGTCACCGACAGCCGCTACGGGCTGCACTTCATGTACAGCCACAACACGGTCATCGAGGAGAACGATCTGGCGCGCAACTCGGTCGGGATCTACTTGATGTACTCGAACAATATCCACCTCCTGCGCAATCAGATCTACAACAATCGCGGCTCCAGCGGTTACGGGATCGGGCTCAAGGACGACGACGCGATCGTCGTCGAGGACAACGACCTGCTCGCCAATCGCGTGGGGCTCTACATCGACAACAGCCCCTCGTCGATCGATTCGGTGGGGCTCGTCAAGGGCAACAGGATCGCCTTCAACGAGGTGGGGCTGCTCGCCACCCCCAACACGCACGACAATGTGATCACCGAGAACGCTTTCATCGAGAACGAGGAGCAAGTCACTGTGCACGGCGGTGGGCAGCTCAGTCTCAACACCTTCGCCAGCGAGGGGCGGGGCAACTTCTGGTCCGACTACAACGGTTTCGACCAGAACCACGACGGGATCGGCGACTTCCCGCACGCACCAAGCAGCCTGTTCAGGACCCTGCTGGCGCGGGATCCCAATCTCAGGCTCTTCGTGCACAGCCCCGCGCAGCAGGCGGTCGAACTCACCGCCAGGGCGTTCCCCGAGATCAGCCCCAAGCCGATGTTCACTGACCCCGCGCCCCTTGCATCCGTCCCAGTGTTCAAAGACGGGGGCGATGCGGCCCGGTCGTTCCCGATGCCCATGGCGGCGCTCGCCTTGGGGCTCCTGGCCGTCGCCGCGGGCGCGATCTGGCGTCTTGCGGGGCACGACCCGTGTCGACACATCTGGGCCCAATCATCACCACATATCAAGCAGAAGGTTCAGGCATGATCGAAGCGACAGGGGTCACCAAGAGTTTCAAGCGCGTCCGGGCCGTGGATAATGTGTCGTTCACGCTCGAAGAGGGCGATTCACTCGCCCTTTGGGGGAGCAACGGCGCGGGGAAGACCACGCTGATCAGATGCCTGCTCGGGGTGTTCCCCTGCAAGGGGCAGGTGAAGATCAACGGCATCGATGTCAGACGCAAGGGCAAGCACGCACGCTCGCTGGTCGGGTATGTGCCTCAGGAACTCGCGTTTCATGACGATGCACGGTTGGGCGCATCGATGCTGTTCTTCGCGAGGCTGCGCCGTGTCGACCCGTCCCGGGCCGTCGAATCGCTTGAGCGAGTGGGGCTGACGGGGCACGAGCACAAGCGTGTCAGAGATCTTTCGGGCGGGATGAAGCAGCGTCTGGCGCTGGCCATCGCGCTGATCGCAGACCCCCCGATCGTGGTGCTCGACGAACCCACCTCGAACCTTGATTCCGTGGGTCGCGGCGAGGTGGTCGAGGCGCTGCGTCAGCTCCGCAGCTCGGGCAAGACCATTGTCTTTGCGTCGCACCGCCCCGATGAGGTCGTCTCGCTCGCGCGGCGCGTGCTGATCATGGAGCAGGGACGCGTGGTGCGCGACACCACCCCCGCGGCGCTCTGGCCCGACGACGCGCCCGTGGTGACGATGCGTCTGCATATCAACGGGAACAGGGAACAGGCCGCCGCGACGCTGCTCCGAGAGGCGGGGCACGCGGTGCACCTCAACAGGAGCGGGCTGCTGGTCTCCGTCGAGCGGCACCGCAAGGCCGAGCCCATCTCGGTGCTCGCGGGCGCATCGATCGAGGTGCGCGACTTCGAGGTGCTCGATGACCTCCCGCTGGGTGAGCGGTCACCCGATGAGATCGTGATCTCCAAGAACATGAAAGAGGCGCTGACATGAGCACCATGAGCATGCAAACCGATCAGGACCAAAGTGTGCCGAAGATGCAGACCCCGCAGATGCCCGGTTCGCATCTGACGCTCGCCCGGGGCGTGCTCGCGTTCGCGGGGCGCGAGTTCCGCGATGCGGTCTCGAGCAAGTGGTTCCTGCTCTACACCGTCGCGTTTTCGGTGCTGGCGATCGCCGTCTCGTTCGTTTCGTTGGCGGGGTCAGGCGCCCAGGGCTTCGCGGGCTTCGGCCGCACCGCCGCGGGGCTGCTCAACCTGATCATGCTGATCGTGCCGTTGATGGCGCTGACCGCCGGGGCGGGGTCGGTCGCGGGCGAGCGCGAACGCGGCACCCTGCTCTATCTTCTTGCCCAGCCCATCTCACGCACCGAGCTGCTGCTGGGCAAGTACCTGGGGCTGGCGGTGGCGCTGTGCTGCTCGCTGTGCGTGGGTTTCGGTCTCAGCGCCGCGGTGCTTGCCTGGAGGGCCGGCGGGGTCGGGATCGGGTCCTTTCTCATGCTGGTGCTCTTCACCTGCGTGCTGGCGTTGTCGATGCTGTCGGTGGGGATCCTGATCTCGGTCATGTCACGCCGCAGCGGGGTCGCGACGGGGCTGGGGCTCTTCTGCTGGCTGGCGCTGGTGTTCCTCAGCGACCTGGGGCTGATGGCGGGGACGGTCATTTTCAGGCTGCGCGTGCAGGAGGTCTTCGCCCTGGCGATCATCAACCCCTTGCAGGCGTTCAAGATGGGCGTGATCGTGAATCTCAACGCATCGCTCGATGTGCTGGGACCCGTGGGGATGTACGCCTCCCAGACCTACGGCAAGGCCCTGCCCTGGCTGCTGGCGAGTGTCGTGGTGCTCTGGGTGTTGCTGCCGCTCATGCTCGCAATCGTGCTCTTCAAGCGCAGAAAGGGGATCTGATGCAGAAGTCAACACTGATATGCTCATTGGGTGTGGGCCTCAGCGCCCTCCTGCAATACGGGTGTGGGGAAGTCGATCCCGCCGCACCCCCCGTGATCCGATTGGGTGACACGGCTTGCACCGAGTGCGGGATGATCGTCAGCGATGACCGGTTCGGTACCGCGACGGTGATCAACGGCGACCGCGGCCAGGAGACACTGATCTTCGACGACTTCAGTTGCCAGATGAAGTTCGAAGCCAAGCACCCGGATCTCCAAATCGTCACGCGTTGGTCGCGAGACTACGGCACCCTGGAATGGCTCCACACCCAGAACGCTTGGTTCGTACATGCATCAGAGCTGCACACCCCGATGGCATCGAACATGGCGGCATTCAAGGCCCGCTCCGATGCCGAGAAAGCGGCCCAGGAGTTAGGCGGTACGGTATGCGATTTCAATGAGTGCGCAACATTCATCAGGAGCGTGCCGTAAGCGGCGCACTCGTCGAGAGGAATGTGGCAATCATGCTTGGCAACGGCCCGGTGCCACGAGGAGGCGAATGGGTATGAGTTTCGAGAAAGTTTGCGGGATCTCTATTGGGGGGGAAGCTTGTAACCCGCGAGCGGTGATCACCCAGAGATATCCCGAGAGTGTTTCTGGTTGTCCTTCGAAGTGGGTTGCGCTCCCACTATTCTTTGACTCAACAGAGTCAGATACAAGCCGATGTGAACGACATGCTCGTTTGGATCGGCTTTTATCTGTTGACATAGCACGCGATCATTCGGCGACGCTCTTCGAGTGTGCCAGTTGCCAGCAGTTGCTTGATCGAGTCAAACTCCGCCTCGTGATGTGCGGAAACCGGCTTCGTTGAGATCGTCTCTGAGATTGCGTGTAGGAGCGCCCGAGGCGTAGTCCTCAAACATCGCCGCAACGGCTCGGAATCGGCATGGCTCGGAAGGGATCAGCGTTGAGACTTCGTGGTCTTGTTTCTGCCCTTGGGGAGTTCATCGAGGATGGCTCCTGTGCCAGCATCGAGAACAACTTGTCCGCCATCTTCAGTCGCTCGTTGGTCACTTGTGTGATATCCCCTCGACGCATATGAGGAATATACCCCGGGAGTGATCTCGGGAAACAAGAAAAGTGGGTGTGGGCCTGATTCTCAGTGAAAAAGCCCACCCCAGCGACACTCGGTTGCTGGGGTGGGCCTGCGTCATCGCGGCCATGCCGCGATTTGGGTCAGGGTGCTCGTGTGAGTACCCGCACAGGAGAGAGAGCGATGTTTACTTTTCTACAACCCAAATGCGGCGACAAAGGTGCTCGGCGACAAACCTGCTGGGATAACGATAAATATTCTCCAGATTATCTATCTTGCCGAACACCTGCATTCTCGATCAGTGATTTCGGATAACCGAGGCCATTGTGTGGGGATCGTGTTGAACTGCGAAACCAGTTCCTCGCAAATGCTCCGTTGATTGTTTGGACCTTTCGGGCTTTCTGTTGTGCAGGAGTTTGCAGATCGCGGTTAGTTCCAGTGCGGCAGCAAAAACATTTTCACACATTTTTGTCGCCATGCGAGTCTCAGGCCGCATGTTGTGGTGGAGAACCGCATTTGACTGACCAGAGGATTGGACAATGCTCAAAATCATACAATATGGACTCATAGCCTCAGCAACATCGATTGCTTGCGCTGAAGTCATTCGTCCTGAGTTGGAAGTGCTTGTGGTACAAGCAGGTACAGAAGTTTCGGTTTTGTGGAAACTAGAGCAGAGCAGCATCCCTCTCTTTGGGTATTCTCTGGATCTGAACATCGTCCCCGATGCTGGGGGTGTTCGCCAAGGCAGCGTAGCGGTCAACACGGAGCGTACCAACTTCTTCGATAGCCAGAATCTTATTTCCGCAGGTGGTGGAACGAGGGATAGCTTCTTTAGCGTTATTCTCCCCGACGCGACTGGAGGAGCTTTTCTGTCGACAAACGCATCGGATACGAATTCGGCGTTCGTTGCAGAGTTGGGTGTGAACGATGTGCTTGCAGAGATGTACTTTGATATCTCAGCGGACGCAGAGGGAACCTTTGTCTTTGAACTCGGTAATGCGACAGCCTTGAGTGATGCAGATGGGATAGCCGTTGGATTCTCGGCGGTCTCCCTCAGTATTGTGGTTGTACCTGCTCCTTCAACGCTGCCCATGGCTTGTCTACTCTTTGGATACACGCGGGTTCGCCGCTGCAGCTGACAAGTTGTGTGCCACATCGTTTTTTAGGAATCTTAGGATATAGGACTTCGGTTTCTTTGTTTGATGCTTGGTGTAGTACTCAATAGTCTCGATCAATATAAGGTAAGTTGTGCCCACAATCAGAAGCATCTACTTCTGCTTCCGGGTGCTGGGGGCGTTAGCATGAAGTTTTTGCGTGTAGTTGTTTGTGTCTTGACATCGATGATTTTCTCATTGCCTGTGTTGGGTCAATCGACCACTAATCCCGGCGTTCAACTCGGCCACGACCAACTCACGGAAGTTGAGCCTAGCACGGTTCCTCCGCGTATCCAGTTTGTCGGACCTCGAGCTCCCGGCTGGATTGTCGATCAGATTGGTCTGCGACGTCTCCAGATCAGGTTTGATCAGCGTGTGATTGTGCCCCCGGGTGCGGTGTGGGTGCGAGGAGTCGCCCAAGGTGAGATCGGGCTCGACTCGGTGATCTTTGATGCTGCTTCACTGACCCTTCAGGTCGAACTGAGCCAAGCGGTGATGGCGGATGTCGTGACCGTGGTGATCGATCAAAGGGTCATCAGTCTCGATGGGCGTGTCTCACTCGACGGCGAATCGGGAGACCCAGCGGAGGCGAGTTTCCCGACGGGCAACGGTCAACCCGGCGGCCAGACCGTTTTTCAGTATTTCATCCTGCAGGGTGATGCGAACCGCGATGGAGCTGTAAATAAGGCGGACATGCAGTTGCTGCAGTCCCAACTCGGGATGAGTTTTGGCGATCTGGATTTTAATCCTGATGTGGATCTGAATGACGATGGTGTTGTCAATACCCAAGATGTTGCGATTCTCTTGGGTGGTTTGGGCGGGATGCTCCCAGTCACGGACGGGGCAAGGCCTGTTGTGACAGGTGTCACGCCGCAGATCGGCGTGCCACTCAACAGTGATCTATCAGAGGTCATTGTGAACCTGAGCGAACCCGTCGATATCCTTACACTCGATGCACGCGCGGTCTATGCGGTTGACTCCAACGGTGTCTTGGCTACAGCCAATAGCGTTTTGCTCTCTGGGGATGAGCAAACCGCTACTTTCACCTTCGAGCCTCCACTCCCGCAATGCGGTCAATATACGGTCGGCATCAGCCCGTCACTGAGCGATTTGAGTGGTGAGCCAATGGTGCCCTACGGATTTTCAACGCTCAGCGGCGTTGTTCCCGCTCAGTCTGCCATTATCGAGCCAGTTGAACACACGACCGCAATGTCGACGCTTCAGATCTCGGGTGTAGCTCCGAATGCTTCGATGGTCGAGATCGCAGGATCACGCCAGACAGTCACCGTGAACACCGCACCCGACGGGAGTTTCTCGTTCGATGTACTGCTGCGCGAAAACCAGCTCAATCGCATCTCGGTGACCGCGATCACTGCTTGTGGAACCCGGAGTGCGCCCCGAGTGGTGGAAGTCATCCAAGACCAAGAAGCGCCCAGTGTCTTTATTGACTTTCCGACTGCAGGTGCCCAGATTCAAGCAGATACGACAGATGTCGCAGGGCGTGTCTCGGATCGGCTCAGCGGCTTCGAGGGCCTTGAAGTGCTCGTCAATGGACAGCCAGCGGAGGTGGATATTGGTGTAGGCACCAACGGGACATTCTTCTTGCAAGGCGTGCCCCTCAATGTCGGTACATCAACCAACATCGTGGTCATAGCCACTGATGAACTGGGCAACACTTCTTCGACACAGATCAGCGTCGAGCGTTTGGTCATCCAGCCGGGCACGCCGAGAATGGATATCGTCAGCGGCAACGGGCAGGCGGGAGTGGTCCATCAGCAACTGGGGAATCCCATCACTGTTCAGATGTTCCGAGGCGATGGGAGCCCGTTCGCGGGGAAAATCGTGACCTTCAAGGTCACACGCAGCAACGGCCGCTTGCGTCCCACGCCCGGTCTACCCGGCGGGGTGATGAACCTGCAAGTCCTTACCGACAGCCAGGGATATGCCAGCGCCTACTGGACAGTCGGAAGCGATGCCGGGTGCGGGAACAATCGGGTGAGTGTGGTCAGCCAAGATATCGCTGGGACAATCGTCTTCTGCGCTTCCGCTGCGCCATTGCCTGCCGACCGAATTCTCGTCAGTGATATGAACAATCAGCGTGCCGAAGCGGGCGGGCCTTTGCCCGATCCAATGCGCGTGTGGGTTACCGATGGATGCAACGGGGTTGCCGGTATGCCGGTGACTTTCTCGGTCACACGGGGCGATGGGATGTTCAGTAATGGGGCTTCGCAGATCACCGTCAACAGCGATTCAACCGGGCATGTGGGTGTGCCATTTATTTTGGGCCAGACCCCGGGTCGCAATGTGGTGGAGGCGAGCTTTGCCAGTAATCCGGGCCTGCCAGCGACCTTCATCTCCACGGGGATCCAGCGGGACCTGAGTATGCCGACCCGCTTTGATGGGGTAGTGCTTGACAACGCCCAGCGTGCATTAGGTAACGCACATGTGTATCTCGCGGTCAACGGTGTGTTCGCTGCGGAAACCTATACCGACATCGAAGGCAACTTCAGTTTCGAGGGCATCCCCGACGGCAGCGCCCATGTGGTGGCCGATGGCTCCACGGCCAACACCCTGGCCGGTGACCCGATCCCGCTCAATACCTTCCCCTACATCGGCTACAACCTGACCATCGTACCCAATGCACAGAACCAGCTCTCAACGCCGATCCTGCTGCCTGAGAAGAACACGGCCAATCAGTTCGTCTACGACGGGACGCAGGATGTCACGCTCACGGTCGAGGGTGTCGAAGGCGTCGAGTTCACCGTCGCCGCAGGCACGATCGTGCGTCTCATCGACGGTACGACCATCAACGGCACAAACGGCAACTCGGTCGTGCTCTCGCTCGATCAGGTCCATTCGGACTCCATCCCGATGCCGCTGCCCGACGGCGCGGCCTACCCCTTCGCTTGGACGCTCCAGCCCAAGGCGGCGACCTTTGACCCGCCGATCCAGGTGGCGTTGCCCAACATGGTGGGGCTCGATGCGGGTGCGGTGGCCTACATCCTGCAATGGGACGGTCAGGCCGACGAGTTTAAGATCACCGCGTCGGGTCAGGTGTCTGCTGATGGATCCACAATCAACAGCGATGCCGGCTCGGGGATCACGGTCGCGGGATGGGGCGGAGCGTGCCCACCGTATCCGCCACAAACAGAAATTAAGAGATGTCCGACACCAACATCAAATGGATGCTCATATTCTCCAGATGTTTGGACTTTTATTCATGATTCATTGGGTAACTATAACTACTCATTAGTAGGATCGCGATGTCCTCCGGATTCCGAGTGCTATACCCTCGATTTCAAACTAGGCGGATGCGACGCTCATGATTATTGCTACGGCGATTGTAGTAGTGGTCCGGACAGATTGGTTTGTGATATAAGACTAAGAGACAACCTGCTGAATGCATGCGGTACGATATCTGGTATCTCAAATGCTGGCGAATCAATCGTGGACTGTCGCGCAATCGCCTACACCTACTACACGGTTGTGCGGGGTGCGGGCTTTCTCGCGTTTAATAGCGCGCGCGATGATTGCCTAGATTGTGAGCCGAAAGGATTACCTAAGAATCCGGAGGATGAGGATATTCGTCGAGGCATATTCCCGCCGCCATTCCTAGACCAAGACGGTGATGGGATTGAAGATAGCTGGGAAGTAATGAATGGGCTGGATCCGAGCTTTGCGGGAGACATGATCGCTGATTTCGACGGCGACGGACTGACCAATGTTGCAGAGTTCCTCTTTGGATCAGATCCACTCAATGCGTTCTCAGTTGACCCGATGGTCTCCGACAGCGAGTCGTTTTGGGCGACGCAGCCGCCTCCGCCGCTGGTCATTGATGATGACTGGTCAGTAAGCACCGATGGGGTATTGGGAGATGTTGGTCCGAGTGGTGCATTCTCGATACAAATATCATCAAACGACCAACTCCACAGACTACGCGGCTCAGCAATCAAGCGTGGTGTTCGACTCTACTGGGCCACAGACTTCTTTGAATCTGAAGACAACGCAACGGTTGAGATTGCAAATGGTGAGTTTAGTTATACGCCTTTCCCAGCCCCGAGCATCCTCACTATAGTTGGTGAATCACTACTGGTGATTGGGGATGTAAACCAACTTGAAATCACAGCTTTCTTGAGTGACGGATCCATTGCTAATCTTTCGCTGAGAACACAAGGGACAACATATACATCCTCAAACCCGAGCGTGGCTTCTGTAAACGATACCGGCCTCCTCACAGCCGTTGCTCCCGGAAGAGCCTTCATCACCGTCAGCAACCAGGGCGTCACAGCCGTCAAACGCATCGATGTGACGGCATCTATTGTCAACACCACCGTGCTCGGATTCGTGCTCCTGCCCGACGGTTCGCCCGCGGCCGGAGCGATGGTCACCTCGCCCTTCTTCGGCGGCTCGGCCATCTCCGGGTCCGACGGCTCGTTCTCGCTCGCCCTGAGTGTCGCGTCCAAGGCCACGGGCGTCTCGATCCAGGCCTCGCTCGACGGCTACGCCCCGATTACTGGCCCGAGCGTATCCATCGTCGCCGAGGGCCTAACCGACGCGGGTGTGCTCCGTTTACGCACTCAATCAACAGGTCAGCTCTTCCCCGGACCTGTGTTCGCCACTGGCCTCAGACCTATCTCTGTGGCGATCGGCGACCTCGACGGGGACGGCACGCGCGATCTGACCGTCGCGAACCGCAACTCCAACTCCGTCAGCGTGCTGCTGGGCAATGGCGACGGCACCTTCCAGCCCCGCCAGGACTTCGCCACCGGTGTGGATCCTTGGTCCGTGTCGATCGGCGATCTCGACGGCGACGGCACGCCCGATCTGGCCGTCGCCAACAGCAGCTCCGACACCGTCAGCGTGCTCCTGAACCAGCGCAACAAACAGCGTTCCACAACGCTCTTGGCTGGCGGTGAGGACTCATGGAAGCACACCCCGTGGCCCGGTCCGATCCATCCTAAGGCGAACGATGCCGCATCCAATGCGCCGCAGACCGGGACGAGCGCCGGGCGAACGATCGCACCTCATGAGCCCATCGAATCAAGCAAGGCGGCCCCATCATCACCCCGGCTCGTCCGGGTCGATGCGACCGATCTCCGCGTGCTCTCCGAGAAACAGGCCCGAGCGTTGCTCACCGATGCCCGGGAACCCGGCTATGAGGACACGCTATCCAACCAGCTTGGGCAGCGGGTGCAAGCCCTTCGCGATTCCCAGACCGGCCTCACCAGCGCCGTGCTGATCGACTTCGACGGCACCGAGCGTTCTATCCCCAAGCTCCACCCAACGGGCTCGGATGTTCCCGTCGCCATCAACGAACGCGGCGATGTGATCGGCGTCAGCACCCAGGGCGAGGGCTGGGTCTGGCGTTACGCCACGCCCGAGCGGGTCGAATCCATCGGCAACCTAGGCGGCTCGGGGAGCGTCACCTCTTTCTGGCTGGGTCTTGTGGCCGTACTGGGTCAGGCAGATCTGCCGGGTGGTGACATCCGAGCCGTGCTCTGGACGCCCGGCGATAAGTTGCTGGACCTGAGCCGACTCACGAGCGAGCCCGCGATTTCGCTGCACACGGTCCTGGGGGTGCTCCCCGGCGGGGTCGTGATCGCCCAGGGAATCGACGGGAACGGTCAGAGCGTGATCGTCTCTATGACTCTTCGCCTCACGGAAACTATGCCGGGCGATCTTGACGGCAGCGGCATCGTGGACGGGATCGATGTGCGGCTCGCGGTTGAGATGATCCAGGATCAGAACCTCGTGATGGATCTGAACCAAGATGGAACTGTTGATTACCAAGATCTGACCGTGGTCATTCGCAACCTAGGACGGCGGTCTGCTTTGATCGAGTTGGAGTGAACCGTTTGTGTCGGTACAGATCCAGTAGCGTTACAACGACTTTGTAGTCATCTTGTGAGATCGCAGTCGCGACCGCATCAATCTGCTGCCACACGCTTCGCGAGCGGAGATTGAGCATGGATCTTCCAGTCCTCGTTTTACGGCCAGAAACAGCGTTTGAGGAGCCCCACAAAGTCCTGGCCCCCCTGAATACACCCTCGAATCAGGGGTAGCGGTTGTAACTGGGGAGAGTTGAGCACCAGTAGGCATCCATCGGGGTGTCTCCAGCTGTGTTTCGTAGAAGGTTACGGGACCACTATTGAACGGCCGGTGTCGAAAGATGCCGGCTTTCTTCATTTACGGATTTCGCCTTCGAGAGACGGGGCAGGCTTTCCGTCAAATGTGACTGAGAATTCTGGACCCAAGCTACGCGAGTCTGGCTTGCTACGCGGTTCATTTGTTATCACAACGAACGAACCCTGCGCCTACCGTGAGATAGACGCGGGGTTGTTGGTGATTTCGATGTCAAAGAGCATACTTGTGGTTAGGGGCAGCCGATGCTGTAAGCAGACAGGAATACGCTCACATCGAAAAAGTTGAACTGGGTGTCGTTGTTCAGGTCTGCCTGCGCATCCTCAGCTTGATACGCGGTCAGGAATGCTGAGACATCGAAGAAGTTGAGTTGGCCGTCACCCGTGAAGTCGGCGAGGTTGCACGGGCTCGTGCGGTTGGTGAGGTCGATGACCTCACCAGGTAGAATGGTCAACTCGACGCGCTCGCTATTGAACTCGACGGAGACATCGGCAGGGAGGGACGAGGGTATGACAGTACCCCAGGTTTGGGTAGTGGGAAGTTGAGCGAGTTGCGTCCCGGGTAGGCCAGCGATGGCGCCCTCCGTGCCACGGGTCGCGAGCGGGATCGGGGTAAGCGTACCGATGCTCGAGTCGCCAATAGCGATCGCGGGGTTGGTGATGGGATCCTGATCTGTATTGATCAGGAAGAGATAGTCCATTCCAGCGAGTGGGTGGAGAAGGTCGGATGTGCCATCGACTAGGCCGTTGATACGTACGAGCCAAAGTCCCTCAGAGCCGACCGGGATGTACGCGTTGAAATCGAATGAACGGATGAGGCCGAAGTGATCCGGTCCGCTGATCGTGGTCGTAATCAGCGGTGTCGTCGGCTGGCCCTGGATGTAAGGGTTGGAGTCGTACGCGGGGCCAGCGGTGTCGTCGGTGTAGACGACCGAGGCGTTGCTCACAGCGTGCGGATCGCCGACGACTGGGGATGAGGTGAGCAGCTTGAATCCGCCGTTCTGCCCGGGCAGCCCCGGACCCTGCCCGCCGGCTACATCAATAGTGGGGTTGCTGAGGGTGACTGATGTCGAGCGGATTCGGACGGTTCCGCCAGCACCACCGCCGCCCGGGCCACCGGTACCGCCCGCGGCACCCTGAAAACCCGGTGTACCGTCAGTGCCGCGTCCACCATCGCCGCCTGCACCGGAGAGGGTGACGAACACCCCATTTTCGCCATCTGCGCCCGCTGCTCCGGCTTGCCCGTTGGCTCCTGGTTGTCCGGCAAAACCCGGTTCACCAGCAAAGCCGGGAGCGCCGAAATGTCCCGCCAGGTTGGTTGGTCCGTAGACGACGAAGTCGATGATCCCACCGCCTAAGCCCCCGGTCCCGCCGGTCCCGCCTGTACCACCAGCACCGCTGTTGCCTCCTCGACCTCCGGCGCCGCCGTGCCCGCCGTTGCCACCGAGGAAGAGGTCGGAGCCTTCGCCTCCACCGCCTCCGCCACCACCTCCGCCGCCGTAGCCCGGAGCGCCCGAAGCGCCGCCGCCGCCACCGCCCCCGCCGGCGCCACCACTTCCGCCGACGGCCTGATCAAACGCTCCGGCATAAACACCCCCAGTGCCAGAAAGCCCTGTATCTCCGGGTCGAGCATGGTTTGGGTAGGAGACGAATGTATTGCGTCCTCTCTGCCCGTTAAAGCCATTGGCCCAGTTGAAGAAATCGTTGTCATCGCCGCCGGATCCTCCTGAGCCCTCGTGTGAGGAGTAAGTAGCGGCGTATGCCCCTCCACCTGCCCCGCCGAACACTCCGGGTGTTGATCCAGTTGACTGGAATCCGGGCCTTCCGGTTCCGCTCGTTGCACCCGCGGTGCCCGGATTGCCAAAGAAGAAGCCACTGCCTTTGAGGCCATCACCTCCGCGTGCGCCCCCGAAGCCGTCCCCGAACAGCCCACCGGCAGCACCACCTGCGCCACCGGCACCGCCGCTGAACCCGGGGATCCCTGCAACGGCAGTTCCTCCCGTTCCTCCTGCGCCACCCGCGCCGCCGAGCCCACCGCCCAACCCAAAGAAGGATTCGATGCTCCACGACGGAGCGAACTCGGCGCTCCCGTGGATGATAATGCGCAGGGGATTGGGACCGAAGGCGATGACATCCTCCGTGAGCACGACATCGCCAACGAGGGTGATCTCGTAGAAGCCCGTCGCGGCGTTGTAACGAATCTCGCGGATATCAACTCCGCCGATCTGGGTCGCGGGGACTATCGGATCAACGCTGGTATCGAATACACCGCCGCCCAACTCGGCTGAGAAGATGCTGAGTGACCCAGACGCGAACGCGTCGGCTGGGGTCAGCAGGGTGGTTCCTGCTGCGGCGATGAGTGCAAGGGCTGAGATCTGGTAGGACATTGGACGAACCTTTCCGGGCCGTGATGGCCCACTTGAGCTCGGTTGTGGCTCTCTCTTGATCTGATGGCCATCAGATGACGGCCTCTCACCAGTGGCTGCGTGAACCGGCGGCGGGTCGTACCACAGATTCGAAGATTTTTCGGCTTACATGGTCGACTCAAACGGGCCGGATACACGACACAACACCCCGATCAAGCGCGGGGTGTTGCGGCGAGAGTGATTGCTAAGTGCTTTTTTACGGGCAGCCGATGGAATAGGCCTGAAGGAAGGTGCTGACATCGAAGAAGTTGAACTGCCCGTCGTTGTTCAGATCTGCTCGTGCTTCCTGGCTTTGATACGCGACCAGGAATTCCGAGACATCGAAGAAGTTGAGCTGCCCGTCATCGTTAAAGTCCGCGATGTTGCAGGGATTCAGGTGGGTAGTCAGGTCGATGGTCTCGCCCGCCTGGATCATGAGCTCAACGCGTTCGCCGTTGAACTCGACGATGACATCGGCGGGCAGGGACGATGGGATGACCGTGCCCCAGGTCTGATCGGAGAACAGTTGTGCAAGCGGTGTGCCCGCCATGCCCGCGATGGCGTCCGCTGTGCCTCGGGTTGCGAGCGGTACAGGGGTGAGTGGGGCGGTGTTCGCGTTGCCGATGGAGATCGCGGGGTTCGCGATCGGGTCTGCGTCGGTGTTGATGAGCAAGAGGTAGTCCATCCCGGAGAGGGGACGGAGCAGATCTGAGGTGCCTTCGACCATGCCATTGATTCGCACGAGCCAGAGTCCATCGGACCCGTCAGGGATGTATGCGTTGAGATCGAATGAACCGATGATCCCGTAATGATCGGGCCCGCCGATCGTGGTGGTGATGAGTGGGGTCGTGGGTTGGTTCTGGACATACGGGTTCGTGTCGTACGCGGGACCTGCATTGTCGTTCGTGTAGACCACCGATGCGTTGCTGACCGCGTGGGGATCGCCGACGAGCGGGGACGAGGTGAGGAGTTTGAATCCACCGTTCTGCCCGGGCTGCGCGGGGCTTGCGCCTCCGCCGACATTGATGTTGGGATTGCTCAGGGTGGCCGCGGTTGATCGAACGCGGACGGTGCCGCCTGCGCCGCCGCCGCCGTGCCCGCCGTGCCCTCCGATCCCGCCGTCACCGCCTCGGGTGCCGGTGCCGCCCGCGCCGCCTCGTCCTCCGATAGACCCGAAGCTGTCTTCCCCCGCTGCCCCGGGGGCGCCTGGTGACCCGTTCTGCCCGAGGGTGCGTCCGAAGGGTTGTCCGCCCGCTTGCCCGTCGGAGCCCGAGGCGTTGAACTCGCCGGCGATGCTGACATGCCCGTACACAACGAGATCGATCACACCGCCGCCGTTGCCGCCTTGCCCGCCCCAGCCGCCGATGTCTCCTCCGCCGGAGGTGCCGCCCTGGCCGCCTTGTCCGCCGTTGCCGCCGCGTCCGCCTGGTGTGATGCTGCCACCTTCTCCGCCGCCACCGCCGCCGCCGCCGGTGCCGCCCGAACCGGGCAACCCGCTCGCGCCGCCGCCACCGCCGCCCCCTGCGCCACCACCGGTCCCGCCGATGGGCTCATCCAGGGAGGTGATATAGACGCCTCCAGACCCTGGTCCCCCGGGGAGTCCAGCATCGGTGTTGGCGAATGAACCACCAGTCTGACCCGGTCCGCCGGGAAACCCCGGGGCCGAGTTCAATGAAGTCGTGTCGTCGCCGCCGGACCCACCGCCACCGGGGAAGACGAAGAAGAAGAAGTCTTCCCGGTTCGCGCCAAGCCCGCCACTCCCTCCGGGGGATTGGGTGTTCCCGTACCCTGCTCCACCGGGTGTGCCCGGGTTGCCGTTGTTGCCGGATGCGTTGGAGTATGGAACGCTACCGAAGTACCCCGTGCCCTGCGCGCCGGTGCCCCCGGGGTACCCGTCGAAGAAGAGGAATCCGCCCGCAGCGCCGCCTGCGCCGCCCGCGCCGCCGGGCAGACCGGGGAACCCCGCGAGCCCTTGCGCGCCGAGCCCTCCCGACCCGGCCGAGCCCCCGGTTCCGCCCCCGGCGTTGCCCGGGACGGCCTCGATGTTCCACTCGGGCGCGACGGTGGCGTTGCCATGCACGATGATGCGGAACGGATGAGCCCCAACCACATCGATCGTCTCGGAGAGTGTTGCATCGCCGACCAGCACGAGCTCGAAGAAGGAGTCGTTGGCATTGAACCGCATCGCATCGATCGGCACCCCCCCGAGGGTCGACACCGGCGGAGAGATCGTGCCATCGCTCGTGTTGATCAAGAACTGGCCAAAGGCGACGGACGGGGTGGCAATCGCCAAACCGGCGACAGCGAGCAGTGCAAAGGCAGAAGTGTTGGTGGACATGGGACGAACCTTTCCGGGCGGCGATCGCCCTCAGAGCTCGATTCGGGCTCTCTCGTGATGTGTGGGGCGACGAACACCAGCCCCTCACCAGTGGGTGCGTGAACCACGCGCAGGGCGTACCACCATGTCTCACTTTTTTTCTGATCTTCCTGTATACTCCCCAGAACGCGGGTGGGGACGCCCCGTGAACGATCACGGGAAGCGACGAAGGCAGGGGCTTTGGACGAGGATCAGATCCACAACACGCCGTCTGCGGAGATGGAGCGTCTCTATGAGACGCTGCGTGCGATCGCGCACAACCAGATGCGACGCGAGCGGGCGGGGCACACCCTCGAGGCGACGGCGGTCGTGCACGAGGCATACATGCGACTTTCCGAGCTCGACGGCGGGGCGTGGGCGGATCAGGACCATTTCCTCTCCATCGCGGCCGCATCGATCCGGCGCGTGCTGGTGGATCATGCGCGTGGACGCAACTCCCTCAAGCGTGGCGGCGACGCGGGGAGATTGACCCTCCACAGCGGGATCGCGGACACGCCCACGGACTCGGCGATCGATCGGATCGATATCCTCGCGCTCGATGAGGCGTTGACCAAGCTCGCGGCCCAGGACGAGGAGTCGGCTCGGCTGGTGGAGCTGCGGTACTTCGGGGGCATGACGATCGATCAGGCAGCGGATCATCTCTCGATCGGACGCAACACCGCGGCAAGACGCTGGCGTGCGGCCCGGGCGTGGCTCAAGCGGGAGATCGGGGACGGGACGAATGCCCCCGATGATGACCTCGAGCAGGGCATTGGGGAGGACTAAGACCGTGCCCAGTGCGCTGCGCATCTTCGAAGAGATCGTTGAACTCCCAGCGGGTGAGCGTGATGCGGCGCTCGATCGGTTGTGTGGAGATGATGCAGCACTGCGCGGCGAGGTTGAAGAACTGCTGGCTCTGGATGCGGAGTCGGTAGGGTTTCTTGAGCCGCCGACGAACAGTGAGCGGCTGCGCGCCATGGCGCGGAGTGTGGCGGCGGCACCGGATGTGATCGGTTCGTACCGCATCATCCGACAGGTCGGCGAGGGTGGCTTCGGGGTCGTGTATGAGGCGCGTCAGACCGAGCCGATCGATCGGCGCGTCGCGATCAAGGTCCTCAAGGCGGGCATGGACTCGGAGGGCGTGCTAAGCCGGTTCGCAGCGGAGCGCCGGACGCTCGCCCAGCTCGAGCACGCGAACATCGCGCGTGTGCTCGATGCCGGTCTGGTGCCCGATGGGCAGCCCGGGGCGGGCCGCCCGTTCTTCGCGATGGAGTTCGTCGAGGGCGTCCCGATCACCGAGTTCGCGATGCGGGAGGGGTTGGGAGTGCGTGATCGGCTCGCGTTGATCATGCAGGTGTGCGCCGCGGCGCAGCACGCGCACACAAAGGGCATCATCCACCGGGACCTCAAACCCGCGAACATCCTCGTCGCGATGGCCGACGGAGTCCCGTTGTGCAAGGTGATCGACTACGGCGTTGCCAAGGCGCTCGACGACGACGACGCGTCGCTCGTTGGACTGACGGCCCTCACCAACCCCGGCGCGATGATCGGCACACCCCTGTACATGAGCCCCGAGCAGGCGCAGGGATCGGTCCAGGTCGATACCCGCAGCGATGTCTACGCGATTGGGGTGGTGCTCTATGAGCTGCTCTGCGGGCGCACGCCGTTCGATGAGCTCATGTCCGGTACGCGCGACCCCGGGCGGATCCGATCCGCGATCGAGACGGCGGACCCCGCGACGCCCAGCACACGCCTGAGCCGGGCGTCGCGCAGCGGTGAGCGCGGCGATGGGGTGACCCCGTCGTTCGAGTCGACGGCGTTGCGGGGCGAGCTCGATTGGATCACGATGAAGGCGATCGCCCGTGACCCCGAACGCCGGTATGCGTCCGCGTCAGCACTCGCGGATGACCTGCGTCGGTACCTCGCGAACGAGCCCGTGCTCGCGGGGCCCGAGACTCGGGCATACCGGGTGTCGAAGTTCGTGCGCCGCAACCGGGTGGGGGTGGTCGCGGGCGGGATCGCGGCGGCGGGCATACTTGCGGGATCTGTGTTCAGCATCTGGTTCGGGGTGCAGGCCAACGCGGCGCGAGAGGCGGAGCAGAAGCAACGCGTCGAGGCAGAACAGAACGAGGCGATTGCGCAGGCCGTCAATGACTTCCTGCGCAACGACCTGCTCGCGGCGGTGGACCCAACGAGGACCGCCGACCGTGAGATCACGATGCGCGAGGTGCTCGATCGGGCATCGGTGACCGTGGGTGAGCGGTTCGCGGATCAGCCACTCGTTGAGGCCGCGATCCGCTCGACGCTCGCGCTGACCTATGAGCGGCTCGGGTATCCACAGGAGGGGGAGCCGCATCGACGGCGTGAGATGGAGATCTACAGCACGGTCGCGGGCGTTGATGATGTGCGGGCGATCACGGCGCGGACCTCCCTCGCAACCACCATGCTCATGTTGGCACGATTCGACGAGGCGATCGGGCTGCTGACGCGCAACATCGAACTGATCGACAATCGCTCCGAGTTCGAGAGGGATCTGCTCACGATCAAGAACAACCTCGCCAGCGCGTATCTCGAGCTCGGACGCTATGCGGATGCGGCTCCGATCCTGGCCGAGACGCTCGACGCGAAGCGCCGGGATCTGGGTGATCGCGACCAGAGCACCCTTACTTCTGCGTTCAACCTCGCGGGGCTGTACTTCTCACTTGGCGATATGGATCAGGCCGAGCAACTGTACCGCGAGGCCTACGAGGGGCGTGCGGCGGTTCTGGGCGAGACGGATCCAAAGACGATCTCGAGCGTGGTGATGCTGGGTCGGGTGCTGGGCGAGTTGCAGCGGTTCGACGAGGCCGAAGCACTCATCACTTCGGCTCTAGCGATCGCCCAAGAGCGGCTGGACCCCGGGCACCCGATGCAGATCAGTCTCGTTGGAGCGCACGCCGGTCTGCTCCGGAAGCAGGGCGACAATGCCCGGGCCGAGCCATTGTTCGAGGAAGAGGTCCGTCTCCGGACGCGGTTCCAGGGCCCGGACCACACGATCACGCTGCAGTCGATGGGGTTGCTCGCGGAGGTTCGGTATAGTCTGGGACGCTACGAGGACGCGCTGAGTCTCATCGAAGAGACTCAAGAGCGGGAGGCCCGGGTGTTGCCCGCCGATCATTGGAGCCATGGGTTGAGCTCGTTGCTCGCTGGGCAGTGCCATGACGCGCTTGGGCATCCCGAGCAGGCCGAGGCGTTTCTGGTAGATGCCCTCTGCAGGCTGCTCTCTGCGCTCGGCCCCGAGCACCGCCACACGCTCCGCGCGACGGATGTGCTGATCGGGTTCTATGAAGAGCACGGTCGCGGCGATGACGCGGCTCGCCTCGTCGCGACGCGGGGGCACGCGGTGCCCGAAGAGCTCGGGTGCGTTCAGGACTGAACGCACGTCGTGAAGTGCACGCCGCGCTCAACTGCCGCAATGCAGCCAACTGCATGATTTCGGCGCGTTGCTCAGGGCTGAAGTAGGGGCGCTGACGGGCTGGCTTACTGAGCCGCTGCGATCGGAAAGTCTCCAGCTTCCGCTCGAGTAGCGAGGCCTTGGTGAAGAGATGGTCTCGCTGAGCTTTCATCCGCGCCGAAGCCATCGGATTTGTAAGCGCCCGTGCGTGTACGATGCTGTATCAATGGGAGATAGCGGTTGCAACAGAATCAACGAGGTGCCAGATGCTGCGAGAAAGAATGTTGAGCATCAAAGATCTTATGGCTGTGTTCTAGCCAAGAATCGACGAATCGGGAACTCCACAAACTTCTGGCCTTCCTGCCTATGTACACATCTAAGGGGATTCGTGTGTAATCCGTGAGCGGTTGTAACCGAGAGACACGACAATGTTGTCTCGCGCGGTCTTTCGAAAGGGGTCTCGGGACCACAGTTGGTATCACTGAATCTTCACCGGAGGGACTTGAAGTTCCGCAAGATGTGGACCTCAGTGTGGCGGGTACCACGTCTCAAAGATGCGCTCGTTGAATTCACAAAACAAGCAACGCTGTGGGCGTCACTGGGAGGTCGTCTGCATCATCCGGGGCACGCCGCCCGAGGGGTGGGAAGAGTGGCCGAAGAAAGGCCCGGGTGCTTGATCCATTCTCGTTTGCTGAGGTATCTGTGGGTGGATACGGGTTTACGGGCAATCCGTATCCATCGATACGCTCTGCACGGGCGAGGACATGTAGAAGTGGTACGGGCGGAGGTGCTGATGAAGCACGAGATGGAGTCGCCGCATAATCTGTTGAGTTGCTTTACATGTGAACATGTCTGTCATTAGAGTACTATGGGGTCTCTTCAGCAGGGTTCCTGAGCAGAGTGAGTAGGCGGCGTTCAATCTCCGCGTATTCGCCACGATAGTCGCCTTCCAGTTCATCGAACCAGCCGAGGGCGATCCGGTGGTTGAGATGATTGGTCGCATTGCGTATGTGTTTGAGTCCTAGTTCCGCGGCATTCGGATCACCGACGCCGGCGGACTCAAGATAAGTCAGAGCGATCCTGGCTTGGCAAATCTCAGCGCGGCGGAAAATATACTTGTTTCCGGGATCGTGCTCGACAGCGGCGTCATGAAGACGGGCAGCCCCGAGCAGCGTGGTGATCGCTGCCGCGTAGTCGCCGGTGGAAGCCTGTATCTCACCCCGGAGATCCATTCCCCTGGCGAGCAGTGACACCCCCTCGCGATGATTCGCGTCGGCCAATACGCGTGCCGCATTGATGGCCTCTTCAAGCGCATTCATTGCGCCGGGATCGCCACCCTCATGCATGGCATATGCGAGCCAGAAGCGTGTGTTTGCGGATTCGCTCTGGTTGAATGGATCGCCCGGATCAAGCTCTACAGCCCGATCTGCGTGCCTGATCGATGCTCGCCCCATCGCGAGAATATCTCCGAGTGGTGCCTGACGGTCGCTTAGGCGACGTGTGCCTTTCCATTCCGCATCTGCTCTCCACCTCCAATATGGTGCGTGCTCACTGAGTTCAGCCTCGAACTTCTCGAAGACGCTGATCGCGTCGAAGTTGATCTGTTCGATCTCGGTCCCGTATGGCATGGGTCGCGTATATGTGCGATAGAGGTTGATCCACGCTCGCCTGACCTGAGCCTGTGATGAGAGTGGGGCATCGAGGCGATCCAAGAGCATCAGGCATTCCTGGAACTGTTGGTCGCCGCGGGGCTGGTCGCCCAGTTCCTTGCTGAGCACATCGCCGAGCCGGATCCTGGCGTCGATGATCTCCAGAAGCAACCCGTCGTCGGTCTGTGGATCCGCGGTCAGCGCGTCGAGTGTCTCGCTCGCACGATCGATGAGCTGGTATCGCGCAGCAGCGGTGGCGGGCATCGCCGAGAGCAACCGATCCAGATCAAAGATCACCCAGTTGGCGAATGTTCGTGTCTCTTGAAAACGAGCGACCGCGCGGTCTCGTTCTGAGGCGATCCGCTGCTGCAGGTCGGCGTAGGTCCACGCCGAGGCGAGGATGGCGATCGCCGTCAAAAACGCCAGGGCGCTGATCCGTGGGTGACGATGCGTCAGCAGGTAGAATCGTCGCAACGCGCTCGGCGGGCGTTCGATCAGGGGTAGCCCGTTGATTGCCCGCTCGATATCGACCGCGAAAGCATGGCACGATTCATATCGTTCGCTTGGAACCGCGGTGCATGCATGGGCCGCACATCGAATCAGGTCGTGGGGAACACCTGCGATCCTCGGCTCGATGACGGTGGCATGGCGTTTGGCATCCGCGGTTTCTACTGTCGAGAGCCCGTCGACATCGACGGGTGGCTTGCCCGTGATCAGCTCGTAGAGAATGCAGCCCAGGGCATAGACATCCGCCCGGAGATCAACCACTTGCTTTGTCGGGGTGAACTGCTCGGGCGCCATATATCTTGGCGTACCGACCATGGTTTCGCCAACAGAAATCAGTGATTCCCCAGCGCTGACCTCGCTCTGATCGGTTAGCTTCGCGATCCCCAGATCGAGTAATCGGGGGTGGCCTTCGCTGTCGACCATGATGTTTCGTGGTTTGAGGTCCCTGTGGACGATCCCGCGAAGGTGCGCGTAATGGATGGTGCGAGCGATCTCGATGATGATTCGAGCGATATCGGGCACGATGGGTTTGTCGTCCGCCCATTCATCGAGGGTGACGCCGTCCACGAAGACAAAGGCGATGGAGGGATGCGTGACGCCGCGAGATCCTCGGGCTGCCCCCGCGCCCAGCATCATCGCCACGCCGGGGTGGTCCAGCTTGCTATGCGACAGGGCCTCGATCCGGAACCGTCGGCGAAGATCGCCGGCCGAGGTTTCCGATCGCAGGATCTTCAGTGCCACCCGGCGCTGATCCGCCTTGAGCACCGCCGCGTACACCTCCGTCTGGCCGATTCGCAGTGGATCAGAGACCAGCCGCTCGATACGAGCGGGCCCGATGGGCGTGGCGATGTCCTCCTCATCATCGAATGCCCGCTCGTTGATCGAGGGTTCCAGCAGCTCGTCTCCGAACTGGATCAGCGGCGAGAGCGGATCATCGGTTTCAGACACTTCGATCAGCCGCCGCAACTCAAGGGCCATGTCGGGATGATCCCTTGCGAGGTCCGCTAGGAATACCTGACGCTCCCGCTCGGGCATATCCATCACTCGTTCGAAGAGCGTCTGGAGCTCCGGGATATCGGGTGAGGCGTTCACAGTTTCTTCATGCGTGCGAGTCGCTGGTCGGCGACACGATACTCAGCAGCGGTGGGGAGGAATGACCCGGCTCGAGCCGGCTGGCCAGCCACGCTCGGGCGAACTTCCAATCACGCTGGACCGTGCGTACATCGACGCCCTCGATTTCTGCGATCATCTCGCTCGGGAGGTCCCCGAACAGGCGGTAGCCCCCGATCCGAGCCGCCCGTGGAGCGATCTCGGCAAGCCCGTTGAGCGCGGCATCCACCTGAGTGGCCGTTTCCGCCATGTCTGACTGGGTCGTAGTGGGGCCCTGCCCGTGGTCAATCCCATCGCGGTAGACCAGTGGCGTTGGGCGGCGTTTGCGGCTCCGGGCCATATCGATCAGGATCTGGCGGGTGGCACGAGACGCAGCACCAAAGAAGTGGGCCCGGTTATCCCAGTGCGGTGTTCGCTGTAGTTTGAGCCAGCACTCATGGACCACCATGGTCAGGTCCTGCCCTGCGTGTGGCCCGGGTCCGTTGCTGCGCTCACCTGCCAGGATGCCCCCTACGCAGAGGCGGAGCTGGTGATAGATCTCTGACATCGTGACATCAGCATCCGGCCCGCTCGCGTGCCCGTTGATCACTTGTGTGATATCCCCTCGACGCATATGAGGAATATACCCCGGGAGTGATCTCGGGAAACAAGAAAAGTGGG
>JAGQON010000037.1 GCA_020427395.1 Phycisphaerales bacterium
GCCTTGATCTTCTCGATGAGGTCCTCGGTGTTGTTCACCTCGGCTTTGACCTCGTCGATCTGCGCCTGGTTGGCCTGCTGCTGCTGTTCTTTTTCGAGCAGCCCCATCAGGTCGGTGCCCGGCACCCACCAGACCGCCAGCAGGGCGATGCTCGCGATGATCGGCAGGTAGGAACGCTTTGGTGCTTCGATCGGGAGTGTGTCGCGGATGATCACACGGCGGGCGCGATCCGAGGCATCGGTGACGATCGCCTTGGACCAGTTGTCCTGATTGTGATCGACGCACAGCGCGGTGGAGATCGACTCGCGGAGCCCTGCCCGCTCGTCGATGGTGCGCGCGACCTGGTTCTCGTCGGGGCGGCGGATCAGCGATGCGATGAGCGCGATCGCCATGGTGGCGCCCACGCCGATCAGCGCCGCAAGGGTCCAGTCGACTTCGAAGGTCGGGAACAGCTTCTGGGCGATGCGCATCAGCACCAGCGCGCAGAGCACTGCGAACGCGCTGAGCACGATCGTGCCGAGCAGATCGATGACGAAGAGTCGTCTTGCGGCCCGCTGAATCACGCTTCGGATGTCGTCCATGCGTTCGCTCCCGTTGATTTGCCCGCTTCAATAAACGGGCGTCCCACATCATGTATTCGGATTCGATCGGCGTGGGTCTCCCCGATCGGTGCTTTTTTTGCGTATTCTGTCGTTTCGATCATACCGAACAACCCCGCGATTGGTTGCCACAGGAGTGTCACAACCCATGCCCAGCATCCATGAAAACCCGTCTCTGACGCCTAGAAAAGGGCTCTGGGGGCGGTTCATGGGCGTTGTGGAGGGCGATTACATCGATCGGGAGGCGTGCGATCGGGCGTTTGCGCGGATGCATCGACGCGACGCCATTGGGGACAAGATTCACCTGTTCTTTGGGCTGGGCGGGCTGGTGTGCCTGTTCGGGCCGGTGACGATGACGGAGATCGCCATCCTGCCGCTGGTGGTGTTCTTTGTGGTGCGTGTGTTCAACACCTTCCCCCTCTGGATCCACGGCTTCGGGCAGCCGTTTGTGCTCGCGGCGCTGGCACTCGCGGCGTACATGCTCGTCTCGCTGGGGTGGTCGCCCGATCGGACGCAGGGGCTGGTGGAGATGGGGCAGCTGCGCTGGCTCATGGCGATGGGCTTTTTCTTCCCGTTGATTGAGCACCGAACGAAGCTGGTCTACGCCCTGTGCATCGGGCTGGCGATCGGGCAGATCGGGCAGTTGCTCGACGCGTTCGATGGGTTCGGGATCGAGGCGATTGCGAAACTGGTGGAGAACCACCCGGGACGGATCGCGGGCTGGTGGCACCCGGTCATCGCGGGCGATCTGCTGGTGGCCGCGATGGGGCTGCACCTGCCCGCGGCCATGATGGGCAGGGGGCGAACACGCGTCGTGGGTGTTGCGGGCTTGGCGGTCTCGGCGGTGGGGGTGCTGGCGACGGGCACGCGCGGGGCGTGGGCGGCGGGTCTTCTGCTGTGCGTGCTGGGTGTGCTGGTGGTGGTGCTGATCCGGCGCGTGCCGCTGCGACGGGTGCTGATCGTGGGGGGCGTCGGTGTACTGGCGCTGGGTGTCGCGGGGTTTGTGCTTCGCGACTCGATCATGATCCGGATCAACGAGACGCGTGCGGAGCTGCGGGAGATTGAGCAGGGCGACTACGACTCGTACTCTGGTCGGCGATTGATGATGTACCGCGAGGCGGCGGAGGCGTTTGGGGCGCACCCGATCGTGGGCGTTGGCGCGGGCGGGTTCGAGGCATGGTGCGATCAGCGGGGGCAGCGATACGGGGCGCACGCGCACAACAGCACCCTGCACACGCTGGCGACACTGGGGCTCGTGGGGCTGGGGTTGTGGGGTGTGATTCTCTTTGTCGCCTTTCGCAACGCGTGGCGGTGGGGGCGTGAGGGGATGGCGAACCCGTACGCGCTGGGCCCGATGCTGGGCTTGGCCGGGCTGCTGCTGGCATCGATCACGGACTGCGTGCACATCAACAACCAGTCCGTCGCCCTGATGGGCGTGCTCGCGGCGCTGTGCCCGGCCTACGCCCCGGCGCAGAAGACGCCCGGAACGCACGACATCGGCGGCTCTGCGGAATAGACTCCCCGACGCACCTCCGGGGTGTGTCCACCGGTGCGGTGGCTGAGCGGTTAAAGGCGCTCGACTTGAAATCGAGTGACTCCGAAAGGGGTCCGTGGGTTCGAATCCCACCCGCACCGTTTTTCCTCGCCTTTGCGGGCGATCCCTGCCGATGCCCAGCGCAACGACGCATCCCGACCCGGGCGTGACCCGCGAGCAGCTGCGGCTGCTCGTCGAGCGGTTCTACGGCGCGATCCGTGAGGATGCGCAGCTGGGGCCGATCTTCGATCAGCGCGTCCGGGATTGGGATATGCACCTTGACAAAATGACCCGCTTCTGGTGCTCGGCCCTGCTGCGTGAGGGCAGCTACCACGGCAACCCCATCGAAGCGCACCGGTTCGGGGGGCTGAGCGTCGAGCTGTTCGATCGCTGGCTGGGGCTGTTTGAGCGGGTGTCCAACGAGGTGCTTGGCGAGCTCGGGGCGTCGCGGATCGTGCCGCTGGCCCGGCGGATGGGGCGGACGATTGCCATGCGGGCGGGTATTCGTTCCGCGCTCGATTAGCATCCTGCGTTATCGGTCGCTCTGGGTGGAACGACTCAAGTCCGTGTCATTCGCACTTTTGGGCTGATGCGTGCTCGATGGCGTGTCGATTGTTCGTGCATGAACACCAACACCGCCGTTCAGACGCAGTCTTCCATGCCCGCCGATATTTCCGTGCGTGATTCGTTCGAGCTTGGTTTGAACGAGCCGCAGGAGGCCGTCACTCGCTATGTCGTGGTGAATGTCAACGGCAATCTGTACGGCATGGACACGGACTCGACCGTGGAGATGATGAGCGCGTCGATGACGCAGATCACCCGCGTGCCCCACAGCCCCAAGTTCATCTCGGGCGTGATCAACCACCGCGGCACGATCATCCCGGTAATCGATGCCCGGGCGCTCTTGGGGTTCCAGCTTCGTGGCAAGGAGGCCGAGGCCCTCAAGGCCCTGTTCCGCCAGCTCGAGGCGGACCATGTCAACTGGCTCAAGGCGCTGGAGGACGCGGTCGTCGATGGCACCAGCTTCGAGAAGGCCACGGACCCCAACCGATGCAACTTCGGCCGCTGGTACAACTCGGTCATGGACGGCACGGTCGAGCAGTGCCGCGAGGACCTGCTCGAGCCAACCATGAACGCGATCGTCAAGCAGTTCGACATCCCGCACCGGCGGATCCACGCGATCGCCGAGACGGTGCTCAGGCACCGCGACGAGGGGAACAAGCCCCGCGCGATCGAGATCATCAACGCGTCGCGTGAGAAGGACCTCAAGGCGATGTGCGACCTGTTCGCCAAGGCCACCGAGGCCATCGATCGCATCTACGAGTCGATGCTGGTCATCACCGAACATCAGGACCAGAAGGCCGCCATCATGGTGGACGGCGTGTCGTTCGTCGTGGACTGTAACGACAACGAGATCGAGCCGCTGCCCGACACCGCCGACAACACCGAATACCTCTCCGGTCTGGTGCATCGTCCCGACGGGACCTACATCCTGATCACGGACCTGGCCAACATCTATTCCCACGCGTGCGTCCGCGAGTAAGCCGCGGTCAGACCCACCGATAGTCCACTCAGCCGCCGGATCGTGGATCTGGCGGCTTTTTCCATGGGGAGTCGGGGTCCTTGTGCAGCACCCCGGCGCTCTGCTTGATGCATCGCCGGCACACGATCACTGAGTCATCGACGGGGCTGACCCAGTGCAGCCCATCACGCCCGTTCTCAAGGCAGAGTGCGCATGCCTGCTCGCGTGGGGGGGTGATGCCCGTGTCGAGGTGGATGAGTTCCATGTAAGCGATCGAGAGGCAGTTGCCGCAGATCAGCGAACCGCGGTGACCCTCGACCATGGGTCGCTTCATGTCCCACGCGGTTTTGCAGAAATCGCATCGGAAGATCAGATCCCCGTCTTCGCCGACCTCGTTCATGGTGCCCCGCTCTCGGTGTTCTCGACTAGCTGGTGGCGGGCGAGCTGCCGGTAGATCGCGCACCGCTCGAGGAGTTCTTCGTGCTTGCCCTGATCGATGATCTGCCCCTCGTTGAGCACCACGATCCGGTCGGCGTTGAGCACGGTGGAGAGGCGGTGGGCGACGATGAGACTCGTGCGGTCGCGGCAGAACTCGTCGAGGACCTCGTTGATGAGCTTCTCGCTGTGCGCATCGATCATCGATGTCGCCTCGTCGAGGATGAGGATCGCCGGGTCGCGGAGGATGGCGCGGGCGATGGCCAGTCGCTGGCGCTGCCCGCCGGACATCGTGAGCCCCTGCTCGCCAACGGGGGTGTCGAGCCCCATGTCGAGCTGCTCGATGAACTCCATGGCCCGCGCGTCGCGGGCGGCCCGCTCGATCTGCTCACGCGTGGCGTGGCGGTTGCCGTACGCGATGTTCTGCGCGATGGTGCCCTTGAAGAGCACGACCTCCTGCGTCACAACACCGATCTGCTTGCGGAGCGATCGGACGCGAACGCGTGAAACATCGGTGCCGTCGATCAGCACGCGTCCCTCGTCCGGGTCGAAGAGGCGGGGGATGAGCGAGAGCAGCGTGGTCTTGCCGCACCCGTTGGGCCCGACGAAGGCGAGCGTTTCGCCGTGGTGGACCCTGAGGGTGACGCCGTTGATCGCGGGGGTGGTCGCGCCTGGGTAGATGACGCGGACGCCTTCAAAGATGATGGAATCGCGGTGACGCGCGAGCTTGGGAAGGCGTGGCTCGTGCCCGTGCTCGGGCTCGGCGCTGAGCAGGCGGTGGAGGCGGTCGGCACCCGCGCCCGACTGCTGGATGTCGTTGATGAGCCCCGACAGGGGCTTGATGGACGCGCCGGCGATCCCCAGACCCGCGAGCACGGTGATGAACTCGGACTTGTCGAGCGCACCGTCGAGGATGAACTTGGCCGCCACGATGGTCAGGACGCCCAACGCGAACATCGTGATCATCTCGGTGAGCGGCCCGGCAACAGCCCGGGCGGTGCGTACCTTCATGTGCTGGCGGAGAACCTCTTTGTTGATCCGCCCGAACCGCCCCGCCTCGTAGCGCTCGGTGGTGTGCACCTTGACGACGCGCATGCCCTGCAGGGCCTCGGTCGAAGCGCGGTAGAGGTCCGCCCGGCTCGAGAGCGCCTTGCCCGATGCCCGGCGGATGCGCTTGCCCAGCTTGCGGATGATCGTCGCCAGGATCGGCATCACGATCAGGGCCACGAGCGTCAGCTGCCAGTTGGTCAGCAGGGCAACCATCAGGGCGATGAGGCCCTTGAGGATGTGTGCGACAGCCTTGGAGAGCATCGCGACGAAGCCGGCCGCGAGCGATTCGGTATCGTTCACGACGCGCGAGATGGCGTCGACGGGGCCCTCGCTCACGATCGTTTTGAGCGGGAGCTTGAGCACCTGCCCGTACGCCCGACGGCGCACACGGGCGATGGTGGTGTGGACCACGGTGTAGGCGATGTACTGGTGCCCGAAGTTCGCCAGCGAGCCGATGATCGTGAGCACGCCCAGGACGCCCATAATGAGCACGATGCTCTGGAAAGGGTCGCTGGGGAGCTTGGCGATCAGCTCGGGCGTGAAGACGGTACCAAGGCCCGAGGAGCCGGAGAGCTTGTCGGTTGCGAACTGACGGAGCCCGCCGCTTTCGGGGTCAAGGATGATGTCGAGCGTGGGGCCCACGGCCGCGATGCCCGCGCCGACGCCGAAGGCGGAGAGGAGCGCGAAGAAACAGCCCAGCACCAGCAGGGCACGCATACGCAGCATCTCTTTGGCATAAGTCCAGAAGGCGTCCATGGAAGCGGTATTCTTCGTCATCGATCGCGGCGGGTACAGCGCGAGCCCCAAAACCCGTTCCTGATCAAAATATCGGCATTTCGGGGTTCTTCACGCTAGATCTCGACCCGATCGCGGGTGATGCGGATGTGCTTGGGTGGGTACAGGGTCCCGGTGTCCATCCCCGGGCACTTGCGTGATGCCGACGCCCAGGCGCGTTTGCTGGTGAGGTTGCTGTCCCAGAATGGCCATGTGCGGCACTGCTCGGGGCGGGTCTCGTAGATGCTGCACCCCGCCTTGCCGGTCTTGGCATCGCGGGTCAGGAAGATGCAGTCATAGCCGAAGTCGGTCAGGTTCTCGTTGAGCGATCGCCCGAGGATGGTGTCGTGGGAGTACTCGTCGAGAAACTTCTGCTTGGAGATGCCTAGCGCCTTGGCCATCGAGCCGGCTTCTTTGTCGTTGAAGAGCACATAGCCCGTCGGGCCCGTGCAGCAGCTGCCGCACTGGGTGCAGGTGAATCGCAGCCCAACCTCGCCCGAGTCAGTGCGCCCCGTCGGGTCGGGCTGATCGAACCATTCCTGCTCGTGCTTGCTCATGATGAGGCCTCTTCACGCTGGACCACAACGAGCGTCTGATCGTCGTCGCGGTCGAGGCGGTTGGTGAACTTGAACAACGCCCGGTGCACATGGTCGATCGCGCATTCGGGCTTGCCCGAGCAGTGCTCGAGTGAATCGACGAGACGCCGCACGCCGAACTGCTCAGCCTTGCTGTCCCGTTGCGCGGCGTGCATCGAGAACTCGTGGGCGGGTCGGTTGGCGGTCGCTTCGGTGATGCCGTCTGTATATAGGATGAGCGTGTCGCCCGGGTGCATGGTGCACGAGTCGGCGCTGAACTCGATGCCGTCGCTGATGCCCAGTGGGATCGTCGCGGCGGTCTCGATCTGCTCGATGGTGCCGTCGCTTCGTCGCAGCAGCGGGGGGTTGTGCCCGCAGCGCGTCCAGGTGAGCGTGCCGGTGGCGGTGTCGAGGACGCAGAAGAACGCGGTGGCAAACTCGCCGTTGAGGTTCGCGGCCACCAGCTTCTCGTTGCAGTATCGCGCGATGCCCGCGACATCATCCAAGGCGTGCTCGGGGCCCACCACATCGGGGTAGCAGTGCAGGATCGAGCGGATCATCGCCATAACCGTCGCGGCTCCGGGCCCGTGCCCTGAGACATCGGCGATCACGATGCCGACCTTGCGCCCGTCGGGCGAGCGGTAGTAGTCGTAGTAGTCGCCCCCTGCGATGTTGCTCGTCAGGTAGCTCGTGGAGAGCTCGTAGCCCTCCATCTTGGGCGAGCGCTCTGGGAGCAGCTGGCGCTGGATCTTGGCGATCTGCTCGAACTGCGCCACGAGCTGGGTATTGAGCGACTCGGCCTGCTTGCGGAACACGAGGTTGCGCGTCGCGGTGCCCATCATGTTCAGGTCCAGCAGGCCCGCGACGAACGAGTCGAGATCGTTCCAGACGACGCGCTTATGGAAGCTCAACGCCCAGTTGAGTGCCTGACCGTCGTCGTACGAGGGGATCGCGGAGACGGCGCGGACCAGCGTGGCGTCATCGCCCAGCACCTCGGCGAGGACCGGGTCTCGGGAGAAATCGACATTCGTGATGATCTGCGGCGATTCCTGCGAGATGATCCGCCCGATGATGCCGCCCTCGTAGCTCGGCAGTGAGAGCCACTCGCTCCACGGGTCACGAGGCGTCGTTTCCCGCATGGTCTGCAGCGGGTCGCGGGTGTTGGTGATCACACGGGTGAGCTTGTACCTGCCCACCGGCAGGTCGCGGATCGACACGCTGATGAACGCGTCGCGTGGGAAGCGCTGCCCGACCCATGGGCCGAACGCCTGGAGCACCCTCGCGGGGTCCTTGACGGCGCTGACATCACGGAGCATCGATTCGAGCGCGGCGATGCGCGGGTCGAGCGAGAGATCGACAAGGGTCCCCTCGGCGGTCAACGCATTGTCGATCGAAGGTGAGGTCACGCGCACCCCGTTTCGATGCTTGCGCTGAGCCGCTTCGCTTCGTCCAGCATGACATCGACGGCCTGTACAAGCCCGTCGCGCTGGTCCTCGGGGAGCAGCGGGATGTTGATGCGGACATTCCAGGCCGCGGATCGGGCGGCGGCCTCGCCCAGCACCGCCGCGACACCAAGGTCGGATTTGAGCTGTTTGTTGGTGGTGCTCACGAGCTTGTCGAAGAGGCGGAGCAGCTCGAGCGCCATCGCCAGCATCGCGCGGGGCGGGGTGATGGCACCCTGGACGGCGTCGTCCCATTGCTCGATGCGCTTGGGGTCGTCCTTGTCGAGCTTCCAGAGCGCGTTGAGGGTGCCGTAGCCCTCGGCGTCCTCATCGCCCAACTGCAGGAACATCTGGCGGGCGCGGGTGAGGCGTGCCATGGCGTTCTGATTGATCCCCTCGCACTCGGCGAGTGATTTCTTGCCCAGCGAGTAGCTGACGACCATGGCGGCGGTGGCGGCAGCGGTTGCCCCGGTGATGGCCGCAGAGGCCCCGCCGCCGGGTGTGGGGACCTTGGCGGCCAGTGATTCGAGGAACGCACCGACGGATTGGGAGGCGATGGATTGGGCGGCTGTATCGCTGCTCATGGGGGTATGGTAGCCGAGATCAGGCACGGGCCGCGTGAAGAAATCGGGCGTGGGCGATCGTGGTGGGGATGATCTCATCCGGTTTGGTGTCGCACCATGCGATCAGATCGTCGAGTGTGATCCAGCGGGTGTCGTCGTATTCCCAGTTGGGGTTGAGATCGGGCTCATAATCAAGCTCAACATCGAAATGGACATCAGCAGAATCCACGCCAGAGTCAACAACGATGGATCGAGGCACGCATTCAATCGGATTGATCTCGATTCCGATCTCCTCGTGGATCTCTTTGGCAAGGGAGCTGGCCAGTTCGTGCGTATAGATCGTGTTTCGTTCCTTGGGTGGCTCGACTCCACCGCTCGGTCCAAACTCCCATCGCCCACCGTAGCTGTGAGAACTCACAGATCGCTTTCCGATGAGATAGAGCGTGCCGATCGGGTCAACTCGAGAGATACATGCGGTCACCGCGAGCAAGCAGGCGTTGAAGTCGAGTAAAGAACGCGTCTTTGCATGATCTGAGTTGTATACGGCATGGTATTTGTACTGCTCAACTCTTGCGCGGATCACGCCGGTTTTCGGTTCATACTTCCCGAACGCAAGGATCGGCCCGTTGAAGTACCTCGGGTTGTCAGCGCAGATCTGATTCCAGACCTGATTGGCGTACTCAAGTTCGAGTTCATTGCCCCATGCGGGCGGATACCGATCGATCTCAACACGCATGAGCTTTTCGATCGGAGTGAGGTGCGCCACTGCCATTAGCTCAGGAACCCGCCGAGCTGCCCGCCCAGATCGCCTAGGCCCAGCGCCTCGGCCTCCCGGCTGATCTCGTCCTGCACCATCCGCTGCGCCTTCTCGGTTGCGTCGTTGATCGCGTCCTTGATCAGCGAGGTGGCGAGATCACGGGTCTTCTCGTCGACGGCCATGCCCGCCAGCAGCGCCGGATCCATCGTGAGATCCAGCAGCTTCATCTTGCCGTTGACCACAGCGCGGCAGGCCCCGCCGCCGGCCGAGCCCTCGACGCGCATGGACTCGATTTTGGCTTTGATCCGCTCGCCCGCCTCGGCGAGCTGCTCCTTGTTCTTCATGAGCGAACCGAGCGCCTGCATGGCCTTGAGTTTGTCGCCGAACATATAGGTCGTCCCTCGCTTTGGTCAGTTGTTCTTGGGATGCACGCGTTTGATCTCACCCTCGAAGACATCGAGCACGCTCTTAACGAGCGGGTCGTTCTCGACATCTTCGGGACTGGGCGTTCGCAGTTGCGGCCGGGGTGGCTCGGGGGCCTCTGGCTCGGTGCGTGATTCCATAGGCGCGGGCTCTGGCGCGATGCGCCGTTTGCCCGGCGGTGGGTCCTTGAAACCCGGCAGGCTCGCTTTGTTTGACGGGGCGCTGGTTGTCGGGGCGGGTGAGTGGTTGGATTCGGGCGACGCCGGGGCCGCGGGGTGCGTCTGCACCCTGGCCGGGGTCGCCCTCACGCTTTTTTTAGCGTTGGGGCCCCGCTCGCGGTGGCGTTACCGCCCGCTTTGACAAACGCGGCCACATCCGCGATCTTCTCGGTCATCGCCAGTCGGACCATGCACGCATCGAGCAGTGCGCGTGGCGCAGGCGAGGACTTGATCGCCCGCTGGACGGATTCGCACAGCGCGATCATGTGCACGAGCCCGGCCGCGTCGAACTGGCGGGCCCGCTGGAGCTCCTGCTCGCGGGATTCATCGGAGAGCTCAACGAGGTCGGTGTCCCTGCCGCACGATCCAAGGACCATCAGGTCGCGGAACCGGTCGAGCAGCGAGCCGAGCACCTGCTCGCCCGAGACGCCGGTGCTCAGCAGGGCGCCGGTGTTCTTGAGGACCACCGCGGGGTCGCCTTGGGCGATGGCGTCGATGAGCCCGCCCAGTAGCTCGCGCTGGGGCAGACCGAGGAGCTCTTCGAGCAGCGAGACGGTGAGCTTCTTCTCGCCCGAGGCGAGCAGCCGATCCAGCAGCGACAGGGCATCGCGCATCGAGCCGTTGCCCAGGCGCGCCAGCGTGAACACCAGCTCGTCGTCGGCCTTGAAGCCCTCCTGCTTGATGACGGCCGAGAGGTGCTCGGCGATCTGGCTGGCCGGGATGTTCTTGAAGTCGAACCGCTGGCAGCGCGACTGGATGGTCGCGGGGACCTTGTGGGCCTCCGTGGTACACAGGATGAACTTCACATGCTCGGGCGGCTCCTCCATGGTCTTGAGCAGCGCGTTGAAGGCGGCTGTGGAGAGCATGTGGACTTCGTCGATGATGTAGATCTTGTATCGACCCCGCATCGGGCGGTAGGCGCTGTTGGCGATGAGCTCGCGGGCTTCCTCGACCTTGTTGTGCGAGGCGGCGTCGATCTCGATGACATCGGTGTCCTGCCCGGAAAAGACCGCGGCCGCCACATCGTCCTTGTGCTCTGGGTTGTTGAGTTCGTTGGCGAAGATGCGGGCCATCGAGGTCTTGCCGACCCCGCGCGTCCCGATGAAGAGGTAGGCGTGGTGGACGCGGTCGGAGTCGATCGCGGCCTTGAGTGTGCGGGCGATGGGCGCCTGCCCGACGACTTCGTCGAATGTGCGCGAACGGTGCTTGCGTGCGAGGGCGGTGTAGGCCATGGAAGGATCATAGCCGATGCCAACATTGCCAAAACCGTGAATCGAGCGAGCTTTCCGGAGTTTCGCGTGTGTACACTCTTGTGTCTCTTTCTATTGACGTGACGGGCAACTCACCTCAACTAAGAAGGAGTACAACATGGCACGCAAGAACAAAAACCATCTCGATCAAGGGCGTTTTCGAGATCATGAGCAAGCGTCGCAAGGGCTTCTGCTCAGAAACCGCGGTTAAGCGTGGTGACAGGAGCGTGATGACGCCGCTCGGTGAGAAGGAACTCATCGAGAAGCTCGGTCGAAACGATCTGTGCCCGTGTGGTTCGGGGGTGCGTTTTTAAGCGCTGCTGCCTGCGATCAGGGCGGTTTTGACGGCTCGAATCGAGCGACATACCGGCGCTAGTCCGCTGATAACTGACCAAAGCAAAGAGGAGCACCCTAAAGGTGCTCCTCTTGTGTATTCTAACCCGCCTTGGTCGATGCCCAGGACACCGACGGCACCGGATGACGGCCGCTTATGGCTGCTGCGGTCAAGCCCTGACCAGGTTCACGGGCCACCCGTGCACCGGGCCCGGGCATCGACCAGAGCGGGTCGTGAACGATCATCATAGATCGCACACCCATCGCCGCCAAGGTCGGGGCGTGACGGGTTTTCGTTGCGATCGCAAGAATCGCCGATACAATGCCTTGCGATGATCTGGAACGGATTTCGACGCAAGAAGGTACTCGATGCCGGTGCACGCTTCCGGGCGGAGCACTCACGGTTTCTCACGCTGGCGCTGCTCTCGGGACGTCGGTATCCACGCATCCCCGCCAAGCGGGTCGATCGGGGCGGGTATTCTGGGCTGATGAAGCTCGATGAGGGCGAAAAACGGGCCGCGATGTGGTGGGCGGCAGCCCTGAATCGGGTCGATGACTGAGCACCGGGGCCCTCGGAGCCCAAAACAGGCGGATTTGCGCCAGCTTCTCCCATGTGTCGGGGTGGGAGTGCCGATATCGTCCGTATATCGGGTTGGCGCGTCGCGCCATGATCGATTGAACCAGTCTGGGCCCCTTGGGAGCGAAGATTCAAGATGAGTGATACGACGAGCTACGAGCCGGTCGCGTGTTCCAAGGCACCCCTCAACCCCCGCTGGCGATTCAAGCTGGGCGTGATCGCGTTGATCGTGTTCCTGGTCGGGTGCTGGGGGCTGTGGGACGCAACGAGTGTCTATCCCAACCGGGGTAAGAAGTTTGCCGAGTGGGCCCAGTGGCAGTACCTGCAGCAGGCCAAGAAGGCCGACAGCGAGGATTTCGGGATCTTCCTCAGCGAGTCCTCGATCAGTGACCCGGTCGAAGAGTTCAACTACCTCAGCGAGCCCGACCGCCTGGCCCAGAACCGCGCGGACGCGGGAAACCCGAGCAGCTCGCGTACGCTCCGCGCGTCACGCCAGATGGCGCTGCAGCAGTGGCTTGCGGCCCTCAAGGTCGTGGGGATGCTGGACGCCGAGCACACCACGATCCAGTCGCCCCAGACCAAGCTCGACGAGCTGCAGGCCAAATGGTCCAAGATCCCGACCCAGCCCAAGCCGCTCAGCGCGTTTGATTTGATGACGCAGTGGCTCATCATGGGCATCTGCTATCTGGTCACCCTGTGGATGCTGGTGCACATGATGCGTGTGGCCTCCAAGCGATACGCGTGGGACCCGGACACCATGACGCTCACCCTGCCCGGCGGGGCGAGCATCACGCCCGATGACCTTGAAGAGGTCGACAAGCGCAAGTGGGATAAGTTCATCGTCTTCCTGAGGATCAAGGGATCGCACCCCCAGCTGGGCGGGCAGGAAGTCAGGATCGACACCTACCAGCACTCACTGGTGGAGGACTGGGTCCTGGCGATGGAAGAGAAGGCCTTCCCATCCCAAGAAGGTGTGGATGGGCAGACGGACAGCGACAACAGCACTGCGGATGAAACGACGGACGATGCAGAACCCACGGCCTGAGTCTGAGCGTTCGGGGGTTCATGCGTGAGCTGGGAACTGTGGGTTATCGCGACGATCGCGCTGGTCACCGGCATGACGGGGCTGGCGATGGTGGTCATGGCGCTGCCGGGCATCTGGCTGATGGTGCTGGCGGCCGGCGCGTGCTGGCTGTGGAAGCCCGAGATCATCGGCCCATACACGGTGCTGTCGTTGGCGGTGATCGCGATCATCTCCGAGGCCATCGAGATGGTGGCTTCGGCGGCGGGCGTGAAGAAGTTCGGCGGATCCAAACGCGGGGCGCTGGGCGCGATCATCGGGACCATGGTCGGGGCCATCCTGGGCAGCATATTCATCCCGATCATCATCTTGGGGACGATCCTTGGCGGCATCATCGGCGCAGGCGCCGGGGCGCTGATGGTCGAGCGCGGCGTCGTGCAGATGACCTGGAAGGAATCGCTCAAGTCCGGCAGCGGCGCAGCGATCGGGCGTACCGTCTCGATCTTTGTGAAGCTCGGGCTCGTCATGGTCGCGTGGCTGCTGTTCGTGGTGGCCGCGTTTGTTTGATTCGTGCACACGGGCGATCTGACCGATATACTGCGCCAAGAGAGATCAACCCCAGCAGAGGGATTTGAACAGCATGCCAGACAGCCCCGCGCCGGCACCCGAGCAGCAGAAGACCACGAGCAAAGAGCCCAAGTTCTATGTGCTCGATACCAATGTGCTGCTGCACAACCCAAACGCGCTCTTCGTCTTCCAAGAGAACCATGTGGTGATTCCCTACCCGGTCCTCGAGGAGCTCGACGCGATGAAGCGTCGCGAGGATGATGTCGGGCGAGCGGCACGATCGGCGATCCGATGGCTCGACCGGCTCCGAAAGCACGGCAAGCTCACCGAGGGCGTCCCCCTCTCGAAGCTGGGCTCCAACGCCGGCGGCGCGACGGGCACGCTGTCGATCGATATCAACGACCACGAGCGCCCCGCGATTCTGTCTGCGGACAAGCCGGACAATCGCATCATCGCGGCCGCCTGGGCGCTGCTGCACCAGAAGAATCGGGTGGTCTTCGTCTCCAAAGACCTCGCGGCCCGCATCAAGTCCGACTCGCTGGGCATCCGCTCGGAGGACTTCCTGAATCAGCAGGTCGACGCGGACCGGTTGTACACGGGCTACCTTGAGCTCAAGACCAGCAGCGCGGAGATCGACACGCTCTACCGCGATCGGATGCTGGCGGTCGAGGACCTGGCGCAGTACCTGCAGGTGAAGCGTGATGACGGGACGATGGTCACGCGCGAGCTGACGCCCAACCAGTATGTGGTGCTCAGTGATGTCGAGGACGAGGCCCACTCGGGGCTCGCGCGACGCCTGGCGGACACGGAGCACCTGATCCCGGTGGCCTCGCAGAAGAAGCCGACCTTCGGCATCGTCGCGCGCAATGTGCAGCAGACGATGGCCCTGGACCTGCTGCTCGACGATGAGGTGAAGCTGGTGACGCTGCTGGGCAGCGCGGGCACGGGCAAGACGCTGCTGGCGATCGCCGCGGGCATGTGCAAGGTGTTCCAGGAGGAACGCTACGACAAGCTGCTGGTGGCCCGACCGATCATGCCCATGGGGCGTGACATCGGCTACCTGCCGGGCGATAAGGACGAGAAGCTGGGCGCATGGATGCAGCCGATCTTCGACAACCTGACCTACCTGATGTCGACGCGCGGCGCACCGAACCAGAACGCCGAGAGCCGCACGACCGAGCAGCGGATCGACAAGCTCGTTGCGGACGGTCGCCTGGTGCTCGAGCCGCTGACCTATATCCGAGGGCGGAGCATCCCGCACCAGTTCATGATCGTGGACGAGGCGCAGAACCTCACGCCCCACGAGGTGAAAACGATCGTGTCACGCATCGGCGAGGGCACCAAGCTGATCCTCACCGGTGACATCGGTCAGATCGACCACCCCTATCTCGACTCGTCATCGAACGGGCTGAGCTACACGGTCGAGAAGATGCGCGGGCTGGGCATCGTGGGTCACATCACGCTGCAGAAATCCGAGCGCAGCACGCTGGCGAGCCTGGCGGCCGCGCGTCTGTGAGATTGATTGAGGTTGTGTTTGGAAGGCTGATCAGCGGTTGGCGATCAGCGTTTCGACGCGCTGATACTGGGCCCGGAAGTAGTCGCGCCACTGCTCATCGCGTTCACGCAGCTGGGCCTGCTTGATGACCTCGAGCAGGGCCCGATCGCCCGAGCCGAGCATCTCGGCGCTGCGGGTGAGCCCGCGCATGGCGGGGATGTAGTTGGGATCGCGCGAGAGGGATTGCTCGTAGCTGTGGTAGGCGTCCTGCGCCCAGCCCACGCGCTGGTAGGCGAGACCGATGTTGTAGTGGGGGCGAGGGTCGGTGGGCTCGATGTTCGCGGCGATCTGGAAGGCGGCCACGGCGTCGGCGTAGTTCTTCTGCCCCATCAGCAGTTGACCCATGTTGTTCCACGCGGCGTAGAGCTTGTCGTCGAGCTCCAGCGCCTTGCGGTACTCGGCAAGCGCCTCGTCTTCCTTGCCGTCGGCGGCCAGCTTGGTGGCCAGCGTGTAGTGCTCACGCGCCTCGGCACGCTGGCGGCGGGCGTAGGCGAGAGCTGGGTCGATCTCACCCGCGCCGGCGCCGTTGTTGCGGCTGCTCGTGCTCGAACAGGCCGGGAGGATCATCGCGGCGCAGAGGACGCCGAGCGTGAGCGTGAGCTTGAGGGAAGCGGTGGTATTCGTGCGCATCATGCGTCCAATCTCCTTACGGCCTGCGCTCGTATCGCGCGAAGACCACGCTGAGCGACCAGCTCTGCGGGCGGGGCTGCAGCGTGAGCTCTCGCACCTGCATGCCGGGGATGTCCTGCTCGGCCAGGCGGACCCACTCGAGCAGGTTCTCCAGCGAGGCGTCGTTGATGTTGGTGTACGGGTAAGTCTTGAGGATCGCGTCGCCCTCGGGACGCGAGCTCTGGTTGCGGGGCAGCCCCACATCCTGCAGCCCGGCACGCGTCGCGAGGTTCTGCAATGTTGAAAGGATGTCGGGCAGCGGCTTGAGCTTGTCGTCGTCGGGGTTGGTCGCACGGGCGGCCTTGAGTGCATTGATCTCGGTGATCAGCCCCTCGATCTTGACGAGGTCACGCGCGGCCCGCTCGTTCTTCTTGCTGGCCGCGGCGTTGGTCTGCCACGCCACGCCCAGCGCGATCAGCGAGATGATCAGCAGCAGCACGCCCATCACGATCAGGTGGCGGGGTGCGTTGAGGCGCTGCTGCCCCTGCGCCCGCGAGGCGAGCTCGAAGCGATCGTCGGGGGTGAGGCGGGTGTTGCTCGCGTCGAGGGTGCTCATGACTGCCCCCCGTCCTGCTGCCAGCTGGCGATGTAGGTGGCTTGCACCTTGCCCCCTCTAGGTTGCGGGTTAAAGGAGTTCCAGACGAGGAGCGAGTCGTCGATCGAGCGCAGGGCGCTGTTGATCTGCTCGGCCTGGGAGACATCATCGACATCGAGCGTGAGCGTCACGGTGCGGGTATTGACGGTGATCTTGCTGATCTCCGCGCCGGGCACGCCGATGACATACGACACGGTCTCGAGCGCCCGCAGGATGGGCTTGGGCGGCGGGATCTGGATCGGGGCCTGGGCGCGGGCGATCTGGTTCCGCTCGGCCTCGAGGTCCCACACCGGCTGGGGCGAGAGGACCAGGTTGCTGTTGTAGGCGCTGAGCGTGTCGGTCTTGAGCTTGGTGATCTCGCGGGTGTCGGCCTTGATCGCACCCGAGCGGCTCATCATCTGCCACGCGAGGAAGAAGACCACGCACGCGGCGGCCGTGAGCGCCAGCCCCGACCAGCGGAACATCGAGCGGTGTGCGCGGGTGGGGCGTGCCTCGAGCCCGGCGATGGTGCCCAGCGTCGATGACTGTTCGCGCTGAGCGAGTCGCTGGAGGGTCGCGCCGACGGGATCGGGCTCGCCCAGCAGGTCCAGCGTGGCCTCGGGCCAGCGCTGGGTGAGCATCGCGCCCATCTGGGCGGGGTCGAGCGGTCGGTCCTGGGCGGGGGTGTTCTCGTCGAACTCGGCGGGCATGGGCTCGCCGATGACGACGATGCGCGACGGGCTCACGCCCAGCTGTGAAGACCAGCTGAGCCAGTCGGCGCAGAGTCGGGCGATGTCGCCGTGGCGGACCATGGCGCGGGGCTCGTGCTCGCCGTGTGCGCGCCGAAGACGCATGGTGCCGGCGCAGATGAGCTGTCCTTCTCGCGACCAGGTCCAGATCAGGCGTGCGTCGTTGGGATCGATGGCGACGACGGCCCCGATGGGCGCATCGGAGCTGACGATCCGCGAGGCGCTGCTCGATGAGCCCAGCCCGGGGTCCCACGCGGCGCACAGGGCGTGCCAGATGCTGGTGTAGCGACCGGGTCGGACGCCCATCGAGTCGAGCGTGTCCTTGAGCAGTCGCCCGGGGACATCGGGGAAGGCGATGATGGCACGACGCGCGCCGGTGGAGGTCTGCTCGTCGCTGAGGGTTTCAAAGTCGACCTCACGCGGCAATCGCGGCAGTCGTTCGCCCAGGGCGCTGTGCGTGACGGGCTCGAGTTCATCGGGGTCGTGCTCGATGGGGCCCTCGCTGATGGCCGCGTCGAGCATGGTGGGGTCGGCGTCCTCGGGCTTGACCCAGGTGCACACGGCCCCGTCGGGGTCGAGCACGAGCGCGTCGAGGTGCTTGCTGGTTGTCCCGTCGAGGCGCTGCTTGATCCACTCGCCGGCTTCGTTGATGGTCTCAAGGACCAGATCGGTGTCCGCGCCGGGCTCGACGCTCCAGGCGTCGTCGGTGTGCCCGCTCACGAGGCGGAGCCCACGCAGGACCATGCCGCGGTCGGTTCTTCGGATGTAGCACAAGCGCTCGCTCAAGGGGTCGTTCCAGTCGCGTCGTTCAGATACTGATCAGGTTACTCGTTTTCGTCCCGGGGTGACTCGCGACGGCGAACATCGGTCCCGCTGTTGTTGTTATTCGCGCCGCCTCGGATCTCAACCAGCGCCTCGGGTGTGGGCCTGCGGTTGAGGTTTTCCGGCGGGAGCCCGCGTTTCTCACGCTCGAGGCGTCGACGAACATTCTGACGCTGACGGGGCGGGAGCGATTCGATGTACGCCTCTTCCTCGGCGGAGAGCAGCGTTTCGTCCTCGACCGGTTTCTCAACGCTCACGACCTCGGTGCCGTTGACCATGGTCACCGCAGCGGTTGTCTTGGCCGCCAGGGAGACCTCAGCGACCGAGTCGTTCTCAGGGTCGCGCAGTTGGATGAATGCCGGGGTGATGCGGAGCACCTCAAGGTCGGGCAGGGTGTCGTCGGCGGCCGCGGCGATCTCGCCTCTCTTCACGATCCGTTGCTTGCCGTCGATGCGGATGAAGGCGTGCTGGGTGCGGGCGTCGTTGATGAACCCGATGTACTTCACACGCCGGATGATGTTGGCATCATCGATGGTGTTGCCGTTGGTGTCCTCGGTATCCGGGTCTTCGACGGGTTCCACAGGTGTGGTATCGGCCGGCACGGGCGCGTTGTCGAGCAGGGCGAAGCGGGCGGCGGTGCCGTTGGTGTCGATCGAGAAGCCAGAGCCGGTGTCGGCGTTGTTCTGGTTGCCGGCGGTGCCGGGGGTGTTCTGGAAGGGCAGGGCGTTGTTGCGGGCGATCTCGATAGACGCGCCGGGCTGGTGATCGGGCAGGCCCTTGATCCCGAAGGCGACGCCCGCGAGCACGCAGACGAGCGCGACACCCTGGGCGCCGATCGTCCAGGTCCTGGCTTGTGCTCTGGTGAGTGTGGTGCTCATGGGATTCTCCCGGTCCGGGCTCGTGTTTGCGTGCTCACGCTGATGTTATCGGCACAAGGCCTGTTTGGGTTCCAGTCTGGGCCCCAAGGTGGGTGCAGGGGTACAGACAGCTGCATGCTCACGCCGGCATGAGTCTAGGGTGCTCATCGCGTGCGGGTCGCGGGGGATCCCCGCTTCAGTAGAGCTGCGAGAGGTCATAATCCTGACCCAGCTCAAGCTCTCTCCAGGTGATGAACGCACCGAGCTCCTGCGGATTGCCCGTTCTGCTGCTGGAGTTAATACGAATACTCGTCACGCCGCCGTACCGGGCGATGGTCTGTCCCTGACGCATCCCGCCGCCGGCTCGGACCTCGATGATGACAGCCCACAGTTCGATATCGGTCGCGAACACGCGGAAGAGCGCCGCACGCTGCTCGGCATCGAGCCCCGCGGCCGTGGCGACACGCGTGAGCTCCGTTCGGGTGATCGGTTCGCCGCTGTAACGCAGCGATCCCAGCTCGGCCAGGAACCGGTCCGCCAGCGAGCCCGCGATGACCCGGGAGGCAGCGTCGAGCACCCGGTCGCTGGCGCTGGCGATGCTGATCTTGAACGGCCCGAAGGGTCGGGTGTCGCGCAGGTACTGGTCCTCATCGGTGTTGGCCGCGAGGTTACGCAGCAGCAGCCCGCCCTCCTCGATCTCCATGTCGGAGCTTCCCGAGAGGTTCGACAGGGCCGCGCCCTGGGCATCACGCAGGAAGACGCTCACCTCCGAGCCGTCCGCGAGCACGATGTCCATCGCGTGCCCGGTCAGGGGCTCGAGGACCTCTGTGAGATCGCGCCCGTTCTGTTGGCGCAGCCAGGCGCCGATGGCTTCCTGCAGACCACGCCCGAGGTGGTGCTCCTGATACTTGGCGACCTGTCGCGCGACGGTCTTGCTCTGGGCGCTGAATCGCATCATCGCGAGCCCGAGGCCCATCGAGACAACCATGAGCAGCAGGATCACCATCACGAAGGCGAACGCGCGCCGGTCGGTTTCTTCGCGGGATGGAGAGCGATCACGCGTCATGAGTCACCCGAGAAGTCGAACTGGTTCTGCGTGCCCTGCCCGCCGTTGCCGGGGCGGCCGTTGCCGCCGCCTGGGCGACCGTTACCGTTACCGTTGCCGCCGCCACCACCGCCGCCTCCGGGCTGCCCGTTGGTGTTGCCGTCGCCGTTGGTATTGTCCGCGCCGTCGGTGCTTCCACTGCCCGTGGCGACTTCGAGCGGGTCGTCGCCGAGCACCCAGTCGATCTCGAACATCCACGACGCGAACTGGCTGTTGGTCAGGAAGATCTCAAACTGGGCGTATGCTGGCAGGTCGTCCATCTCGGTGCCCTCGTGGACATTGATGAACTCGTCTTCCTTGTAGAACTCCCAGAGACACCGCTCGACATGGCGCACGAGCGGGACCGCGCCGGCAAGGCGTTCACGGATCATCTCATCGGAGCCGTAGGTGTCGGGGTAGGGGCCATAGCCGTTGGTCAGGTCCTGGGCTTCGGTGGTGAGGATGGGTCGCCACCAAAGGGTCCAGTCGGGCTTGTTCTCGGTGTTGGTCTGGTAGGTGGCCTGCGCCTGGGCCTCGGCGAGCTGCTCCTCGCTGAGGACCGTGTCGTTGGTGCCCAAGAGCCCGAGTCGCTGCATGAGGCGTTCGCGCTGACCGCTGGGGCGCAGCTCGAAGACGCCGCGTGTAATGCCCTGCGAGCCATCGAGGGCGGAGAAGTCCAGCGATTCTTCCTTGGACTGGGCCGTGTACCACTCGGCGGCCTGCGTCGCCAGCCCCGCGGGCACGGGCGGCGTGGCGCACACGACTTCCAGGCGCTGTGGCACCCAGCCGGTCGAGTCGGGCTCGACCGTCGGGTCGGTCTGGAGGATCAGGCGTGGGCGTTCGGGCGTTTCTTCTTCTTGGGCCTGGAGCTCGGCCTCGGTCGAGCCGGCGCGGACGACCGTGCCGCCCGTGGCCTCTTTCATCTGCAAGCTCAGCATCGCGCGGCTGAGCGAGGTGTGCGCGATGTCGAGCTCGTTGGTGCGCTCAAAGCGTGCGGAGAAGGTGCGTTCAACATTGCGCAGGGCAAGGAACACGCTCAGGCAGCCCGCGAGCACCAGCGCCGAGAGCACCATCGCCAGCGACACCTCGATGAGCGTGAAGCCGCGTGCGTGATGGGGGTGGCGTGCGCGCGTCATCCGCCCAGGTCCTCCATCATGGAGTTGAAGAGGCGTTCGAGCCCGCCGGGCTGCTCAAGGAGCGTCTTGAGCGAGTCGGGGTTGTTGAAGGCGAGCGGGTCGATCAGGCGGGTGATGCTGCAGCTGGGAACATCGCTGGCGTAGGCGAGCGAGCCGCCCGAATCGGCGCTGAGCCAGACACGGACGGTGATGAGCTTGATGCGAGAGAGACTCGCGCCGCCGCCCACGCCCGCGGCATCGTCCGCCTGGATATTGTCGAAGACGAACTCGACGGGCGCTTCCTCGAGCGTCCAGCGGTAGAGGTCGATGTCGTACTCGATGGGCAGCGACCGGTCGGGCAACGACTCGCGGTCGTCGATGTACTGCAGGATGAGCCGGTTTGCCAGCTCGGCGGCGCCCAGCTTCTGGTCCATGCGTCGCTGCGAGTTGGTCATGAACGACACGCCGCCCGCGAGGGTCGATGCGACCATGGCGAGCAGCACGCTGGCGAGCAACGCTTCGAGAAAGGTGACCCCGCGCCGTGCTCGCGCGTGCAGCGCTCGTCGATTCGGTTGGGGTCGGTTGCTGGGCATAAGGGTCTCGCCGTGATTACTCGGCGCTGTTCACATTCATGGTCCAGACATTGATGTCGTCGCTGGTCTGGAACTCGCCGTCGGGGCCGGCGCTGACGAGGTTGAACGGGTTGGCCGCGCCGGGGGTGGGGATGTAGTAGAACGCCCGCTCCCATGCGTCGAGCTCGGTGCCGGGCTCGATGTAGCTGGGGACGAGGGCGCTGAGGTTCTCGGGTGCGTTGCCCGCGTTGTCGGCCATGTAGGTGTTGATGGCGGTCTTGATGGTCGTCATCGAGGTCTTGGTGACCTTGTTGCGTGCACGCTGCAGGAAGCCGGGCACGGCGAGCGCGGCACCGGCCATGAGCAGCCCGATGATCACGAGCACGGCCGTGAGCTCGATGAGCGAGAAGCCCGGGCGCGAGCGGTTGTGCGTGGTGACGATGGTCGACCGGATCTGCTGATCGAGCGCGTCGGTGGTGGTGGGGGTGCTCATGCCGGGTATCTCCTGTAAATCACTGTTGGTTCAACGCTTGAAGCGGTTCGTGTATTGCATTGTACCGCCCGCTCGGGCGGCTGTTGACTGGGAATCTGATCAGAGGGCCCCGCTCGTCATCGAGAACATGGGGAGCATGATCGCCAAGATAATGGTGCCCACGATGACGAAAAGGATCACGATGAGCAGGGGCTCAAGGATTGCCATGAGGCGGGCGGTCTTCTTGTCGACGGCCGCCGCGTGATCGCGGGCCAGCGCGTTGAACGCGTCTTCCAGATCGCCGCCCTGATCCGCTGCGACGAGCAGCTTGCGGGTGGATTCGGGGAGCGATTCGACACGCATGATGAGCTTGCGGAACACGCCACCCTCGATCAGCCGCAGACGCATCCGCTGCAGGTCACGGCTCAGGCCCGGGTGGGTGATGGCGGCGCTGCTCACATGCAGCGCGTCGCCCAGCGGGATGCCCGAGCGGGACATCGAGCTCATGACGGCGAAGAAGCGGGTCAGCTCCTGCTCCATGACCACATCACGAACGAACGGGGCGCTGCGGGTGAGTTTGATGGCGAGCTTGCCCAGCGCTCCCCGAAAGAGAACCGCGGAGATGATCAGCAGCACCACGCCCAGCAGGAACGCGAGAATGTTCGCTTGCAGGAAGTTGCCCAGCGCCAGCAGCATGCTGGTGATCGCGGGCAGGTCGAGCCCGGCCTTCTTCAGCGAGTTGCCGATCATGGGCACTACCACGATGATCATCACCAGCGCCGCCAGAAGCGCCAAGGTCAGCACGATCGCGGGGTAAATCATCAGCGTCGCCGCCTTGCCCGAGACTTCAAGCTGGCGTCGGGCGCTCTTGGCAAGCGAGTCGCACGCGCCCGCGAGATCGCCGGTCTTTTCGGCGGCCCGGTAGATCGCGATGGTCACCGTATCGAAGCTGCCCACCTGCTTGCAGGCATCGGCGAAGCTCGTGCCCTGCGAGACAAGGCTCCGCAATCGATCGATGCGCTCGCGGTTGGGCTTGCTCACCACGCCCGCGGCCACCTCCAGCGCGTCGGTCAGCGGCACGCCGCGGCTCACAAGCTGGGCGATCTGCGCGTCAAACTCAACATGGTCTCGCAGCGACATGTCCGGGGTGGTGCTCGCCCAGCCCGGCAGGGCCCAGGTCCGCACCAGCACCTGCTTCTCCCTGCGGAGCTGCTCGGCCAGGGCACGCTCGGAGCGGGCGCTCTTGATGCCCATCGCCTTCCCGCCGCTCGATTTGCTGGCGAGATAGAAGAATGACCGGGATGTGCTCGCGGCTCGGCTCATATGGGAACGGTACGGTTCTCGGGCATGTTTCAGGGTCACTATCGGGCGAATCGCATGATCCCCGACGATGATTGTACGATTCGGGCGACGCTCGGGTGCGATCCGACGAACGTCAATAGCCCCAACGCGTCTGAATCGGCTCTGATGCACGAAAGACCTTGATCATTCACGATCTGGGACCGGCGCATTGATCGTGCACCCACCAAGCGGGACAATATCGGGTGCAGCGAAGACCGGCGTCCACCCGGGCTGGCATGCGTTCCGCCCCCCATCTCCACGAGACCCCCTTATGACCACCATGCCCACCGAAGAACCCGCCACCGCCGATTCCGCCACCTCGGGCACCATGCGATCGCTTATCAAGCACCACGCCGGCAGCGGGCTCCAGTACCGCGAGGACCGCCCGATCCCCCAACCTGGGGCCCGCGAGGTCCGCATCAAGGTCAGCAAGGTCGGGATCTGCGGCACCGACCGCCACATCTGGGAGTGGGATGACTGGGCCTCCAATCGCATCCCCGTCGGCATCATCACCGGGCACGAGTTCGTCGGCATCATCGACAAGGTCGGCAACGCCGTGACCAAGTACCAGCCCGGGCAGCGCGTCAGCGCCGAGGGGCACCTGACGGCCGGGATGGACTACAACTCACGCACCGGCAACGCGCACATCGCCAGCGATACCACCATCTTCGGCATCGACCGCGACGGCTGTTTCGCGGATTACATCGTCGTTCCCGAGGAGAATGTCTGGCCCGTCCACGACGACATCCCTGATAAGTACGCCGCCATCCTCGATCCGCTTGGCAACGCGGTCCACACCGTGATGGCGGCCGGCGTGAGCACCAAGACCGTGCTGATCTCGGGCGTGGGCATCATCGGGCTGATGGCGGTGACGGTGGCCAAGGCCGCGGGCGCCAGCCGCATCTACTGCACGGACATCAACCCGCCGCGTCTGGCACTGGCCAAAAAGCTGGGCGCGACCGACGCGTTCGATGCGCGTGATGACGCGTGGATCAAGAAGCTCCGCAGCGAGACCTACGAGGGCGTCGATGTGCTGCTCGAAATGTCTGGCGCACCGGCCGCGATGGATCAGGGCTTCCGCGCCCTGCGCAACGGCGGCACGGCCGCGCTGCTTGGGCTCCCTGCCCGCACCGTCGACTTCGACTTCAACGCCCACATCATCTTCAAGGGCTGCACCGTGCTGGGCATCAACGGACGCCGCATGTGGGACACCTGGTACCAGATGGAGAAGCTGCTGCTCTCGGGCAATCTGGAGCTCGACGACATCGTCACCCACGAGTTCCCGATCGAGGAGTTCGAGCGTGCATTCGAGACCATGATCACCGGCGACGGGATCAAGGTGCTCATGAATGTGAACGGGTGAAGCGCGGTTATATGCGGCAATAAGCAATAGGCAATAGGTAGAGATTCTCCTCGCCTCCCCCGCGCTTGCGGGGGAGGTGTCATGCGCCAGCATGACGGAGGGGGGCGTTCAAAGACCGATCGCACACAAGGTTCTTGGAGGACCCCCTCCGTCTCCGCCTGCGGCGGATCTACCTCCCCCGCAAGCCCGGGGGAGGCGAGTGGTTCAGCCGTTGCGCCCGAACTGATTGTGGCAGTCGCTGCATGACTCCATGAGCAGTTGCAGCGAGTCGAGCGCGCCGTCGATGTCGTCATGCTCGATCTGCTTTTCGAGCTTCGAGGCGAGATCCCGGCTGGTGATCAGCAGGTTGCGGAACTCGGGACCGTGCTCGATGGTCTCGCGATCGTCCTCCATATCGCGGAAGAGGTTGTGGATCTGCCCGGCCAGTGAGATCGGCGCAAGGTCAGGGTGGTTCTCAGGTGCGCGGAATCCGTTGTCGGCGCAGTCGTTGAGCAAGTCGCTCAGCCGGCTCAGCTCGGCCATCCCCTCGACGAAGTCCTCGATCACCGCCGCCTCGACGAGCACGATCGAGTTGTCGTGCAACTCGGCTTCGCTCAGTGGTCTGGCGGTTTCGGCGGCCTTCCACAAACCCTTGTACTTGGGCGATGTTTTGGCGATGGTCATGAACTCCAGCGCCTGGGCGTTGGAGATATCGCCGCTGCCGATCGCGCCGACGCACAGCGCGGCCGGGCCCCGGTGCTTGCCGTGGTGGCAGTTGACAAAGATCGGGCGGGGCATGGTTGCCATCGCGTGTGCGAGCGCCCGGGACTGTTCCTCGGTGATGCCGTCGTAAGTCGTAGGGATGTGGACGACCTCGATGCCGTAGCGCTGGGCAAGCTGTTTGTTGGGCGCGACACCATCGACCGAAATGACGGTCTTGATGCCCAGCGCCGCCAGCTCGGCGTACGCGGGCTCGCCCACCGGCTCGCCGGCGGACCAGAGATCGGGCGTGAGCTGATGCAGATTGTGCAACGCATGCTCTTCGTGGCTCGCTGGCGAGTCTGTAACTGCGGTGTTGTCTGAGCTTTGCGTGGTCTGCGAGCTGCTGCAGCCGCTCAGTGCGAGCCCGGCAACGATGATGAACACAGGGATGGAATGTGAAATGTGCATGCCCACGATATGAAAACAACGCCCGCGGGTTGCGGGCGTTGTGGTTGATTCAGAAAGTTTTGCGTGCGCGATCAGTTGTTGACTTAGTCCTCAGGGACATGGTCCGAGGTGACGATCTCGCGGAACTTGGTCCGCAGCGCGTTGG
>JAGQON010000038.1 GCA_020427395.1 Phycisphaerales bacterium
GTCGACGATGATCTTGCGTCCGGTGAGCCCTGCGTCGCCGTGCGGGCCACCGATCTCGAAGCGACCGGTGGGGTTCACATGGACCTTGATGCCGGGGTTCCACCACTCGCCGAGCACGGGCTTGATGATCTTGTCGATCACCTGCTTCTTGAGCTCTGGCTGCTTCTCGTTCCAGGACGAATCGTGCTGGGTCGAGAGGACGACGGTGTCGATGCGGACGGGCTTGCGGTCGTCGTATTCGACCGTGACCTGGCTCTTGGCGTCGGGTCGGAGCCCGGGGATGGTGCCCTCGCGGCGGACCTGGGCCTGCTGGGCGACCAGCTTGTGGCTGAGCATGATGGGCAGGGGCATGAGCTCTTCGGTTTCTTTGCAGGCGTAGCCGAACATCATGCCCTGATCTCCGGCACCCTCTTTATCCACACCCTGGGCGATATCGGAGCTCTGCTTGTTCAGTGCCACCATGACGGCGCAGCTTTCGGAGTCGAAGCGCATCTCGCCGGAGGTGTAGCCGATTTCGCGGATCGTGCGACGGACGATCTCTGGGATATCGACATAGGTCTCGGTCGTGACCTCGCCTGCGACGACTACCAGGCCGGTCGCGACGAGGGTTTCGCAGGCGACGCGTGAGTACGGGTCGTTGGCAAGCATCGCGTCGAGGATCGCGTCGGAAATCTGGTCAGACACCTTGTCGGGGTGCCCCATCGACACGGACTCGGAGGTGAAAAGCTGGGTCTCGCTCATGTGCTATTCCTTCCATGGCACTCTGGTTCAGCCGTTGTTTCGGATGAGTTGATTATAGCCGGGAGCACCGTCACTTCTCGACCGTTTGGCCCACGCAAACCCGATGCACCCCACCTATCGTCCTGTCATGAGCACCACCCGCACGCGTTCCAAGCCCCGCCCCAAGGGACTCACCTACGCCGACTCGGGCGTGAGTATCGAGGCGGGCGACAAGTTCGTTGGCTCGATCGGATCGCTGTTGCGCCGCACGCACGGGCAGCGTGTCATTGACAACCCCGGCGGGTTCGCCGGGCTGCTGCGTCTCGATTACAACGAGCAGCTCTTCAAGCACAACTACAAGGACCCCGTTCTGGTTGCGTGCGCCGACGGCGTGGGGACCAAGGTTCACCTCGCGATCGAGATGAACAAGCACGACACGGTCGGCATCGACCTTGTCGCGATGAATGTCAACGACCTCGTGGTGCAGGGTGCCGAGCCGCTGCTGTTCCTCGATTACATCGCGGTCAACGCGGTCGATCAGGATGTGCTCTATGACATCGTCAAGGGCATCAGCGACGGGTGCAAGCTCGCGGGCTGCGCCCTCATCGGCGGCGAGACCGCCGAGATGAATGATTTGTACAAGCCCAAGGACTACGACCTGGCGGGCTTCAGCGTGGGTGTGGTCGAGCTCAAGAAGGCCACCAACCCGCTGCGGGTTGAACCGGGCGATGTGGTGCTGGGTATCGAGAGCTCGGGCGTGCATTCCAACGGCTATTCGCTGGTTCGCAAGGTCCTCAAGCACGCCAAGCTCAAGCTCGACAAGACCTACCCCGAGCTCGGGACCGATCGGACATTGGGCGAGGTGCTCCTTGAGCCCACCCGCATCTACGCCGGCCCGATCGTCAAGCTCCTTCGGGCCTACAAGGTCAAGAAGGTGATCTCGGGTATGGCCCACATCACCGGCGGCGGCATGGAGGGCAACCTCAACCGGGCGCTCAACGATCAGGTTGACGCGGTCGTCGATGAGTCGAGCTGGGAGGTGCCCGCGATCTTCCGATTCCTCCAGAAGCACGGGGATATCGAAGAAGCCGAGATGCGCCGGGTGTTCAACATGGGCATCGGGTACACGCTGATCGTGCGTCCGTCCTTTGTTGAAGGCGTGAAGGCGAAGCTCGAGAAGTCCGGCGAGAAGGTCCATGTGATCGGCACGATCACCAAGGGCAAGGGCCGGGTGCGGGTCAAAAACCGTACGAAGTAACTCATTCTCTTCCCCAAGCCCCATCCCGATTTGCACCGCTCATAGCAGCGGTTTATACTCGCCGCCATGGGGTATGCGCCCCAATGGGGACAACACACACTCTGAGAGGAGCTACGCAATGGGTTTGGTGAAAGAGTTCAAGCAGTTCGCCCTTAAGGGCAACATGGTGGATATGGCCGTCGGCATCATCATCGGTGGCGCGTTCGGGCTGATCATCAAGTCGCTGATCGACGATGTGATCATGCCACTGGTTGGTAAGGCAACGGGCAGCGGGGTAGATTTCAGCAACATGTACATCCCGCTCGCCGAGGGCGTTGAGAAGGGGCTGTCGCTTGATGAGGCTCGTGCTCAGGGCGCGGTCTTCGCATACGGCAACTTCATCACAGTCCTGCTCAACTTCCTTATCCTCGCGTTCGTGATCTTCATCATGGTCAAGATGATGAACAACGCCAAGAAGAAGTTCGAGAAGGAGCAGGAGGCCGCCCCCCCACCCGCACCGCCCGCTGATGTCGTGCTGCTTACCGAGATCCGCGATCTGCTTCAGCGCCAGAACTGATCAGCATTTCCAATGATCGCCAGAACCCGGCCATGCCGGGTTTTTCGATGCGCCCAAATCGTTAAGGTTGCGCGAAGCAGTTGAGAGGAACCTCCGATTCAAAGCCGCTTGAATTACGATCTGGGCCGAACTTCCTACATCACTCCTGGGGATCTCCGTTGTCCAACTCAAACTCACGAGCAAGGGTGCTGTTCCTCTGTACCGGCAACTCCTGCCGCAGCCAGATGGCCGAGGGCTGGGCACGCTCGCTTCATCCCGAACGGATCGAGCCATTCTCCGCGGGCACCATCAAGCACGGGCTGAACCTTCACGCGGTGCACGTCATGGGCGAACGCGGCATCGATATCAGTAGGCATTATTCCAAAACGCTTGAAGATCTCGGTCCCATCGAGTTCGATCTGGTGGTCACGGTCTGCGGCAATGCGCATGAGTCGTGTCCCGTGTTCCCGGGGAACGCACGGGTCGTGCATCATGGTTTCGACGATCCACCCAAGATGGCCGAGTCGGCGAAATCACCCGAAGAAGCGCTCGATCACTATCGGCGTGTACGCGACGAGATCGGCGAGTTTGTCTGGACCATGACCGAGCTGCTGACATGAGCCTGCCCCGCAAATGCATCGCCGAGGGGTTCGGTGCGTTCATGATCGTGCTCGCGGGGTGCGGCGCGGTGACGGCGAACCAGCTCAGTGATGGAGCGATCGGTCATGCCGGCATCGCCGCGAGCTTTGGGCTGGTCGTCATGGCGATGATCTACGCGATCGGTCACATCAGCGGCGCCCACATGAACCCGGCCGTCACTATCGCCTTCGCGATCACGCGTCACTTCCCGCACCGCCAGATCCTGCCGTACATCGTTGCACAGTGTGTCGGCGCGGTGCTCGCGGCGACGGTACTGCTGCTCACACTCTCACCTGCACTCCGCGACGCGAACCCCGAGGGCACGCTCAATCTTGGTGTGACACTGCCGCTCGATGGGCGTTGGTACACCGCCTTCATCTGGGAGTTCATGCTGACGCTGGTGCTCATGTTTGTTGTCATGGGGGTGGCGACCGATTATCGTGCGGTCAAGCAGGCCGCGGGCATCGCCATCGGCGGAACGGTGTGGTTCGAGGCCATGTTCGCGGGGCCGATCTGCGGGGCCTCGATGAACCCGTCTCGCAGCTTGGGGCCGGCCATCATTTCAGGACAAGTTGAGCATCTTTGGGTCTACCTTGCCGCACCGATCGCGGGCGCAATCACCGGCGCGTTGCTCTACCAGTTCTTGCGGCATGAACACCCCAAGCGAGACTGAGCGGGGCGCATACACTCTCTGAAACACTCAAGATCAGAGGAGCAACGCGATGCCATCACTGTACACAGGACGAGTCACTTCCACCGGCGGGCGCAACGGGCATGTCAAGAGCGAAGACGGCATGATCGACTTCGAGATGACCGTTCCACCTTCGCTGGGCGGCAAGGGCGACAAACCGAACCCAGAGATTTTGTTTGCGGCCGGCTACGCGGCCTGCTTTGGCAACGCGTTGATCTATGTCGCCAAGGATATGGGTATTGAGCTCGACCCGGACAAGGTCAGCACGACGGCCGAGGTTGAGCTCTTCTCGACCGATGCCGGTGAGTTCAAGCTCCGTGTCCACCTCGACAACGAGATCGACGGCGTCGATCAGGCGACCGCGGAGAAGATCGTCCATAAGGGGCACGAGATCTGCCCCTACTCGAACGCGACCCGCAACAACATCGAGGTCTCGCTCACGGCCAAGGGCTCCTGAGTCAAACTGGACTGAGCCGATAACCACGCCATGTGCTACCCCAACCGCATCGCGTGGTTTTTTCATGCGCGATCTTGATCGCGACCTCTGGACTCTGGCTACCTCATACTGATTGAAACCGATGCTTGTGTGTCACTGATCAGCGACGCTAGGAGGCATGCGATGGACTTCGACCACCCCTCTGTACTCTTTTCCGGGCTCCTCATCGGGGCCATCGGCATGGGTCTCTTCCTGCACGGTAAGCGTAACGCGGATCTGCGAACCCTTTTCGCAGGTATCGCCTTGAGCGTGGTTCCGCTGGTGGGCCACACGCTACTCGTGCTCTGGGGCACGACCGGGCTGTGTGCCTCGGCCCTGTACATCTCCAACCGGCGTGGTTGATACTGGTCGTGTGTCAATGACGCAAGCTCAAACGAAAAACGAGCCAGGCAACTCTCGCCTGGCTCGTTGTGTTTGATTGATGCATCTCAGATGAGACTCATCGACGCCGACGCGTGATGGCGAGACCGCTGAGGCCCAGTAGGGCGAGCGAGCCCGGAGCCGGGGTCACGGTGATATCGAATGAGTAGGTCTGCCCGGGGGTGAACTCCGCCAGCACCACGCCGTAGCTGCCCGGGCCAAGCGGCGATGAACCGCCAACATCGGACAGATCCCAGACATCGAGGAAGTTGGTTCCGACACTGGCGGGTGTCATGCTGCCTGCCGAGGCCTGGAACCAGCCGCTGCCCTGATCGGTGTAGAGACGGAACCCGGTCGAGGTGTTCCCATTGGCCACTACGAAACTGGTCAGGGTGATGGCGGTGAGTTGCTCCCCGGCATCGATCGTGAAACCGATGAAGTCCTCGAAATCGGTATCACCGATGGTGCCGAAGACGCTGTTGTTGCCAACACCGACATCGAACATGGTCGGGCCGAGTGCGACGCTGGCGAGATCGCCATCGACGCCTTCGTCGTAGATCGATGCCGAGGCGACTCCGGCCGTGGACGAGAGCGCTGCGATCGTAGTGATTACTGATAAACGCGTGCGTGAATGCATTGTCTTTTTCTCCCTCTGAAACGAGATGAAATGAACATGTGCACACCACAACAACCTGCATTCCCTTGGCGGATCATACACTCGGGAGACAACGACTCCCATGGTCATCGTGATTGAACACAAGACTGCGCCACATGCGCCGATACCGGCGCAAACAGCATGAACCCCCGTTCATGCGAACCCTCTACCCTTGAGTGGCTCGCACAGTCCGTCTCTACGCTACTGGTTTGTGGAACTCGATCCAAGTAAAAAACGCATGTTGTCACATTAAATGATCTGCGTATGCGCAATCATGCCACTGTGACGGAGCTCATCAGCGATAGCTGCTGTTTCTTATTACAACAACTCCGATTCCCTCTGTAAACTCGCAGACGAAGACAATCTCTGATTCGGAGCGTTCATAGGCGAACCGGCAATCCAACCACCTCTGATTGATTTACTTCGAGGTTGAATTCGCTTCCGATTATCCGGACATTTTCGTACACTCTGCGGGGAGAAACGAATGAGCGAACATACACCGAATGAGAATCAGCTGACCCCTCCTGCTGAAGAAAACAACGGCGGCCGGCGCGCGATGCTGGCAGGAATTGGCGGGCTCGCCGCCGGAGCACTGCTCACCGGACGCGCTCAGGCCGGCCCGCTGGATCCACCACCAGGGCCGATCGCGTCGACCGGCAAGCCGCTGACGGAGGTTGAGCCGCGTATCGCGATCAACTCGACCAACACCCCCGGTGATGCGACCAGCCGGTTCCGGATCACCCAGCCCGGCTCGTACTACCTCACCGGCAACATCACGGGGCTCGTCGGTCAGCACGGCATCTCGATCGCCGCCTCCGGGGTCACGATCGATCTCAGCGGCTTTCTGCTCCGTGGGCTTGGCACCATTCAGGGCAACTTCAATGGCGTCTACGCTGAGGGTGGAACAGAAGGCATCACCGTCCGGAATGGGCACGTCAAAGTCATGGGAGGGGCCGGCATCGAACTCTTCACCGCGTCACGATGCTTGGTGGAAGATGTCAATGTCCACCTGTGTTTGGCATCGGGTATTCGTTGTGGTGAGTACGGGCGCGTCTCCCGATGCGCCGCGATACAGAATACGCTCACCGGGATCTCGGTTGCACGAGGCACGACGGTTGAGGACTGCACGGCCTCGAACAACGGAAGCCGCGGGATCTCTGGGGGCTTCAACGCAGAAGCACTGATCGTCCGGTGCGTCGCCCAGGACAACGGCGAGCACGGCATATGGGCGGGCACGGGCAGCAGCGTGATCGACTGCGTCTCCAGCCAGAACGCGATGGACGGACTGAACGCCACCGCAAGTCTGGTCAGCAACTGCGTCGCCCGAGGCAACGGCGCGTCCGGAATTACCGCAATCCTCAGTTCAGTGCTGAACTGCAAATCACGGTTTAACGACGAGCATGGCATCCGAGCAACCTCTGACTGCCAGATCATCGGAAACAACTGCGAATCGAACGGCGTGACTCTGGTCGATGGTGCCGGCATATTCGTAAGCGATAGCGGGAACCGCATCGAATCGAACCACTGCACCAAGAACGACCGTGGCATCTCTGTCACCGGCGCTCGCAATCTCATCATCCGAAACACCTGCGCGGGAAACACCGGATTGAACTGGTCACTCGCGAACAACAATCACTACGGTCCGATCGTCAACCGGGTTGGGGTGGGTACCGGGGCTGTCAGCGGCAACTTCTCCCCGAGTTCACTCGAATCAACCGACCCCCATGCCAACTTCACATACTGAAGCGCACACACAGCAATGAGATATCAATCGAGGGGATGACCGTGAACGAACACCACACCAATAAACATGACCACTCATTCAACGACCGGCGTGCCATGCTTGCTGGCATCGGTGGCCTCGCAGCCGGTGCATTGCTTACCGGGAGTGCCAAGGCGGGGCCACTCGATCCACCCCCCGGCCCGATCGTACCGACCGGCAAGCCCCTGAACGAGCTTGAGCCGAGGATCCCGATCAACGCCCAGAACACGCCGGGCGACGCCGACAGCATGTTCAAGATCATCGCGCCCGGCTCGTACTACCTGACCGGGAACATCGTCGGGCTCGTGAACAAGCACGGGATCAAGGTTGCCGCCTCCGCCGTTACGATCGACCTTGGCGGGTTCATGCTCCGCGGCCTTGGCACCATTCAGGGCGACTTCGACGGTATCTATGCCGAAGACGGCCGGGAACGCATCACGATCAGGAACGGTTACATCGAGGTGATGGGCCGTTATGGAATCAACCTGGGTAGTGCTACGGACTGCGTCGTAGAAGACATCAATGCCAAGCTCTGTTTGAATTCTGGAATCTCTAGCGGCGTCCGAGCGAGTGTGATCAGGTGCATCGCATCGGACAATACGAGCGGTGGCATTTTCGCCGGTGAAGGCAGCAGGGTCTATGCCTGTAGAGCCACGGGAAACTCTAGGGGTTTCGGCGTCTCGTCGGACTCCCTAGTCGATGATTGCCTATCTGTGGGTAATGTGTTCAATGGATTTGCCGTCGGCGGCCGGGTCACGAACTGCATCGCCAAAGAAAACGGCGGGATCGGCTTTGAGTCATTCGGAACCACATCGTTCATCGGGTGCGTCGCAGTAAACAACGGCTCCAACGGGATATTGGTTTCGAATAACTCACGCGTCATCGGCAACTTCTGCCATGGGAACGGCAGCTCCAACGCAGGCATCGTGGTCTTCGGAAACGGCAGCCATCTCGAATCTAACCTGTGCATCGACAATGGTTGCGGCATCGAAGTCAACGATTCGGGCAACTTCATCTTCCGCAACAGTTGCTCCGGCAATGATGTGAACTGGTCAATCTCATTCAACAACTACTACGGCCCGATCATCAACCGCGCCGGTATCAACACATCGCCCGTCGAGGGCAACTTCGCCCCCAGCACGCTGACCTCGACCGACCCACACGCCAACTTCACCTATTGAAACGCACCGGAGCACCCATGAGCGAAGTCTCACCCCCTGCGCCCAACGAGTCCAGACGCGCCCTGCTCGCCGGCATTGGAGGGCTTGCTGCCGGTGCCATGCTCACCGGTCGTGCTCAGGCCGGTCCGCTCGACCCCCCACCGGGACCGATCGCGCCGACCGGCAAACCCCTCACCGAGCTTGAGCCGCGCATCGCGATCAGTAGCACGAACACACCGGGCGACGCCGACAGCATGTTCAAGATTACCCAGCCGGGCTCGTACTACCTCACGAGCAACATCACGGGTGTCATCGGCCGGCATGGCATCAAAGTCGCCGCATCAGGCGTGACGATTAACCTCAACGGCTTCATCATGCGCGGGCTTGGTAATCTTCAGGGCGCGTTCGACGGAATCTACGCGCAAAGCGGCGAGGAACGCATTACGGTCCGCAACGGGCATGTCGAACTCATGGGGCGCCACGGCGTTAACCTTGAAGCTGCATCTGGCTGTGCGGTTGAACATGTCTCCGTATCACTCTGCACGCTTTCAGGAATCCGCGGTGGGTCTACCGGACGCGTCAGCTCGTGCCATACCATGCGAAACTCCGGCGTAGGAAGCTTCGCAGGGATCCAGTGCGGTAACGGATCGCTGGTCACAAACTGCATCGCGGAGTTGAACATAGGAGATGGGATCAGCGCTTTCTTCGGGGCCAGAATCGAGAGTTGCACATCCAGGTCGAACGGTGGCAGAGGCATCGCCACGAATGATCGGTGCACGATCAGCGGCTGCGTCGTGACCGAGAACTCGAGTGATGGAATACAATGTGTGAGCGGCTGTGCGATCACTGACTCAATCACAGTTCTCAACGCGAGATTCGGAATCGCTTGCACCAGCGGTGCGATCACAGGATGCACGGCACGAGAGAATGGAGCCGGTGGCATTGCTACCAACGCAGGATCCACAATCCATGGTTGCTCGACAACTCAAAACGCCTCCTACGGTATCTCGGTGGGATTCTCGAGCTCCGTTGCGGGATGCGCTTCGTACGCCAACACCGGAGACGGCATTGTCGCCTATGGTCGCTGCTCCATTTTGGATAACACATGCGGCTATAACGGAAACAACGGCGATGGCTCGGGGATCCACACCATCGAATCGAGCAACCGCATCGAGGGCAACACCTGCACGAACAACGACCGTGGCCTGCTGATCGAGAGCACCGGGAACATCATCATCCGCAACACCTGCTCGGGCAACACGCTCCATTATGTGATCGCTTCGGGCAACCGCTACGGTCCGATTGTGAACATCACCGCCGGTGGCACGGCCGGAGTCCTCGGTAGCTCAGCCGCGGGCAATCTGGCGACCAGCGATCCGAACGCGAACTTCTCGCACTGATCTCGCCCTACGCATTGACTGCCTCGTCGACTCCCTTTCGGATCGGGCACGCAGTCACCATCAAGTCTGGATAGAAAAACCGCTGCAGAGTGCTGCAGCGGCTGTTTCAAACTCCTCCTGCTGGACTCGAACCAGCAACCTAACTGCTAATCCGCCTTCGGCGGACTCGCTCTACCGATCCCTTTAGAATCTAACCACGCCCTGCCTTGCCCAGACTTCAACCGCTTCTCGCGGCGCATCGCTTCGGATCGAGTTTCAAACTGTTCAGAATGAACAAGCACCCAGGGACCAGGGTGCTTGGAAGTGAACTTCATGGAGTTGTGACTCGGGTCGTTGTGCTCGTCGACTCGTCTGTTCAGATCATCGGTTTGCCCGATGTAGCGCCGATCGGCTGCCTCGCTGAACAGGACATAGACCCAATAAGTCAAACTCCTCCTGCTGGACTCGAACCAGCAACCTAGCGGTTAACAGCCGCTCGCTCTACCATTGAGCTAAGGAGGATCAGTTGGAGGGATAAGACTATCCCCTATCTCTGGTCGGTCAAGCGAATCGCCCGCTTCGATTTTCCTTCCGATTCCATCGCAGATGCCTCATCCGCCCGCCGCCAGGCCCGTATAACCGGGCATGATGACGCTCCGCACACGCCTCGGACTCCTGCTGACCCTTGTTCTGGCGTTTCATACGCCCTTGGCGGGGGCACAGTCCTCGATCCCGCTGGAGGACAAGCCGCTGCAGATCGAGGGGCGACTGCCCACGGCCGCGTATATCACAAGGACCCAGAACCCGGTCCCCGAGGACCTCTCCGAGGTCGAGATGCTCCGCGATCGCCTCGGGCTGATCGACATCATCGAGCCCAAGGGATTCACATCCATCAACCGCCTCGCCCGCCCCAGCGATGAGGAGCCCAGTGAGAACCCGGCCTTATTCCTCCAGATCTCACGAAACGACTCCACGATCTGCCTTGGGCTTGATGTGCTTGAGGACACCGTGCTGCTCTCCACGCTTGATGAGCCGCGCAGCGTCTGGTCAATCCGGCGGGCCGCGTTTGAACGCCTGGGGATCACCGTCACGCCCAGCGAAATGAATCGCCAGTCAGACGGATTTGCCCCCACGAATGCCGCGATGGAGATGGTGCTGCCAACACCCCATACAGAGTCGAGCGTGGTGTTCGATCCGCAGATGATCCGATCGCGTTTCAAAATGCAGTACCCTCGGTTGACCCGGGTGCTGGGGCAGGAGACCTTCCGCGTCCGACTCCCGATGAAGTACGACCCGGGCACCCCGGCTGGCGTGCTCGTCTGGATCAGCCCCACCCCCGACGGGCGGATCCCGGACATCTTCGGGCCAGTCTGCGATCAGCTCGGGCTCATCGCGATCGGTGTGGATAACAATGGCAACCAACGCGAGATCACCGATCGCCTCCAGAACCATCTGGATTCCATCGAGACCCTCGCCCAGCACGCGAGCATCGATCGTCAGCGGATCTACCTCACAGGCATGTCGGGGGGCGGACGCTGCAGCGGCATCCTCCTCCTGGCCTTCCCAGACCTATTCGCCGGCGCGGTCCCGATCGTTGGGCTTGACACCTACCACAACGCCCCCACCGGCGACCCAGGCAAGTACTGGCCCAAACGCCTCTCCCGCCCAGCGGGACCACTCCGCAAGCAGCTCGAACAGCGGCGCATCCGCTCAATCACCGGCACCGCCGACTTCAATGAGCCCGAGATGGTGCTCCGCACCCAGCTGCTTCAGGATGACGGCGTCAATGCACAGATCGATGTCATCGAGGGGATGGCCCACACCATGCCCAACGCGGAGCAGTTCACCAAGGCCTTGGCCTGGGTCGACGACCCACGGAGCAGGGCAATCGAAGACGCCACAAACCAAGCCCAACTGATCATGACCGAGACTAACACGCAGGACGCCACGATACCCGCGGTCCGCCGTCGTCTCATCGAGGTGATGCGTCTGGTGCCCGATTCCGACCTCGCATGGGAGGCGGCCAAACGCCTGGGTATCAAGCGGGACGCCTAAGCCCTGCGACGGCTCGCCCCGCCCTGTATGCTTGGGGTATGACCACCGGCATCACATCACGCACCGCTGAGCGGTTTGCGCCGTTCGGCACGACCATCTTCAGCGAGATGACGGCCTTGGCGAACACCCACCGGGCCGTGAATCTCTCCCAGGGCTTCCCAGATTTCGACGGCCCGGACCTTGGCAAGCTCGGCGCGATTGAGGCGATGAACAACGCCCGCAATCAGTATGCCCCGATGCCCGGCACGCCGGAGTTGCGGCATGCCATCGCGGGTTGGGCCGCGAGAGTAAACAAGATCGATTGCAACCCGGATCGCGAGATCACCGTGACCAGCGGCTGCACGGAGGCGATCGCGGCGACGATGCTCGGGCTGCTCAATCCGGGCGATGAGGTCGTGGTCTTCGAGCCGTACTACGACTCCTACCGGGCCTGCCTGGCGATGGCCGGTGCCGTTCCGCGGTTTGTGACGATGCACCAGACGCCGGAGGGCTTCGGATACAAACCCGAAGAGCTCCGGGCGGCGTTTACCTCAAGCACCCGCGCGGTGCTCATCAACACCCCCCACAACCCGACCGGAACGGTCTTCAGTGATTCGCAGCTCCGCGAGATTTCGGCGCTCTGCATCGAGCACGATGCGATTGCCATCAGCGACGAGGTGTACGAGCGACTGGTCTACGACGATTACACACACCAATCAATCGCGACACAGCCCGGTATGCGAGAGCGGTCCATCGTGCTCTCCAGTTCCGGCAAGTCCTTCTCGCTGACCGGCTGGAAGATCGGTTGGGCGATCGCGCCGGAGGAACTCACTCGGGGCATCCGATCGGCCCACCAGTTCCTGACCTTCTCCGTCGCGACACCGCTCCAGCTCGGGGTGGCCAAGCTTCTTGAGAATGGCGAGCAGGAGATCAACTCCCTGCTTGAGCATTACAAGCGAACCCGCTCGATGCTCGCCGAAGCCCTTCAGGAGTTGGGATTCGAGCTCACGCTCCCGCAGGGTTCGTATTTCATACTCGCGGATCATCGGCGTGTGACCGATCGCCTCGGTCTCAAGACCGATGTGGATCTCTGCCGGTGGCTGCCATCGCACGCCGGGGTCGCGGCGATCCCGCCCAGCGCGTTCTATTCAAACCCAGAGAACGGCTCCCACCTCATCCGGTTCGCATTCTGCAAACAAACCGCCACCATCGAGGAAGCGATCAAACGCCTCCGGAGCGCTCTGGGCTGATCATGGTCCCGATCCGATTCAAATCCGGGGTGCCCAGCCGAGAACGCGTGATGGCGCGGGACCTGATCACCTCGGTCCTACAGGCCACCGACCCGCGGGAGGCCATCCTCCGGCACCTGCAGCGGCTTCCAAACGCTATCCCGACACACCTCCTTGCGTTCGGCAAGGCCTCAATCGCGATGTGCGACGGGGCGATCGAACACCTCGGACCACAGTTTGCCCGGGCAACGATCCTCGCACCAGAAGCCATCTCGCTTCATGCTCAGTTTAAGAGCAAGCTCGTCCAGACCTTTTCCTGTGATCACCCGCTGCCGACCCAGCGGAACATCGACGCGACGAGGGCGCTGATCGAGCACGCCCGCTCGATCCCGGACGACCATCGTGTGCTCGTGCTGATCTCCGGCGGCGCATCAGCAATGCTCTGCATGCCCAGGGCTCGCGTCACGCTTGGGCAGATCCGCCAGACCACCAAGGACATGCTCACCCGCGGGGCGAGCATCGGTGAGCTCAACGCCGTCCGCTCGCAGCTGGAAACACTCAAAGGCGGCGGGCTCGCTCGCGAGCTGGCGCATGTCGCGGATACTCGCTGCTACCTGCTGTCGGATGTGATCGGCGACGACCCAAGCATCATTGCATCGGGTCCGATGCACGACGCGTTCCCGCCGCGCAGCCCGCACACGATCATCGCGGGCAACAATACCGCCATTGATTCGCTCGCTGCGTGGTGCGTTCGCTCTGGCATCGAACCGGTGCACACCCAGCGGGGGGTGATCTGCGGCGCAGCGGACGCCGGCACCGACCTCGCCCGGCATCTGATCGAGCACACGGCTGAGAATACCGTCGCGGTGCTCATGGGCGGCGAGCCAACCGTAGACACGCACGGCAGCGACGGCATCGGCGGCCCCATGCTGGAACTCGGTGTCAGCGCGGCCGTGAAACTCAGCGAGCAGGCGTTCGACTGGAGCGTGCTCACACTAACCACCGATGGCGTCGATGGGCCGAGCCAGGCCGCGGGGATGGTGATAACGAGATCCATGCTCAGCGCCCCGATCAAGCAGCAGGCCGCCCGCTTGGCACTGCAGCACCACGACACACGATCGATCTGTGATACACTCGGGGCAACCATCAACACCGGCCCCACCGGGACGAATGTGAACGACATCGCCGTCGCGATCCGCTGGGGCAAGAACACGCAGGCGTGATTACACCATGACAGTCTCACTCTGGCAACGCAACCCGACGCACTCAACCGAGCACTGTGATGTCGCGATCGTCGGCGCGGGCATCACCGGGCTCTCGGCGGCCATCGAGCTTGAATCGCGCGGCATCAGCTGCATCGTCCTCGAATCCGACTTCGCCGGCTCCAAGGCATCGGGACGCAACGCGGGCTACCTGATCCGGGGAGCGGCAGAAAACTACGCCCTCGCCAGCCGCAAGCTCGGGCGGGACATGACGCGGTACCTGTGGGACTGGACGCAGCAGAACCTCGTCGGTCTCAAGCAGCTCGGTCTCGAATCGACCCCGGGCTACGCCCCCCGTCCATCGTGCGTCGTCGCGCTGGGCGAACCGGAGCATAGTGAGCTCATCGAATCGCATGAGATGATGCGTGAGGACGGGCTGCGGGTGGACCTGATCGACCAGAGCAGCGCCCCGCGTGACCCGCTGTGGCGATCGGGCAAGCCGACCATTGGGCTTGTCAACCCCGATGATGCGGTGTGCTCGCCGATCGATCTTGTCCAGCTGCTCGCGGCCTCGCTCTCAAGCACGCCGCTCTTCGAGCACGCCGAGGTGTACCGTGTCGAGGACGAGGGCTCCCGCATCCGCCTGCGCTCACGCCCCGTCGATGTGCTCTGCTCGCGTGTGCTCGTGTGCACCAACGCCTACGCGGCCGACCTTATTCGAGACCTTGAGGGCATCATCGTCCCCAACCGTGGACAGATGCTCTGCGTTGAGCCCCGAGATCGCAGCGATGCACGCCTGGAGTACGCCTACTACCTCAACCACGGCTCCGAGTATGTCCGATCGGCCCCGAACAACCAGATTATCTTCGGCGGGGCCCGGACCTACCACGCTGACAACGAGCGGACGAGCGCCGATGAGATCAGCAACGAGGTGCAGGACCACCTCGAGCAGTTCATGCGAGAACTGATCACCAGTGAATACCGTGTGACCGCCCGATGGTCAGGGATCATGGGCTTCTCGCCTGACGGGATGCCCGTCATCACCCAGTGCCGCATCCACACGCTGGAGAACCCGAACATCTGGTTCTGCGGCGGGCTGACCGGACACGGCATGTCGATGGGCTACCAGACCGGACGCCACGCCGCGCGGGTCATGCTTGAGCACGAGCCAACCCGATTCGGTCTCGATCGCTTCAGGGCCTGATCGGTGCCGCAGATTCTGCCTCCGCAAGGGCAATTTCAGGGTTCAAACATCGCAATATGCTGGTTCTTGTGCGATATCGACCTATCCTAGAAGTCCCCAGAGCAAGGCAGAAAGGCGTCGAGGTCGGCGCGCTGGGGAACCACGGAGAAGACATTGGCCAAGCAAGACGACAAGTTCACCATGGACGCGATTGTGCTCGAAGCACTGCCCAACGCGATGTTCAAGCTGCGCCTTCCCAACGAGCAGCAGTCCGAGATCATCGGGTATGTGTCCGGCAAGATGCGCAAGCACTACATCCGCATCCTCCCCGGTGACACCGTCACGGTCGAGATCTCTCCCTACGACCTCACCCGCGCCCGCATCACCTACAGGCGCTGATCGAACCACGAATGCCGAAAAAAAGCCACCCATCTCGGGTGGCTTATTCATTGCTAGTTGATCGTTTCCTCAAGCGGATGACGCGGGCAGCCATGACTTGATGATCGCGGTGAGTTCGCGCTTGGCATCACGGACCTCGTCTTCGCTTGTAAAAGTCATGATGGCTCGGTCGTTGGATGCCCACTCCAGCAGGTCGCTGTCCGAATCGATCAGTCGACTGCTCCGCTTGGGGCCGGCCTTGGCCCCGCAGTGCAGGATCAGGCGGACCCTGTCCTTAGCGCTGAGGTTCAGCGTCAGGCGGTCATCGCCCTCGTGCTTGAAGCTGGGTGCGTTCCACTTGATGCCCTCCTCAAGTCGAGGCTTGATCTTCCGGATGATGCTCACAAGCTCCACGGTCATTTCACGCTGGGGCTGGGCGAGCGATTGGAGGTATTGGTCGACGCTGGGTGGGGTTTTCTGTGATTTGGCCATCGCTGAATCCGTTTAGCACCGCTGCGACAGGATCGCATCGATCCGATCGAATCCGGCCGCCATGCCCTGCTCCATCGGTGTCTTGAGCACGGCGTCGCGTGTCGCCTTTGACTTGTACAGGATTGTATTCTCCATCAGCGTCTTGCCTTCCTGTTCGGTGAGCGTGAGCGTCCCGACCGCCTCACCGTCGGTCCAGTCCTCATCAAAGATCTGTGTGGTCTTCATCATGCGCGGGGGATCGAACTCCAGAAACGCTCCCCCCATGCCCATCCGGTGTTGACCGTCCTCGCTCACCCATTCATACCGTTATGTCCCGCCAATCCTCGCCTCGACCTGGCAAACGGGCATCGACCACCCACCGGGACCGATCATCCATTTCATGATGAGCTCCGGGCGTGTGAAGGCGTCCCAGACCTGCTGCGGGGTGCCATTGAACTCGCGTGTGAAACGGATCTCTCGATCGGAGGGGAACGAAACGCTGTGCTTGTACTCCTGCTGCATCAATCTCTCCCGTGTGTATCCGGACGGTTACATCTTGTTGTTTGCTAAGAACGATGCCAGCTTGTCGAAAGTGCCTCCCCAGCCGCCCCTCATGGATTCGCGACCGGCATAGAACACACCCCGCTCCTCATCCGTGGCGTTGATGGGCTCAGACTCCATGGTGACCAGGGTCCCCTTCCCCTTGCCCGCGTGCTCACTGAATGTCACGGTCGTGAGCATCTCTAGCGGCCAACGCTCGTCGAAGAACGCTCTGGCAGGGTTTCCTTGCCGATCTGCGAACGAGACCACAAAGACAAGCCGATCGGGTTCACTGATCTCCCGAAAGATCCATCGCCCCCAGTGCTCTTCGCATCCAAGCCCCACCATGCAGTAGTGCATCATCCCGCCGACCCGCAGATCCAGCGAGCAGTGCGAGAGCTCGACCTGCTTGGGCCCGAACCATCTGGCGAGATGCTCCTGCCTGGTCCATGCCTTCCACACGAGCGATCTGGGCGCATCGAACACGCGTGCAACCACAACGGGTTCATGCTGTTCTCTACCATGATCGAGTCGGTTGACATAGGCCTCAAGGTTCGCGAGGTGCTGCTTCCCGCCCTCCGCGGCGTTGTACTCACGAATGACAAAGTCCCGGGCTTCCTTGTCCGGGAAGCTCATGTGCATCGTGACTTTGGTTCGCAGATCGTCGAGGACGATGAACTCGACCTCGGTGACAAAGTTCACCGGCTCGCTCTCGACATCGCCCCCGAGTTTGTACACGATCCGGTTCGGCTCGTCGATCTCGAGGTAGGTGATCAGGTTCGGGTAGTCGGTGCCGTCCGGGCCGTGCATGACATACCGCCACTGCCCACCCGGTCTGAAATCGAATGACTTGGTCGTCATCGTAAACCCGTCGGGGCCCCACCACTTCCCGAGATGATCGGCGCTGTCCCACGCCGACCAGACAACCGCCGGCGGTGCCTGGAGCGTGCGCTCGATCACGATCTCCGTGTCACTCGGGAGCGTGACGCTCGTTCGTGGTTGGTCGCTGGTATACGCCATAACTCAGCGCCCCTCTTCAGCGAGGAACGCATCGAGCGCCGCGTACCCGGCCTCCATGCCGTGCTCCATACCCGAGGCCAGTGCGCCGTCGCGTGCGGCTTTCGAGCCGAACGACAGCGTCATGCGCATCTCTGTCTTGCCGCCCTGCTCGTTGAGCTCAAGCGTCGCCAGCAGTTCCCAGGGTTCTTCAGCACACTCGGCGTTCTCTGGGCCACAGGTGCCCGCGCCGGGCCCCATCTCCATTCTCTCGGTGTGAACGATCCTGAACAGCGCGTCGAGTTCCTTATAGACGCCACAGATCAGCAACGCGAGCTGCCCGTCCGGGCCGTTCCATGCCCAGCGAAACTCGCCGCCGACACGCACATCCATCTCGCACTCGGCCCACGACCACTGGGGTGGCGTGAACATCCAGCGTTTGAGCATCTCGGGCTTGGTCATCGCATCCCAAACGAGCGTGCGAGGCGCGTTGAAGGTGCGGGTCATGACGATCTCAAGGTCGTTGGGTGTCGAGACTTGAAGGCTTGCGGGGGGTTGCATCGCTGAGTTCCTGCTCTTGGGTGGTTTGTGATACGGGATTCGGAACGCACCGGAGTGACATCATCCGGGGCCTTTCCGCTTCTTCTCTTCGTGCTGCATCTCGGCCAGCAGATCTTCGAGCGCGTCGAACCGCTGCTCCCAGAGCTGCCTGAACTGCTCGGCGTACTCCGAAACCTCTGCGAATGGCTCGGCCCGGAGCTGACAGAAGTGCGAACGCCCACGCACGCGACGCGTCACCAGACGCGCGGCTTCGAGCACACGCACATGCTTGGAGACCGCCGGAAAGGACATCTTCAACGGGGCCGCGAGCTCGCTCAGGTTCTTCTCACCGGAGCGAAGCTGCTGGATGATCGTGCGACGCGCGGAATGGGCGAGGGCGTGAAAGACCGAATCGAGCTGGGCGACATCTGAAACCATATGGTTTAGAATACCATGCCGCGGATATTATTCAACCAATTGGTTTAGAATTTTTCCGCCCACATCAGGCCCCGAAGCCACCGAGCGTGAAACTCAGGTTCACTTGCGCTTGCTGGTATTCACCCTGACCGCTTCACGGATGAGGGCTTTGAAGGCGTCTTGATCAACGCTTTCACCCTCACCGATGTCGATTGCCCGCCGAGTGTTGCCCTCAAGACTTGCGTTGAACAGTCCCTTGGGGTCCTTGAGCGATGCCCCTTTGGCAAAGGTAAGCTTGACGGCCTTCTTGTAGGTCTCGCCGGTGCAGATGATGCCATCATGCTCCCAGACCGGCACGCCTCGCCATTTCCATTCCTCGACAACTTCCGGGTCGGCCTGCTGAATGAGCTTGCGGATGGTGGCGAGTGTCTCGCCACGCCAATCGCCGAGTTCCTTGATGCGTTGATCGATCCGTTCCGAGGGTGACGGCTCAGACTTTGATGTCATTCTCTCTGGCATAGACAAATTGTATACTTTTCAGTACGATCATCCCATGATCAGCATCAAGACATTCCTGACTTTCAAGAACCAGGCCGAGGAAGCCGCGAACTTCTATACCTCGGTCTTCCCCAACTCCGAGATCACGAAGATCACCCGCTACCCGGATCTTGGGCCGCAGTCACCTTTCGTGACAGGCAGCGTGATGACCGTTGAGTTCACGCTCGATGGAAGGGAGTTTGTCGCCCTCAACGGCGGCCCAAGCTTCACCTTCAGTCAGGGCATTTCGATCGCGGTCGTCTGCGACACGCAGGCACAGCTGGACGAGTACTGGGACAAGTTCGTCGAGGCGGGCGGCTCGCCCGTCGCCTGCGGCTGGATCACCGACCACTTCGGTGTATCGTGGCAGATCGATCCCAAGGTGCTCGTTGAGTCCATCAGCAGCCCAGATCCCAGCGTGTCCGCCAAGGCCATGGAGGCGATGATGGGCATGGTCAAAATCGACAGTGCCAAGATCGAACAGGCACTCGCTCACTGATCCTTAGCACATCGAAACGCGGATTTGACCCTCAGAATCTGACTAGATCGCCATTGACAAATAAATTTGTCAATGGTATGGTATGGCCATGATCGACCTCTGCGTCATCGATGACCCGGCCTCGGCCAGCGTGGCGATGGACCCAATCCGGAACCGTTTGCTCTCAGAACTGAGCGAGCCTGTCTCGGCGGCCACGCTGGCCGGTCGTGTCGGGCTACCGCGTCAGAAGGTCAACTACCACCTAAGGACCCTCGAGGCCCATGGGCTCGTCGAGGAAGCCAGCACCCGACAATGGGGCGGGCTGACCGAACGCCGCCTCGTAGCGACTGCGGCGTCGTATGTCGTGTCCCCGGGGACGCTGGGGCCAATCGCCGCCGATCCCGATCGGGGCATGGATCGGCTTTCGGCGAGCTACCTCGCGGCCCTTGCGGCCAGGACACTCCGCGAGATTGGGCAACTTCTCCGTCGCTCGCGCGAGCTCAACAAACGCCTCGCAACGCTCTCGATCGATACGGAGGTCCGCTTCCGTTCCGCGGAGGAGCGGGCCGCGTTCAGCCAGGAACTCACCGGCGCGGTGAACGCGTTGGTTGCACGCTACCACGACGAATCCGCACCGGGCGGGCGTCGTCACCGCCTCGTGGTCGGAGCGTATCCAACGCCCACCGATCCCAGCCGGGACACTGAAGTCGAAGACACAGAGGAGAACATCACATGAGCATCAAGAAAGACCCGGACGGACGCCGTTCGATTCAGGTCGAGATCGAAGTACCAGGGACGCCTGAGGAAGTCTGGGAGGCGATCGCGACCGGCCCGGGGGTCTCGGCGTGGTTTGTCCCGACCACGAGTGATGAACGCGAGGGCGGGCAGGTCGTCTCCACATTCGGCCCGGGCATGGACTGCCCCGCAACCATCACGGAATGGGAGAAGCACAAGCGGTTCGTGGCCGAGGCCCCGATGGGGCCTCCCGGCTCGCCCAGCTGCGCGACCGAGTGGATCGTCGAAGCACGCGAGGGCGGCACATGCATCGTTCGTGTGGTCCACAGTCTCTTTGCCAGCACGGACGACTGGGACAACCAGCTCGACGGGCTCGAGCAGGGCTGGCCGGCTTACTTCCGTGTGTTGCGTCGCTACCTTCAGGGTTTCCGTGGTCAGCCGTGCTCGGCGATGCAGTTTGTCAGCTTCGCCAGCGAGTCCGAGGCGGACGCGTGGGCCAAGGCGGGCGGCGAGCTCGGGCTGCTCGACCTCGCCTTGGGTGATCGGTGGGAAGCACCGGAGGGGTTCCCGTCGATGTCGGGCACCGTGGACATGCTTGGCCACGGCATGCACGCCAACACCATGCTGATCAACATCGATTCACCCGTGCCGGGCACGATGTACATCGGCGCCTTTTCGTGCGGTGGGATGGTGATGGTCTGCCAGAGCATCTATCTCTACGGCGACGATGCTAAGGCCGCGGTCGAGCGGGATGAGCCGGTGTGGCAGGCCTGGATCAACGAACGATTCCCGATGCCGCAGATGGGCTGATCGTTCCGATCCAACTCGTCACTCATAGAACAACCCTCCGATGATTCATCGGAGGGTTTTCATTCCTGCAACTGATGCCACTTGGGTTATGGGATGGCCATTCGATCGTGCTTGAGCGTCGGGTGTTCGGAGCTATTCCCGATCGACGATCCCCGCGACTCGTCGCCAGAGTCTCAGCTGCCCGAAGTGGTCGGCCGGGTGCGCCACAAGCAGCGTGAGTGCGATGTGCCCGATGGTCGGCGCGTGGGGCTGGTATTTCTCCGGCGCGGGCATGGGGAAATAGGTCGCGTGCTTCTGAGCGACCACGGCAGCGAGCCGCTCGTTGCGATCCCTGAACTGATCGATGAGCTCCTGCTTCGGAGCGTACAGAGCAGGGTCGGTGACCGGGATGGTGCCGTAGCCAAACTGCTCCATCTCGGCATCCGCCGTCGGTACGCTCGGGTCATCGAACATCGAGAGCAGCACCCCCGCGTAAGCGTTGAGATGCGAGAGGGTCCATGCGGGGTGATTCACCAGCGTGCCTGGCTGCTCGGTCATGCGGGATTCAGGAATATCTTCGACGGCCTGAAGGATAAACCCGCTGACCATCTTGTGGACATCGAGGATCGGGCTGATTGGGTCGTAGGTGTCGCTTGTCGTCATGCGTGAGATGCTACACGATTCACGCGTACCGAGGTGCCCCACCGCTCCACCCGATCATGACGACCGTGGCTGAACGCCATATGTCCGCATTGCCGATTCGATCTGATCCTGCTCGGTTGTCTGCGGGAACAGCCGGTATCGGGGTGCGATGATGGGCTTGATGTCGTTTGCCATGACCCGGAATGCAGATTTGAATGGAAAATCATCGCCGCTGATGACGTAGAGCGATCGATGAATCTCCGGGTATTCATCGTCTCCCTGATGCAGCATCATCGCATCACCGGACACCTGATACCCCCTCTGCGTGAACACATTGATGAAGCTCACGCAGGCCTTTGGATTCTCGCGGATGTTCCTCGCGGAGCCAGGCGAGGCGATGTTCGCGATGACGATCGAATCGCCGTTGTACGGGGTGAATACTTCTTTGGGCGAGACGCTTGGCTGCCCCGACGCCGAGCTTGTCGCGAGCCAGCACAACACACTCTCGTCGATGAGTCGGATGACATCTGGAGTCAGTGCCATTGGTGCCACTCCGGACCTTGGACCCATGCATGAAAAACGGCCGCCTAATGACGACCGCTCAATCGGGGCGAGAGGATTCGAACCTCCGACCTTCTGACCCCCAGTCAGACGCGCTAACCAAGCTGCGCTACGCCCCGTAGGATTCCTGCCCATTTCGGGCAGGCCTCAAGCATAGCGCCGATCTGGTCGCTTGCCAACTCATTTGAGCACGCCACGAACACAAACCGCATATGCTCTGGGATCATGAGCGACACCACCCCCACAAGCGGCTCTGGCTCGATTCTCATCAAGGGTGCCCGGGTTATTGACCCCTTATCGGGACTCGACGCAACCCGCGATGTCCTGGTCCGGGACGGGCGGGTTGTGGCGATCGAAGACTCGATCAGCGACACCGCCGAGCGGGTCATCGACGCCGCTGGCAAGGTTCTGGCCCCGGGCCTGATCGATCCGCATGTGCACCTGCGTGACCCCGGGCAGACGCACAAGGAAGACATCGCGAGTGGGACCCTGGCCGCGGTGGCGGGCGGGTTCACCAGCGTGTGCTGCATGCCCAACACCAGTCCCTGCCTCGATACGCCGGAGATCGTCGAGTACATCAAGGCCAAGGCGGACCGCGAGGGCCACTGCCGGGTCTTCAGCGTCGCGGCCGCGACGCAAGGACGCAAGGGCGAGCGCCTGGCGGAGATCGAACTCTGTGACCAGGCCGGGGCCGTCGGTTTCAGCGACGACGGTGATGTCGTTGAGTCGGCCTCAATGATGCGGACGGTGCTGCAGACCGTCAAGCACACCGGCAAGGCCTTCATGCAGCACTGCCAGGAGCTGACCCTGACCCAGGGCGCAACCATGCACGCGGGCTCGGTGTCGATGAAGCTGGGCGAGCGGGGATGGCCTCGTGAAGCGGAGGAGCTCATCATCGAGCGAGACATCCGCCTGAACCGCTCCATCAAGTGCCGCTACCACATCCAGCATATGAGCTCGGGCAACTCGGTCGAACTGGTCGCGCGTGCTCAGGCGGAGGGCATCCCCGTCACCGCCGAGGCCTCGCCCCACCACCTGCACCTCACGCACAAGGCCATCGAGACGCACGGCACGATGGCCAAGATGAACCCCCCGCTGCGCGAGCAGCACGATGTGGATGCCCTGCGAAAAGGTGTCGCGGACGGGATCATCACCATCCTCGCCACAGACCACGCCCCCCACCACATCGATGAGAAACGCAACCCGCTGTGCGATGCGCCATTCGGGATCATCGGGCTTGAGTCGGCCTTCTCGCTCTACCACAAGGCGCTGGTCGAGCCGGGGCACATCGACCTGCCCAAGCTCATCGAGCTGATGACCATCAACCCTGCGAAGCTCTGCAACCTCGACGAGTGCGGCATTGGCTCGATCAGCGTCGGCGGTGTCGCGGATCTGACACTCATCGACCCAGAGCACGAATGGACACTGGGCAACGAGCACCTCGTGGGCAAGTCATCCAATACCCCGTTCCTCGGCTGGGATCTCGGGGCGCGACCGGTCATGACAATCGTGGGCGGACAGGTCCGCTGGGAAGCGTGAGGCATCCATGAGCTTGATGAGGTTCATCTGGGAGAAGCGTGAGATTCTGATCGCGATCCTGGCGATCGGCACGATCACGGCTCACCTCGTCATGCGGTTCGGGATGGACACCGGCTCGGACGATGCACGGATCCCATTGCTGATCTGCCTATTCGTGGGTGGCACGCCGCTGGTGCTTGAGCTGGCCGCCAAGGCGCTTCGACGCGAGTTCGGCTCGGACCTGCTGGCGGGGATCTCGATCGTGACCTCGGTGCTGCTGGGCGAGTATCTCGCGGGCTCGTTCGTGGTGCTGATGCTCTCCGGCGGCGAGGCTCTCGAAGAATATGCCGTGGCCAGCGCGTCGAGTGTGCTCAAAGCATTGGCCAAGCGCATGCCTTCGGTTGCCCATGTTCGTCGCGATGGCACGCTGGAGGATGTGCCGCTGCAGGATGTCCAGATCGGCGACCATGTCACGATTTTCCCGCACGAGACCTCGCCTGTGGACGGCATCGTCATCGATGGGCACGGCGTCATGGACGAATCGTTCCTGACCGGCGAGCCCTACATGATGTCCAAGGCGCCGGGCTCATCAGTGATGTCGGGCTCGGTCAATGGTGAATCGGCGATCACCATCGAAGCCACTCGCCCGGCCGAGGATTCACGCTATGCCAAGATCATGCAGGTGATGCGTGACACGGAGCAGCGTAAACCGCAGATGCGCCGGCTTGGCGATCAGTTGGGTGCGATCTACACCCCCATCGCCGTGGCACTGGCCGTCTTCGCGTGGCTGATCTCGGGTGATCCGACCCGATTCCTCGCGGTGCTCGTGGTCGCGACGCCCTGCCCGCTCCTGATCGGCATCCCAGTCGCGATCATCGGTTCGATCTCGCTCTCGGCCAAGCGTGGCATTGTCATCAAGGACCCCGGCGCACTCGAGGTCATCAACACC
>JAGQON010000039.1 GCA_020427395.1 Phycisphaerales bacterium
AGGTGCCCGCAGAAGCGATCAGCAGCTCGGATTCACTCAAAATGATTATCCGCGGCGGCGCGGGCTACGACAACATCGATACCGCCGCAGCTGGGGCCAAGGGCATCCCGGTCTGCAACTGCCCAGGCATGAACGCGGTCGCGGTTGCCGAGCTGGCATTCGGGCACATCCTCAATCTTGATCGCCGGATCGCGCAGCAGACGAGCGAACTGGCGGGCGGGCACTGGAACAAGCAGGAGTACTCCAAGGCCAACGGGCTCAAAGGGCGCAAGCTTCTCGTGGTCGGCATGGGCTCGATCGGCACCGAGGTCTGCAAGCTGGCCCAGGCGTTCGGCATGAAGGTCTCGGCCCAGTCACGCTCGCTGCGAGAGGACACGGCCCGCGCGCTGGGCATCAAGCTCATCCCCTACACACGCGAGGCCCTGAGCGAAGCCCTGAGCGAGGTGGACATCGTCTCCGTGCATGTCGCGGCCACGCCGGATACCAAGGAACTGTGCGGCCCCGGTTTTTTCGCGGCGATGAAGGATGGGGCCTACTTCATCAATACCTCGCGCGGTGAGATCGTCGACGAGAAGGAACTCATCAACGCCATCAAGACCAAGGGCATCCGAGCCGGGCTCGATGTCTACAACGACCAGCCCAGCGGCAAGAGCACCGATTGGCTGCCAGAAATCGCCAAGGTTCCGGGCGTGTCGCTGACCCACCATGTCGGCGCCTCGACCGAGCAGGCCCAGCTGGCGGTCGGTGAGGAGGTCGTCCGGATCGTGCGTCACTTCCAGGATTCGGGCGAGACGCTTCATGTCGTGAACGCCTCTGAGCTGCGTGATTCGGTGCCGCAGAGCGTCTGAGCGGGATACAGTTTCATGAACACACACCCCCGAGTTCGAGGGGACGAGGAGCGAACCATGAGCGAACGCGTGTACAACTTCTCCGCCGGGCCCGCGTGCCTGCCCGAGTCAGTCATCAAGCAGGCCCAGAAGGATATCTGGAACCATATGGGTTCGGGTATCGGGATGCTGGAGCACTCGCACCGCAACAAGTTTTTCGACAAGGTGACCGAGCAGACCGAGGCGAGCTGCCGCGAGGTCGGCAATATCCCCGAGGACATGGCTATTTTCTGGATGCAGGGTGGCGCGACCAGCCAGTGCTACATGGTCCCCGCAAACTTCCTACCCAGCGACCGCACTGCCGATTACTTCCTGACAGGCAAGTGGGCGCAGGATTCGATCGACGAGGTGCATCTCTACGGCACTGTCCATATCTGCGGCTCCTCGAAGGACAAGAACTTCAGCTACATCCCTAAGGGCGATCAGGTGAAGTACTCGGACAACCCCGTGTATGTGCAGTTCACCAGCAACAACACGATCATGGGCACGGAGTTCAAGCAGGAGCCCGTCGCGCCCGGCAACGCGTTCCTCGTCGCGGATATGAGCAGCAACATCTACTCGCGACGCATGGATTTCTCGAAGTTCGGGCTCGTGTACGCGGGTGCCCAGAAAAACCTGGGTCCATCGGGCACAACGCTGCTGATTGCCAAGAAGAGCATCATCGACAACCCGGTGCGGGAGTTGCCCAAGATGATGCAGTTCGGGCTCATGGCCAAGAAGGAAGGCCGCTACAACACGCCCAACACCTTCGGCGTATATCTCATGGGTCAGGTCTTCGAATGGATTAAGGCCCAGGGCGGGCTCAAGGCGATGGAGGAGTACAACCGCGAGAAAGCCGCGCTGATCTACGATTTCATTGACAGCCAGGACTTCTTCACGCCGCACGCGATGAAGGAAGACCGCTCAGATATGAACATCACCTTCAAGTGCCCAACGGAGCAGCTCGACGAGCTGTTCATCGAACAGGCCGAGGCCAAGGGCCTGACCACGCTCGCGGGACACCGTCAGATCGGCGGCATGCGTGCCTCGATCTACAACGCGTTCCCCCGTGAGGGCTGCGTGGCGTTGGTGGAGTTCATGAAGAGCTTCGCCCACGAGCACGCGGGCGCAACCGCCTGATTTAGCCAAGCTAAAGCGATTCAGCCGCCCTGGGGGCGGCTTTTTTCTGCGCGGTCACAACCGGTGCGATAAGCCGCTGCACGCACGCGTCGTAGACCTCGTCGAGCGTGATCCGCTCCATGACCTCGACGCTCTCGGGCTTCTTGAAATCGAAGCTGTCGTCGTCTCGGGCGTGTCGGATGACATCGTTGTCGCGTCTGTACGGACCAACCAGCGATGGGTCGGTCGGACCCAGCAGGGCCACCATCGGGCGATCGAACCCGACCGCCATGTGCAACGCGGCCGAATCGTTCGCGACGACGAGCTTGGCGCGGGAGATGATGGCCATCAGCTGGGCGATGCTGGTCGATCCCACGCGGTCATTGATATACGGCTGGTCTTCGGCGTATTCGAGCAGTGGGGCGCACTGCAGTCGCTCACCCGGGCCGCCCACGATGATGATTCGGTCGATCTCGGGACGCTCGATGAGGCGTTTGGTGAGTTCAGTGTACCGCTCGATCGGCCAGCATTTGCCCGCCCACCGTGAAGTGGGGGCGATGACTGCGTATCGGTCAGGGTACTCCATGATCACCTGCGAGAGCTCATCGGGACCCGCGTAGAGGCGAAGATCCGGAGTATCCGCCTTCGCGCCCAAAGAGGCCGACAGCCGCATCATCCGATCGACGGTGTGCATCGACCGTGGGGCATCAACACGCTTATTGAGAAATACCCACGCGAGTTCCTGGGCATCGCGATAACCCACGCGGTGAGCGGAGCGTGTATACCACGCGAAGAAACCCGAACGGGCGAGCCCCTGCGCGTCGATCACGAGGTCGTACTCGCTGTGCTTGAGCGAGCGGAGCCACGCCAGCAGCGGTTTGAACTTGCCCTTCCTGCATTGCACGCCAAATGTCTTGCGATCGAAGGGTATGACCTTGTGCAAAGCCGGGTGATGCTCGATTGCCTGCACGAACGAGTTCTGCACCAGCCAGTCGATCCTGGCATTGGGGTATCGCTCGTGCAGCGCCGCGAGCACGCCGACGCTGCGGCAGACATCACCGAGGGCGCTTGGTCGGATGAGCAGGATGCGTCGCGGATCTCTCACAAGGCATTGTTGGGGGAAGCCGTGCCCGGGGCTGGCTCAGGCGGGGTAGATCGCGCTGGTTTTTTCAGTCTCCCAGGCCTGCAGCCGGACCAGCCTCAGCCCGTGCCCGATCGATTCGATCGCTGGCGCGAGCTGCTCAAAGCAGATGCGGGCAATGTTCTCCACCGAGGGGATGACGCCGCCGGCGGACTGGTTGAACCAGGCGCAGTCGGAGTTCAGGAAAGTGTGGTCGAGTTGTTCAAGCAGGATCTCGTTGACAGCACGCTGCAACTCATGCTGCGCGTTGACCCTTCCAACCGATTCCAGCGGGACCGCGATCGTGGGCTCGAGCCGATAGTTGTGTCCGTGCCCACTGAGGTTGTTGCATTTTCCGAAGAACGCCGCGTTCTCCTCATCGCTCATGCTCGGCGTATGCAGGCGGTGCGCGCCAGCAAACTCAAAGGTTTGGCGCAGCAGCACCTCATGGGCGTGATGGGACGGCGTGGTCATCTCAACGCAATAGTACGGCGACAAGGCCCATCGGAGCAGGGACAATGGCTGGTTCGAAGCGTTGGAGGCCGCTTCCCACAGCTCATCGAGCATTCCGGCGGGGTCTCGCTGTGGCGTATGGGTACACGCTTTGCCGATGATGGGGAGCAACTCTCGACGGACCAGAGCGTCAATTTCCTGAATCCCGATCAGATACCCCGTATCGGGTGCGGGAATACCGAGTACCCCCAGAGTGATCTCGTAATAGCGGCTCAGACCAGATGAAGCAGGGGTGCCTGCGAAGTTATTCTGCCCGTGCGTCGATCCATCGGGATTGATCGAAAAGCGGACGGTCCGCCGCAGTTCGGTTGTGGTGCGATCGCTCGACATAGGATACCCTCGGTTCAGTCGCCACCCAATCATACGGGGCTGCGGGCGACGAAAAGGAGACCCCGTCATGCCCAGTTGCCTCTGCAAGAAGTCCAAGCTCAGTGTTGCGATTTACAGCGCCGCGTTGATCCCGATGTTCGCCTATGCCGCGAATCAGAACAACACTCAGGATCAGGCAGCTGCCAACCAGGTCAGCGAGCCCGATATGGAGAAGAAGCCCGTGAGCAAGTATGTGCTGGACTACACGATGGACTCGATCGACGGTAAGCCCGTCAAGCTCGAATCGTACAAGGGCAAGGTCATCTTGATGGTCAATGTCGCGAGCAAGTGCGGGCTCACACCGCAGTACGAGGGACTTGAGGACCTGTACGAGAAGTATGAGAAGCAGGGGCTGGTGATCATCGGCTTCCCCGCGAACAACTTCTCCAATCAGGAGCCGGGCACCGATCAGGAAATCCTGCAGTTCTGCACCGCCAACTACGGCGTCAGCTTCCCCATGATGAGCAAGATCAGCGTCAAGGGCAAGGACGCGCACCCGCTCTACAAGCAACTCGCGGCCCAGCCAGCGCCGGTCGGGGGCGAGCCCGAATGGAACTTCGATAAGTTCCTCATCAACCGTGATGGCGAGGTGATCGCCCGGTTCAAGCCCCGCACCACGCCGCAGGATCCCGAACTGATCAGGTCGGTTGAGAAGCTGCTCGACTCAGAACCCTGAATTTCCCTGATTTGGGTGGTGAAGGCCATCGGCTCGTAAGCTCAGTTTCTAACAGCCTTTGAAGCCCATTCGGGCTTCACAAAGGCGTCTTAACACAACCTTCGCGTTTGGCGACGCGAATTGTGAAGATGCTCGGGGATGATTCTCTCAACGACGCCAGGAATCGTCCTGTCGCCAAGTGCTGAGACTTCAGGAGAATCACACCATGCGAGCCAAGAAACTGTTGAGCGCTGTGGCCGTCCTCGCCGCGATCCCCATGATCGCCATGGGCGCCGTCAAGGATGAACTGCCCGTCTACAAGCCCACCAGCGGCGTTTCGGGCACCATCACCAGTGTCGGTTCAGACACCATGAACAACCTCATGACCCTCTGGGGCGAGGAGTACACCAAGTTCTACCCCGCAGCCAAGATCTCGATCGAGGGCAAGGGATCATCGACCGCACCACCCGCACTGATCGAAGGGCAGTCGAACTTCGGCCCCATGAGCCGTGCGATGAAGTCGTCGGAAGTCGATAAGTTTGAAGCCGCCTTCGGCTACAAGCCCACCGTCCTCCGTACCGGCATCGACGCACTGGCCGTCTATGTCCACAAGGACTGCCCCCTTGATGAGATCAGCATCGAGAACCTCACCAAGGTCTTCTCGGTGGCCGGCGGCGACCTGACCTGGGGTGACTTGGGCGTCACCGATGCCGCGTACCGCACCCGGAAGGTCAACCTCTACGGCCGCAACTCGGCCTCGGGTACCTACGGCTACTTCAAGCAGGTCGCGCTCCAGGGCAACGACTACAAGGCCAGCGTCAAGGAGCAGCCCGGCTCGTCGGCCGTGGTTCAGGGTGTCACCACCGACCGCTTCGGCATGGGCTACTCAGGTCTCGGCTACAAGACCGCGGGCGTCAAGGCGCTCAAGATCTCGGTCGACGGCAGCGAGGCATTCCCCGCCGACGCAGAGCACTCGCTGTCGGGTGAGTACCCCATCGCCCGCTTCCTCTACCTCTATGTCAATGTCGATCCCCAGACCGGCATGCAGGACTCGCTCCGCCGTGAGTTCGTGAAGCTCGTTTTCTCGAAGCAGGGCCAGGAAGTCGTTGCAAAGGACGGCTACTTCCCCGTGCCCGTCTCGGTCGCCCGTGAGGATCTGCAGAAGTGCGGCATCGAGGTCGACTTCTAATCATTGAGAATAAACACCTTCGGTGTGTTTGAGCCAATCGAGGGGAGCGGGTGAGGACTCGCTCCCTTCTTTCCATCAGAAGCCACGATTGAAGACGACTAAGATGCCGAGTACATGCGCATGAAAAAGACGCAGAGCACATCCCGCAGCGCCGCATCTCGTCGTCTTCACGCGATGGATACCGCAGCGGAGTTCGTGGTCACCAGTGGTGGGTTTCTGGTGCTCACCGCCGTGCTCGGTATCTGCCTCTATCTGCTCTGGGTTGTGCTCCCGCTCTTTGATCGCGGGCAGGTGCTCGGATCCGATTCGGCAAAGGCATCGCTCGATCGGGCCGCTGAATGGGTCATGGTCGACCCCTATCAGCACGCGGCCACGATGGTGGACCGGTCGCTGCGTGCAGATGTCTTCCTGATCAAAGAGGGAACGCATACCGGGCACAGCGAGATCGTTGAAGATCTGGGTGAACCAGTCTCCAGCAGCTTCGCGCGAGATGGCGAGTTCGTCGCTGTGGGGTATGAGAACGGCACCGTTCGGCTTGGCTCACTCCGGTACACGAACAAGCTGGGAAACAACGAAGAGAATCTGCCCATCGGCACGATCGGCGAGGCAGAAAACGGCTACTTCGAGGTCATCGACGATGAGCGGGTGCGAGTCGTCTCGCTCGAAGGAATGCTCGGCGATCCGATCAAACTGAGCGAAGGGACCGGAGGCGCGATTCGCGTTGACTACCGCCGAGACCCGACGGGCAAAAAAGTCCTCGCGGTGATGCGAGAAGACGGGACCGTGCTCGTCAACACGGTACGGACCATCCGTCCACTGGGCGGGGGTGCCCCGACCGACAAGCTCAGCACAACATCGTTCGTCTACGGCGAGATCAATACGCAGGGTATCCCCGATTGGTTGTTCGTCACCGCGGACAGCGACCAGGTACTCTTTGTCTGGCGCGACGGGCGTCTGCAACGCTACGCCCGTTTGCCCGAGAAGCGGTTCGAACGCGTCGAGACAATGCAGCTCTGCGATTCTTCCGAGTCACTCACCGCGGTGAATATGCTGCTCGGCAGTCAATCGCTCATCGCGGGCGATAGCACGGGCAAGGTGTCGGTGATCCATGTTGCGGATGACCCGACGAAGCAGTTCGCCGATGCGCGACAGCTCGTGCGTGCGCACCAGATCCGAGGCGAGGAAAGCCCGGTCGTGTCGATCACGCCCAGCACACGGGACCGCTCGATCGCGATCATGCACGAGAACGGGGTCGCGGAGCTGCGTCATGTGACGAGCGAAAAGATCGTCGCCAAGCTAGAAGGTCGGATGGCTCAGCCGCACGCCGTCGCGATCTCGCCCAAGAACGATGGCGTTTTGATGCTGGGAGAGACCGGCGAGTACGAGCATTACGAGATCGAACCCGGCTACCCCGAGTTCAGCATCAAGGCGCTCTTCGGCAAGGTCGTCTACGAGGGTGCCGAGGGGGCCGAGTATGTCTACCAGTCCTCGTCGGGCGACGATGCGGCGGAGACAAAGCTCAGCCTGATGCCACTGATTTTCGGCACGCTCAAGGCGACCGTGTTCGCGATGATTTTCGCGATCCCGATCGCGGTCTTCGCCGCGATCTATTCCAGCGAGTTCGTTTCCAAGCGTGTCCGGCGCAAGGTCAAGCCCGTCGTGGAACTCATGGCCTCCCTGCCCTCGGTGGTCCTTGGCTTTATTGCCGCGATGGTCGTTGCGCCGTTTATCGCCGATCACCTCGATAAGTTCGTGGTGGGGCTGTTTGTCATCCCGATGGCGATCCTCATCGGCGCCCACCTGTGGCAGCTCATTCCGCTCTCGGTCCGTCTCCGGGCTCGCTCGGGTCAGCACCTCACGCTGGTCGCCATGGCCGCGGGTTGCGGCGTGCTGCTGAGCATGTGGATCGGACCGAGCTTGGTCCGGAGCTGGTTCCAGCCCGATCGATTCGACAGCGCCGTGCTTGCTGGGGCGATTGAAGAAGTCCCCTCCAGCGAGTTGCCCGCGTGGGCCAGCGATGTAGCGTACAACACGCGCACGCAGCGACGGCTCCGCAGCTTGGACATGATGGCCTCGGACGGTGTTGTGTACCGCGCGAGCGATGATGTCATGCACAGCGACGCGCTTGAGCAGCTCGGGCTCACCCACGGCAGCCTCCGCCGATGGCTCAACGACGAGTACGGTACCGCCATGCCCGGCTGGTTCCTCGTGTTCTTCCCGCTGGGCTGTATCGCTGCATGGGCTCTGCACGCGGTATTCGTGAGACGGCGGATCGATCTCTTCATCATCGAGAAAGAGTCGCACATCGCGGCCATGGTCGTTCTCGCCAAGTTCGTGGCCATCACGCTCTGCGGGTTTGTGGTCGCGTATATCGGCGCGATGCTCGCACAGATGCTCGGCTTCGATCCTCGCGATTCGATCTTCGGGTCTTTCAGCCCGCGAAACACCCTCGTCGTTGCCATCATCATGGGCTTCGCGGTGATTCCGATTATCTATACGATCTCGGAAGACTCGCTGCAGGCGGTCCCGATGACGCTCCGCACCGCATCCCTCGGGTCGGGCGCGACTCCGTGGCAGACCGCAATCCGGGTTGTGTTCCCGGTGGCGGCGTCGGGCATTTTCTCTGCGTGCATGATCGGATTCGGACGAGCGGTCGGTGAGACCATGATCGTGCTCATGGCGACAGGGAACACGCCAGAAATGGAATGGAACATCTTCTCCGGGTTCAGAACGCTCGCGGCCAACATCGCGGTGGAACTGCCCGAAGCGCCCAAGGGTGAAACGCACTACCGCGTGCTCTTCCTCTGCGGGCTGGTGCTGTTCCTGATGACCTTTGTAATCAACACGATGGCCGAGCTTGTTCGGCGCGTTGTGCGAGCAAGGAACGCGGGGCTATGACGCAGACGATGCTCGAACCTGTCTCGCCATCACCGGCTCCAAAGCCAGAGCCGGCACCGGTGGTTGAGCACAAACGCCGGCGGACGCTTCCCAGCGCCATCGGCGAGCCCATGGTCTGGCTTACCGGCGGGGCGCTGACGATCTGCCTCACCATGATCGTGCTGCTGTTCACGATGGTCATCATCAACGGCACCACAACATTCTGGCCCCGCCCGATCGAGCGGCTTGAGCTCTTGTCGGGCGAGATCGTTCTTGGCATCGAGACCCAGCACGAGAAGGCGACCCGGGAAACGGAGGACCGCACCCTCTACCGCGTAGGCAACCGTGACATCGGGCAGCAGTCGTACCGCTGGATTAATGACAGCGATGTCGTCGAGCGGACCACACCCGAAGACGCAGTCATGCTCGAGCGTGAGGCGTGGGGCGTGTGGCTCGGCATCCCCGACCAGATCCTGCGTGCAGATCCACTCGCCGAGGAACCCGAGATCATCGCTCAGGGGAGCGGGGCGTACTTCGAGGCATTCGATGAGTTGCACGCTCAGGCCCGCGCCGATCGTGATGAGGTCGAACAGCTGAAGAAGAAAGAACTCGGCCGAATCAACTCCAAAATGGCCCGCGCACGCCTGAATGTGCAGCAGGCCGAGATCGACGCGGCCCGCGATGAAACCGAGCTGTACCGATTCTCAACACCGGTCTGGGTGGGGCTCGCGTTCCTGGCCCTTGGTTGTATTGGATGTCTCATCAGGTTCAAGAACTATGGAACCGAGATGGGCTCGCCGGTGGCACGCCAGGGCAAGCTGCTCCGGGCATCCGCAAGCATGGTCTTCCTAGCACTGGTCACGGCGCTCTGGGTCGGATCGCCGTGGGCGGGGAGCGATCTCACCGAGAGCGACATCGCGATGATGAACGCCCAATTGCTCGAGCGTGAGCAGGTGCTCCAGGAGCAGTACGATGAGGTGCTCACACGCATCCGCGAGATTGAGGAATACGACGCGACACTGCGGGTCAGTGTCATCGAGCCGACAAGCGATCAGTTCGCACCCACCTCGCAGACGCTCGCCGATCAGCATCTGCACATGAGCCAGATCGTGCGTCAGGTCCGACCCAATACGATGGGCTTTGGTGAAAAACTCGGGGTGTACCTCTCTCGCTGGTGGGAGTACCTCTCAACCTTCCCGCGTGAAGCCAACACCGAGGGCGGCGTCTATCCCGTCATCATGGGCACCGTGCTGCTCACGTTGCTGCTGACGATCGTCGTCACTCCCATGGGCGTGATCGCGGCACTCTACCTGCGTGAGTACGCCAAGCAGGGGCTTGTTACGAGCATGATCCGCATCGCGGTCAACAACCTCGCGGGTGTGCCCAGCATCGTGTACGGCGTGTTCGGGCTCGGCTTCTTCTGCTACACCGTGGGCTCGTATGTCGATGTCGGCCCCTCCGAGAGCACACGGATGGCCGTAGGAAACTGGTGGACCCTGCTCGTCGTGAGCACGATGGTTCTCATCGGGGCGATCGCGACCCGTTTGTGGAGCAAGCCAAACCCCGGCAAGCTGCCCAGCGCCATGAACATTGCGCTCCAGCGGTTCTCATGGCTGATCTGGGCCGTAGGCGTTATCTGTGTTGTCATGCTTGTGGCGGGTACACCGTACTTCCACGGGATGTTCGAGGCTCGCTCCAGCAGCGGTACACCCACATTCGGGGCACGCGGGCTACTGTGGGCATCGCTGACACTCGCGTTGCTCACGCTGCCTGTGGTGATCGTGGCGACCGAGGAGGCCATCGCGGCGGTCCCCAACTCGATGCGTGAAGGCAGCTACGGCTGCGGAGCATCCAAGTGGCAGACGATGCGTCGGATCGTGCTCCCCGGGGCGCTGCCGGGTATCTGCACCGGTGCGATCCTCGCGATGGCCCGCGGTGCCGGCGAGGTGGCGCCGCTGATGCTCGTGGGGGCTGTGAAGCTCAATCAGGACCTCCCGATCGACAGCGAGGCACCGTTCCTGCACGCCGATCGCAGTTTTATGCACCTGGGCTTCCATATTTACGACCTCGGCTTCCAGAGCCCTGACTCCCAGGCGGCCCGCCCGCTCGTCTGGACCACCACGCTGCTGTTCCTCAGCATCGTGTTCGCACTCAACCTGATCGCAATTGTGTTGCGATCCAAGATCCGCTCACGAATGGCAGGGCCTACGGTATGACAACGATGGACACACCCCATAAGAATCAGAACTCGGATTCCGGCATGTCCCGTACGGTCGCCTACGAGCCAAAGGGGATCGCGAAGACGGCCAACTACAAGGTGATCGATGCGATCCGCAACGGCGAGGTCCCGGAGCCAACCGTGCACCCCTCCGTGCAGGCACCAGACGCGGTCATCGATGTCCAGAACTTCAATCTGTATTACAACCAGCATGCCAAGGCGCTCTTCGATATCCGTATGAAGGTCCCCCGCGGTGCGGTGACAGCACTCATCGGGCCCTCGGGCTGTGGCAAATCGACGCTCCTCCGCTCGATCAATCGCATGAACGACCTGATCGACGGCGTCCGCGTAGAGGGCGAGATCACGCTCAACCGCTCCCCGATCTATGCCCCCTCGGTCGATGTGATCGAGCTTCGCAAGCGCCTGGGTATGGTCTTCCAGAAGCCCAACCCGTTCCCGATGTCGATCTTCGAGAATGTGGTCTACCCCCTGCGGATCGACGGCGAGCGTCGTAAGTCCGTTCTGGAGGAGGCCTGTGAGAAAAGCCTGCGTGCCGCGGCCATCTGGGACGAGGTCAAGGACCGCCTCAAGTCTTCGGCTCTGGGGCTCTCAGGCGGTCAGCAGCAGCGGCTCTGCATCGCCCGAGCCATCGTGGCAGATCCCGAGGTGCTTCTGCTTGATGAGCCCTGCTCGGCGTTGGACCCCGTCGCGACGCTCAAGATCGAAGAGCTCATCAATGAAATCTCCGAGCGGTACACGGTGCTGATTGTGACCCACAACATGCAGCAGGCCGCGCGTGTCTCCGATTACACCGCGTTCATGTACCTCGGACGACTTGTTGAGTACGGCCCGACCGCTCAGATTTTCCAGAAGCCCAAGCTGATCGAAACCGAGCACTACGTCTCGGGTCGCTTCGGCTAAAGCTGCGCCCAAACAGCTCGCTAGACTGCTCTGTCTATAGAATCTGCACGCATCGGGGCAAAGCGGCTTGATTTCGTGGACTGCGCTCTTCAAATGCCGATAAACAGGACTACGATTATGTCTGGGGCGGTGAGTCTGTCCCAAGTTATCCGCAAGTCGACCGCAAAAACGCCCAGGATCAGGCGGAACGCGGCTTGACAAGGGAGCGTCATGAGCTCTGCACCGCAACCTATCGTGCCGTCGGTCAATCAGTGGAACGCTGAGTACCTCGAGCAGCAGTATCGGGTCTTCAAAGAGCACCCTGAGCAGCTCGATTCCGCAACGAGGGCATTCTTCGAGGGGTTCGATCTCGCTCAGGCGAGTGAACTGAAGCTGTTTGGCAGCCCGTCCACGCCCGCTGCTCCGGCATCGATCCTCGAATCGAGCGGGCCGACCAAGGTGACACCCACCATCGGAAGGCCGGCAGGCAAGGCGACGCACTTTGAGGCGATCGTTGACGACTTCATTGGTGCGTATCGCGATCAGGGGCACCTTTGCGCCAAGATCGATCCGTTCGGTCGTGAACGCGAACGCCCCGATTCACTCTCGCTTGGGTACCACGGGCTCGGCGAGTCGGACCTCAACCGTATGGTCGATGGTTCGAGCATGGGTCTTGGTGATCGCATCCCCTTGGGGCAGGTCATCGAGCACCTCGAGCAGATGTACTGCGCCTCGATCGGCGTCGAGTTCATGCATGTCTCCGATATTGAACAGCGAGCCTGGCTGCTCGAGCGATTCGAGACCATCGGCGGGCATCTCACCCTCGATAAAGCCCAGAAAACCACTATTCTTGAACGCCTGACCCGTTCAGAGTCGTTCGAGCGATTCCTAGGCAAGCGGTACCCCGGCGAGAAGCGGTTCAGCCTTGAAGGTGCCGAATCCCTGATCCCGCTGCTCGATCACATGATCGAGTCGTTCTCGAATCTCGGCGTCGAAGAAGTCGTTCTGGGCATGGCCCACCGCGGGCGACTCAATGTGCTCCACAACACGATCGGCAAGACGCTTGAGCAGATCTTTACCGAGTTTGAGGAGAACTGGTCCGAGGGCTTCGCGGACGGCGGCGGTGATGTCAAGTACCACCGCGGCTACTCCGGGACACGGCGTCTCAATAACGGACGCATGGTCCACTTGGCGATGGCGAGCAACCCGAGCCACCTCGAGGCGGTCAACGGTGTAGTTGAGGGTCGCTGCCGCGCCAAGCAGCGCCTGCGCGGTGATACCAACCGCGAACGCGTTACCCCGATCCTGATCCACGGCGATGCCGCGATCATCGGTCAGGGCATCGTGCAGGAAGTACTCAACTTCTCCCAGCTGCCCGGCTACACCACCGGCGGCACGGTCCATGTGGTGGTGAACAACCAGATCGGCTTTACCACGCTGCCCGAGGAGGGACGCTCGAGCCGCTACTGCACTGACATCGGCAAGCTCGTCGATGCTCCGATTTTCCATGTCAATGGCGATGACCCCGAGGCGGTTGTGACCGTGGCGCAGATCGCGGCGGAGTTCCGCCAGAAGTTCAAGCGTGATGCCTTCATCGACCTGATGTGCTACCGCAAGTTCGGGCACAACGAGCAGGACGAGACGAGTTTCACCCAGCCGATCATGGCGGGATTGATCAAGAAGAAGCCCTCGGTGCTCAAGATCTATACCGAGAAGCTGCTGGCCGAAAATGTGATCAACGAGGCGGACCGCCAGTCGATCGTCAGCCGCCTCGACGAAGCGCTCGAGAAGGCGCAGAAGGCCGCGCAGGAGACGCCCAACGATCCCACGATCGACCCGGGCAGCGCCCGATGGGACGGGCTGACGCACAAGTTCAGCTTTGAGCCGGTCAAGACCAAAGTGACCATGGCCCAGATCCAGGAGGTTGCTGACGCGATCGGGCATGTGCCCGATGGTTTCAACATCAATCCCAAACTCAAGCGTTTGATGGAGGATCGCGCGAACCTGCCCAACGCGGATCTCATCTCGTACGCGGATGCTGAGCAGCTCGCCTACGGCACGCTGCTGGCCGAGGGACACCCGGTCCGATTGTCGGGCCAGGACTGCATGCGGGGCACCTTCTCGCACCGCCACGCGGTCGTCCGCGACTTCGAGACCGGCCAGCCCTTCACCCCGCTCAACTCCATCCGCGAGGTGGGGACCGAGGGCACCGCGACGCCTCCCGGCAGCGAGGGCAAGGACGGCAAGCTGCGCCAGGCGAAGTTCTGCGTCTACAACTCGCCGCTCTCGGAGGAGGGCGTGCTGGCGTTCGAGTACGGCTACTCATTGGGCGACCCGGGCATGCTCATCATCTGGGAGGCCCAGTTCGGTGACTTCTACAACGGCGCCCAGGCAATCGTCGACCAGTTCATCGCTTCGGCAGAGATCAAGTGGGACCGCTGGAGCGGGCTGACCATGCTGCTCCCGCACGGCTACGAGGGCGCAGGCCCTGAGCATAGCTCGGCACGACTCGAGCGGTTCCTGCAGCTGTGCGGCAACGACAACATGTTCATCGTCTACCCGACCACGGCGGCGCAGACCTTCCATATGTTCCGGCGTCAGGTCAAGGCGAGCTACCGCAAGCCGCTGGTGGTGATGTCGCCCAAGAGTTTCCTCCGCGTCCCGACTAGCCCGGTCAGCGATCTGGTCGATGGCCATTTCTGGGAGATGATCGACGATCCCCGCTTCGAGCAGGACGGCTGGGACCGCAGCAAGGTCAAGCGTGTGATCTTCTGCGTGGGCAAGATCTACCACGAGCTCAATGATCGGCGCGTCGAGCGAGATCAGCGTGACACGGCGATCATCCGCATCGAGCAGATGTACCCCTTCCACGCGGAGCTGCTGAGCGAGCTTAACGCCCGCTATCCCGATTCGGCCGAGCGTGTGTTTGTGCAGGAAGAGACCTACAACGCCGGCGCATACCAGTTCCTGGTTGACAAGATCTACACCCGGCTTGGCTGGGATCGGTGGCGGTACATCGGTCGTCAGCGTTCGAGCACCCCAGCGACGGGCAGCAAAGCGCAGCACAAGATCGAGCAGGAGCACATCCTCACCCAGGCGATCGGGCCCAAGCCCGAGAGCGATCCATCCAGCAAGAAGGTCGCCGCGGCCCAGGCCTAAGCGCGTTCACATTTCGAGCTCTTTAGAGACGGACGAAGCACCATGGCAACAGACATCGTCATTCCGAATGTCGGCGAATCGGTCACCAGCGGCATCATCTCGGCGTGGACCGTGGCCGACGGTGAATATGTCGAGCGCGACCAGACCGTGCTCGAGCTTGAGACCGACAAGGTGACCATGGAAGTCCCTGCGCCCGCCTCTGGCATCATCAAGCATGGCGCGAGCGAGGGCGATGAGGTCGATGTCGGAGCAAGCGTCGGATCGATCGACGAGAGCGCCGACAAGCCCGCCGGCGATTCGAGCGGTGGCGGGGGCGATGCCCCCGCGGCCGAGGCTCCCAAGCCCCAGGCAGAGCAGCCGAAGACCGAGACCGCACCCAAGCCAGCCGCTTCTTCAGCAGCAGCCGCCGTAGCGACGGCCCCTGCGCCGTCCGCGGCACCGGGGAGCAACGCCGATGTGAAGGCCACACCGCTCGCTCGGAAGCTCGCGGATGATCAGGGCGTGGATCTCAAGCAGATCTCCGGCACCGGTGCCGCAGGGAGGATCCGCGAGCAGGATGTGCTCGCCTGGATCCAGACCCACCAGAACGGCACGGCCGCAGCACCCTCGACCAGCTCAGCCTCGGCCCCGTCGCAGCGTGAGGCTTGGCAGGAGCGGATGAGCCCCATGCGTCAGGCCATCGCGTCGCGGCTTGTTGAGGCGCAGCAGACCGCCGCGATGCTCACGACCTTTAACGAGGTTGACATGGGTGCCGTCATGGACCTTCGCAAGCAGCACAAGGACGCGTTCGGCGAGAAGCACGGCGTCAACCTCGGGTTTATGTCCTTCTTCGTCAAGGCCTGCACGCAGGCATTGCAGAAGTACCCGCTGATCAACGCCTACATCACAAAGGGCGATAATGGCAAGCCGGCGATTCAGCACCACAACTACAACGATGTCGCCATCGCGGTGTCAGGTCCCAAGGGACTGGTGGTGCCGGTGCTCCGCAATGCGGAGAAGATGAGCTTCGCCGAGATCGAGAGCACGATCAAGGACATGGCCGTGCGTGCTCGCGACGGCAAGATCACGCTTGAGGAGATGCAGGGCGGCACCTTCACCATCACCAACGGCGGCATCTTCGGCTCGCTGATGTCCACCCCGATCCTCAACCCGCCCCAGAGCGCGATCCTCGGGATGCACGGCATCAAGAAGCGCGCGATCGAGTACCCCAACGGCTCGGGCCAGATCGCCCTGCGTCCGATGATGTACCTCGCGGTGAGCTACGACCACCGCATCGTGGACGGCGCGGAGGCGGTGCAGTTCCTGGTGTCAATCAAGGACGCGATCGAAGACCCGGCGCGTTTGATGCTGGATCTCTGATCGATCTGACTGCGTATCGGGCAGCATGGGACCTGATCTCGTGAACCCGAAATGGATGTATCTCAAGGCGATCGGCTTCGTGCTGATCGCTTTTCTGTGCGCGGCCGGGCTATTCCTGAACTCGATCCGGCTCGACACGATCGTTATGATCCTGCTGCTGATCTGGTCGTCGGCCAGAGCATACTACTTCTGTTTCTATGTCATCGAACGCTATATCGACCCGGGCTATAGGTTCGCTGGGCTCGGTTCGGCGATCAGGCATGTGTTGCGAGGACGTTCGATCAGTGACCAAGATGCGTGAGCATACCCTCGCATGCCCGCACCAGCATCTCGTAGACCTTGTCGAACCCATCATCGCCGCCGTAGTAGGGATCGGGGACATCGCTGGGCTTGCCCAGGGAGCGGTCAAACGATCGCATGAGCCGGACTTTGTCCGAGGGCGTACCCAGCTCGATGATGTCGATCTCATTCTGACGATCCATCGGGATGAGCCAGTCGAACTCGATTGGGTCGCGGTGCGGGTCGAACTTGCGGGCACGCAGGCGGGTCAGGTCCAGACCGTTTTTGCTGGCGACGAGAACCGATCGGGGGTCCGGCGGGTTGCCTGCGTGCCAGCCGCCCGTGCCGCATGAGTCGATGCGGAAGCGATCACTGAGCCCGCGCTGCTCCACGAGGTGCGTGAAGATGCCCTCGGCCAGTGGTGAGCGGCAGATGTTGCCCAGGCAGATGAACAGCACACCGGTTGGTTTGCCTGATTCAGACATGCACAGGCACCTCGCGTCGAACCGGGTCGGGGCTGCGATTGGCGAGGATGTCGTCGAGGGCCTCGATGATCGGGCCCGCGAGCCCTGGCGCTCGCGAGAGCCCCTCGCGCCCGGAGTGACGGAGGCGGAGCACCGTCGTGTCCAAGTTCTCGCAGAGGCGTTCGATCAGCATCGAAGAGCCCGAGCCGTCGAAGCACGGGTGGAGCAGGACATCGAATACGGGCAGCATGGTGAGCATGGGCTGCTGTGCCACGAGGAACCGGAACCGGTTGCCGAGCGCGTGATGATGACGGCGTGCATCGGTGAGGTGGCTGGCGTTCCGGGGAACGATCGCCGCGATCGGGAACCCAGCGACATGCAGCAAACCCAAGAGAAACCCCATCGATCGCGCGTCGATATCGCTGGGACGGTCGGCGATGATCCCGATGCAGATCGTGCCGGGGTCGATGCCGAGCCGGGCTCGCGTCCATTGAGTCGGGAACGGGCTCGCGCGATCGATCAGCGGCGTGAGCACGCTCTCGAGCTCGGCATTGTTGTTCTTGGATTCCCAGAGTTTGCGATCAGCGCGTTCGAAGACGCGCACCTCGACCCGGCTTGAAACCCGCTGGCGCATCAGCGATGGGCGTGTGGAGATCAGATCGGCGGGGGCCTTTACACTTCGCAGCAGGGGGGCGAGCTCGTCGTTCCAGCAGATCACGCGTGCGCAACCGCTCGCGGCGCGACGAACACTCCGCGAGAGCATGCTCACCCGCCCCAGCGGCGGGGCCAGTCGGTCGTGGAACCTGAGCCCGATCGAAGTGGCGTATTCGGCGCTGTCGCTGTCACCGATGAGCAGGACCCGCCCGGGTGGCGTGAGACCTTGCTCGATCGCCCGTGCGCAGAGGAACACCGGGAGCGAACGCCCCAGCGGTTGACGGAGCCGATCGGGCGTGCCAGGGGCGCTGACGAGGTGCAGCACGGCGGGTTGTGGGGCTGATGCGATCACCGACCGAATAATACCGTCTCGGTGATCTCGTGCTTGTAGAAGAGCTGGGCCAATCCAAGCCCGGCACGTGTGGCCAGCTGCTGCTCGACCTCAACGCGGTCGCCGGTGTTGGTGGGGGCCGTGCCGGGGCGCTGGGGCATCTGGACATTCATCACATGCCCCCGCTCGTCCGGCGGCCAGATCCGCTTACCGTCACGGGTGTCGATCAGTTTGACTCGCATAATGGCCTTGGGCAGGTACGCGCCGACCTCGGGGGTGAGCGAGAAATCGGTCACGACGGCGTAGATGACCAGGTCAGCCCCGACCGAGCGTCCGAGCTCTTCGATGCTCATCTGCTTGCCGTACTGCTCGTTGGTCGCCGCGGTGAGGATGCCGCGCGGGTCTTCCATGTCGACGAGGATCCGCTTCTCGAGCAGCTCGTCGGTGGCTTTCTTGGCGATGGCGTATCGAAGTCGGCGCTGAGTGATGCGGCTGGATGGGTCGTCGACGAAGACCACGGTTTTCATCGTCTCGTCGAGCGTGAACTGCGGTTCGACCTTGCCCGGGCCGTGGATCGCGTAGGCGACGGGTGTCACAACATTGCACCCCGGCGCAGGGATGAGCGTGAGCAGGGCGAGGGTGCAGAGGAGGAGTGCGTTGATGGTTCGTCGCATAGTGCGGGCTCGCTCCGGTAGATTAGTACGGGATGACATTGGACTCTTCGTGCGTGTAGAAGAGCCATGAGATTCGGTTCGTGATGCGATTGGCGAGCTCGGTATTGACCGCGGCCTCGGGGATCTCGGTGCGCATCAGCCCGCTGGTATCGGGGAAGGAGACCCGGATCGCCTTCTCGAAGACGGGGTCGTCGGGGAAGGGCGAGTCGCTCTCGTAGACGCTGACGACGCAGGATGCCGAGCCGTCCCAGATGTACTTGTTGCCGGGCTCATTCAGGCGGTACTCGACGAGCTCGACCACGACCAGACGCTCGACACCGAGCATCTCGGCGACCTCGCCGCGTGTCATCGCCGGCCACTGCGGGGTGTTGTACAGGACCGTGAGCAGGTCGGCGCTGGGGATGGCGAATGCGGCCCCGGCGTTCTGGATGATGCGGTCGTTGACGCGCTGATTGATGCGGGCCGAGATGCCGGGGTTGTTGCCCTCGATCACCCGATCGGCGCTGACGACGACCGCGAACGATTTGCCGATGAGCCCCTCGTACTCGGCTTCGATCTCAGTGCTGCCTGTGCGTTTGTATGACTCGGCCATGCCGCCGATCGCGGCGCCGACGATGCACCCGCTCATCTGCGAGAGCGAGAGGGCCAACGCCGTCAGGGCGAGGGTTGGAGAGAGCAGTCTTGTTCGCTTCATGGTGTCCCCTGCGTCCTTGTTACCAGGTCATGACTTTGTAGCCCCATGCGAGCAGGAGCATGATGCCGAGCACGATGAACACGCGCGGTCGCAGCGCGGGCTGGATCATCGTCCCGATGCGGGCACCGCTGATCGTTTGAACCAGAGCGCCCCAGAAGACCACGCTCGTCAGCAGCACCAGAAACGAGCCCATCGGCTGCGTGAGGAACGAGCGAACCCATCTGCCCTCGCCCGCCTCGGCAAATGAGGTGGTCATGCCGCAGGTCATGCACGGCTTGTCGAGCGTGACGGCCCAGAGGCATGGCTTGAGCCCCAGGGCAGTGTGCGTCCCGTGGCCCTCAGCGCTGGGCGTGAGCCAGGCGCCTGTCGTGAGCACCGCGATGCACGCGATGGCGATGCACGCCGAGAAGACCCGCGACCAGAACGAAGCTCGAAGCGGCTGGGAGCGCTCCATGACCCGGCGGACACGCTGGGTGTCGATCGGGGCTCCGACTCGCTGGGCTGTCTGGGCGGGTTCGCTCATGTGCATAGGGGTATACGCTCGATTCACCCCGCCTGATCCGTGCTCGGGTTCGTGATCGTGCGATCAATCGAACTTGAACACGCCCTTGCGGTAGCCATACAGGTACGCGACGAGGGTGGTGAGCAGGAAGAAGAGGATGCGGAGCAGCCAGATGGCCGACGCGTCGCTCATCGGGTCGAGACTGGTGAAGGTCTGGGCCCAGGGGTAGAGGAAGATGACTTCGACATCGAAGACGAGGAAGACCATCGCGATGAGGTAGAAACGGATGTTGAAGCGCTTGCGGGCGGTTCCGACAGGCGTCATGCCCGATTCGTAGGTCTCGCCTTTACGCTGACCCGCTCGGCGCGGGCCCAGCAGGAAGGTACCAACGAGGTTGATGACCCCGAACCCGATGGCCGCGAGGATCATCAGGAAGATCGGGAGGTATGCACCGATTTCGTTGCTTTCCGCGAGTGTCAGCATGCTTCAATAGCCCGTTTCAGGTCTTCGTTGCTCGCCCTCCGTGGCGATCGAGCAAGATGATAGCACGCACTGACCCCGGGTGCATTTTCGGCGCAGAATCTGGGATCGGTGAACGGGCGACCGGTGTCTGCCAGTTTGGCACCCGGTTTCCCGCCCTGACACCCCTTGTCAGGGTAAAGCGGGATGATCGAGCAGGATTGGGGGGCATTGCGGGGTCAAGGACCGCTCTGATTGGCACGACGATTGCCCACTCTCCGGGGCAGACGGTGCGCCCGCGTGCCGTGAAGTGACACCATCGTCCGGCGGATGCAGATCCCCGGACGCTCAGATCTCTGAAAGTGGAGAAGCAGAACCATGGCATCCAAAGAACTCACATTTGACATCGAAGCCCGTCAAGCCCTGCTCGCCGGCGTGGAGAAGCTCGCCGCGGCCGTCAAGGTCACCCTCGGACCGCGTGGACGAAACGCCGTCATCGACAAGTCGTGGGGCGGCCCGACCGTCACCAAGGACGGCGTCTCGGTTGCCGAAGAGGTCGAACTGAGCAACAAAGCTGAAAATATGGGCGCCAAGCTTGTCAAGGAAGCGTCCTCCAAGACCTCCGACGACGCCGGCGACGGCACCACGACCGCGACCGTGCTGGCCGAGGCCCTCTTCAAGCAGGGGCTCCGCTACATCGCCTCGGGCGTCGATGCCAACGCCCTGGTCCGTGGGATGCGGCAGGCCATCGAGATCTCGTGCGGCGCGATTGATGAGATGGCGATCCCGGTCAACGGGAAGAAGGACATCCAGAATGTCGCGACCATCAGCGCCAACAACGACCCCGAGACCGGCAAGATCATGGCCGACGCGTTCGAGAAGGTCGGCAAGGACGGGGTCATCACCGTTGAAGAGGGCAAGGGGTTCGAGACCGAGGTTAATGTCGTTGAGGGCATGCAGTTCGATCGCGGCTTCCTCTCGCCCAACTTCGTCACCAACCCCGAAGAGATGAAGGTCGAAATGGACAAGGCCCTTGTGCTGGTCCACGAGGACAAGATCGACAACATCTCCAAGCTCGTCCCGCTGCTGGAGAAGGTCATGGGGGCCAAGAAGCCCCTGCTCATCATCGCCGAAGACATCACCGGCGAGGCCCTGAGCACGCTGGTGATCAACAAGCTCCGCGGCACCCTGCAGGTCTGCGCCGTCAAGGCGCCCGGCTACGGCGACCGCCGCAAGCAGATGCTCCAGGACATCGCGGTCCTCACCGGCGGCGAGGCGTTCATGAAGGATCTGGCAACCGACCTCGACAAGATCGAGCTCTCGCAGCTGGGTCTGGCCAAGAAGATCGAGATCAGCAGCGACAACACCGTCATCATCGAGGGTGCCGGCGAGACCAAGGACATCAAGGCCCGCATCGAGCAGATCCGTATGGAGATCGCGAACTCGACCAGCGACTACGACCGCGAGAAGCTCCAGGAGCGGCTCGCCAAGCTCGCCGGCGGCGTCGCACAGATCAACGTCGGCGCGGCATCGGAAGCCGAACTCAAGGAGAAGAAGGCCCGCGTCGAGGACGCGCTGCACGCGACCCGCGCGGCGCTGGCCGAGGGTATCGTCCCCGGCGGCGGCGTCTCGTTCATCCGCGCACAGAAGGCGATCGAGCAGAACAAGGAATGGAAGGCCGTCTACGGCAAGGCCAAGGAAGTCACCAGCGACGACATCGGTCAGGTGAAGTTCGATTTCGCGGCCGGCATGAATGTCGTCTACCGCGCTCTCGAGGTTCCGCTCCACACCATCGCGGAGAACGCGGGTGCCAAGGGCAGCGTCGTGGTCGCCAAGGTGGCCGAGCAAAGCGGCAGCAACGGCTACAACGCGCTGACCGACACCTACGAGGACCTGATCAAGGCCGGCGTCATCACCCCCGCCAAGGTCGACCGCAGCGCCCTGACCAACGCGGGCTCTGTCGCGACCGTCTTGCTCGCGGCCGACTGCATCGTCACCGACAAGCCCGAGAAGAAGGACGACCATGCTCATGCTCACGCCGACCCGATGGGTGGCATGGGCGGAATGGGTGGTATGGGCGGCATGCCGGGCATGGGCGGGATGGGGTTCTAAACCACGCCGGCTGATTGGGACCACAATCTGATCGGAGAGCATGATTCACACCGCAAGCACAACCAGCCCCAGCCTCATCGAGGTCGATGGGATCACGAGGGAGATCTTCTTCCTCCGTGGTCACATGCGCTCGGGGACCAACTGGGCGTGCACGCTGCTGAATCTGCACCCGCGCATCTGCTGCGTGGGCGAGCACCATTTCGAGCGGCTCGCCAACGAGCTGCTCGCGGGTGAGCGGCCCCGCACGATCGTGCGTCAGGACGCCCAACTCCGCGAAGCGGTTTGGGATGGCGTGCGTGAGATGGTGCGTGGGTGCATGAGGGTCCACGCCCAGCGTCACCCCGGGGCCACCATGATCGGCGACCGGACCCCCGCGCCGATCACGGACCTCCTGCCCGGTGCACGGGTCATCGACATCGTGCGCGATGGGCGTGATGTGCTCGTCAGCCGGGTGTTTCACAGCATCCGTGTCGATGGCGAGGGCAGTGGTGAGTTCGCCTCGCACAGTGCCAAGCTCGGGCAAGACCCAGAGTACTTCGAGAAGCAACCGCAAGAACTGCTCAGCGATGAGCGGATCGTGCGCCGCTTTGCGAGGCGTTGGGCGGAGGTGGTTCGTGAGAGCCGGGGCTTCATCGCCCGGGCCGACGCGGGCGAGGTGGACGCGAGCGTGCTGCAGGTCTCTTACGAGTCGCTGCACGAGCACACCGAGCAGGAGCGTGCACGCATGTACGCCTTCCTCGGGCTCGACCCGACCGAGGCGCTGCCCCTAAGCACTCAGGCAACGCCCGGCTACAGCGATGGGAGCACCCAGAGCTTCTACCGCTCGGGCACCGTGGGGGATTGGAAGAAGTTTTTCACCGCCGACGCAAGCCGGTGGTTCAACGAAGAGGCCGGCGACGTGCTCGTCGGGCTTGGTTACGAGAAGGACACACACTGGTCGCGGGCGTAAGGCCCGCCTCACAGGTTCGAGATGATCGGCGAGTTCCGATCGAGGAGCAATACAGATGGCAGTCAAACCACTTGAAGATCGCGTGCTGGTCAAGCCAGTTGAGAAGGCAAGCGTCACCTCGTCGGGGCTCTACCTTCCCGAGTCGAGTAAGGAAAAGCCGATCCACGGCACCGTGGTGGCCGTTGGCCCGGGCAAGCGCCTGGAGAACGGCAACCGCGCCGCGATGAGCGTGAGCAAGGGCGACACGGTCGTCTACGCGTCGTACGCGGGGACTGAAGTTGAAGTGAACGGGGTGAGTCACCTTGTGATGCGTGAGTCGGAGCTGTTGGGGATTATGAACTGAGCTGGGACAAGGCATCAGGGATCAGGGATTAGGCATTGGGAAATACCGCCACGCAAACCGAGATCAAGTCGCACCGCGACCTCATCGTCTGGCAACGGGCAATGGAGTCGGTGACTGAGATCTACGAGGCAACGAGTGGTTTTCCCACGACTGAGAAGTACGGACTGACTTCTCA